>JAFOHG010000004.1 GCA_017421915.1 Cellulosilyticum sp. | reverse complement strand
GAATATGGACAAGAAGGTAATATATTAATGGGAGCTAATATAGCTGGATTTAAGAAGGTTGCTGATGCTATGATGGCACAAGGAATTGTATAGGATTCTTTAAAGATATAATTAAATATAATGACAAAAAGCCAAGTTATTTTATTAATGTAAAAAATAAAGTAATTTGGCTTTTTATTTATATTTATTTAATTTATTGGATAATAGTATAATAAAAAATTGAAATGTAATTAATAATTTTAGTAGTATATCTTTTAATAGAATTATAATTATAAATAAATTAACAAAAATATTTTAATAAGTTAAATAATGATAATTTATATATTTAAAATTGTTTTAAAACAAAATTTTAAATAAAAGAAAAAATATGATAAAATTAAAAAGTTAATAAGAACATTAGTTTGATTTTTTTATAATATAATTTTATGTATTATATAAAATTACTACTTACAATGTAAACAAGTTAAAAATTTGGAGGTTTATATGAAGAGTGAAGCTAACAATAAGTATGATGTAACTGACCTGACATCCTTAGAAAAACTTGAACCTGTTAGAATTAGACCAGGGATGTATATAGGTTCCACAGGAACAAAGGGTTTACATCATTGTATATGGGAGATACTAGATAACTCTATAGATGAGATATCTAATGGTTTTGGAGATAAGGCAACAATTATTATAAATAAAGATAAAAGTGTAACAGTTATAGATAATGGTAGAGGAATACCAACAGGAATCCATCCTGTTAAGAAAAAGTCAGGGGTGGAAATGGTATTTACTGAATTACATACTGGAGGTAAGTTTGATAATAAAAACTATAAAACCTCAGGAGGTCTTCATGGAGTTGGAGCAGCTGTAGTTAATGCACTTTCTAAATGGCTTGAAGTTGAAGTTCATCAGAATGGAAATATATATAAGCAAAGATTTGAATATGCCTATGATAAAGAATTAAAAAAGGATATGCCAGGTACTGCGGTTACTAAGTTAGAGGTTATTGGTAAAGCAAAGGATACTGGAACTAGGGTTACATTTAAACCAGATGGAGAAGTTTTTTCTACAACTGATTTTAAATTTGATATTATAGATGAAAGATTACAAGAACTTGCATTCCAAAATAAAGGGATTCATCTTGAACTTATAGATAGAAGAAAAGATGAAGAGGTTAGAAAGGAATATTATTCTGAGAGAGGATTACTAGACTTTATAGATTACTTAAATGAAAGTAAGACTACTATCCATCAAGTTCCTATTCTTTTTGAAGGGGAAAGAGTAATAAATAATATTTCAATGTATGGTGAAGTTTGTATGCAATTTACAGACTCTACTACTGAATATATTGCAAGTTATGTTAATAATATACCAACTACCGAAGCTGGAACTCATGAATCAGGGTTTAAGACAGGAATGACAAGAGCATTTAAAGAGTGGTCTAAAAAACTTGGGTTAGTTAAAGAAAAGGATAAAGACTTTGAAGGTGATGACTTAAGAGAAGGAATCACTGCAATAGTTAGAATTAAAATAACTAATGCAGTATTTGAAGGACAAACGAAAACTAAGCTTGGAAGTTCAGAAGCTTATACAATGATGAATGATTTAGCATATACTAAGCTTTGTGAGTGGATAGAAGATAATAAAGAGATTGCTACAAGTCTTATAAATAATGCACTTGCTGCGGCTCAAAGAAGAGAAAAAATTAAAAAGATAAATGAAGCTGAAAAGAAAAAGATAGGTAAAGGAACAGCACCACTTGCAGGAAAGGTTGCTGTATGTACATTAAAGGATAATACAGTTAATGAGTTTATCGTAGTTGAGGGAGATTCTGCCGGAGGTTCTGCAAAGCAGGCTAGAGATAGAAGATTCCAAACAATTATGCCATCTAAAGGTAAAATAATGAATACTGAAAAGCAAAAGCTAGAAAATGTTCTTGCTTCTGAAGAATTAAAAATATTTAATACTGCTATTGGTACTGGAACCTTAGATAATTATAAAGAAGAAGATTTAAAATACGATAAGATTATAATAATGAGTGATGCCGATGTAGATGGATATCATAGTGCGACACGTTGCTAGTTGAAAAGACTAGCCACTAGCTCTTAGGAGCTAGGAGAACTAACAATTTGAGAGATGTAGAATGAAGGAGTAACGTCCTGAAATGCACCCCTAATACTCCGACATGCAGAGATTTGGGTAGACAATGAACTGTGTGGAGCTCGGTGAAGTCGGCTGAGAGTGCACCCTAACATGGTATCTAAGATAGCATAGAGGAAAGGCGAACCAGAGGTGGTCGAGTGTATGATAGGTCGGGGGTCCATAAAATGTCCATGGTGAGAATGTTATAACGTGTAAACAAAATAACTGACGAACTTCTGAATGTACAGTCCTATAAGCCCGAAGTAATAGAAATGTTACTCACACCAAAGTTGTGTGGTCTTGTGAGGAAAAGTAAAATTTGTGGATATGAAATTCCTTATGTTGTTACAGGCAACATTGTGCAAGACAGGATTAAAGGAAGCACCTAAAGACATATGTAAGGATATTAGTTGTTGGAACGTGGAAAGCCAAGAACATGGAGGAGCTACATCCTACGAAGTGTTGAGATGGAAAGGTAATATAGAGATAAGGAAAACTAAATCTTTAACTATAACATTTCTTAATCTTGGTGAGAGTAGTGCCACAGTACCGTTGAAGCAGTGATAATAAGCTGTGGAGGGATAGGCACAAGTCAGAATATGACTTTGAACTTTGCTACTAGAGCAATCTAGTAAAACAATTTTTGAAAATTAGGTTCGAGTAAGACTAAGAGAAGCGAAAAACACCGTAAGGAGTAATAGCTAACTAATGACACATTTTGACGGAGAGAAACTAACGAAGAAAACTTCTCTTAGGAATAATGAGTACTACAGTACTCAAGAAATTTTCGATAAGCTTTATAAAGAAAGCAAAGCGAACAAAAAGTTTAAAAACTTGATGCCATTAATAGTAAGCGAAGAGAATATCAAACTAGCTTACCGTAACATTAGAAAGAACAAGGGTAGTAAAACAAGTGGTACAAATCACAGAGATATCCGAGACATTTCTAAAATGAGTATCGAGGAAGTCATAAATTATGTCAGAAATAGATTGGAAAACTATAAGCCACAATCAGTGAGGAGAAAAGAAATTCCAAAAGAAAATGGTAAAACCAGACCTTTAGGAATACCTACAATCGAGGATAGACTGATACAACAATGTATAAAGCAAGTTCTAGAACCTATCTGTGAAGCTAAATTTTATCATCACAGCTATGGATTTAGACCAAATAGGTCAACGCATCATGCTATAGCAAGAGCAATGACATTAATGAACAAATCAAAATTACACTATGTTGTTGATGTAGACATCAAAGGATTCTTCGACAATGTAAACCACTCTAAACTGATAAAACAAATGTGGAGCTTAGGTATTCAAGATAAAAACTTGATATGTGTTATAAATAAAATGCTAAAAGCAGAAATTAAAGGAATTGGAGTTCAGAAAAAAGGCACACCACAGGGTGGGATATTATCACCACTACTAGCGAATATAGTGCTCAATGAACTGGATTGGTGGGTGAGTAGCCAATGGGAGTCCTTCCCTACTAGGAAAAATTACAGTAAATTAAGGACTCAAAAGTCTGGGAAGACATACCTTGACCACTCAAATAAGTACAGGGCATTAAAGGACTCTAAAGCCAAACTAAAGAAGATGTTTATAGTCAGATACGCAGATGACTTTAAAATATTCTGCTCAAGTTACGAAGATGCTCAAAAGATATTTATAGCAACTAAGCAATGGCTATCAGAAAGACTCCACTTGGAAATTAGTCCTGATAAGTCTAAAGTTACCAATTTAAGAAAGAATTATACAGACTTCCTAGGTTTCAAACTTAAATTAAAGCCTAAGAAGAAAAAATTTGTCTGCACATCACATATTGCTGATAAGCAGATGAAAAGAATATTAAGCAGGCTAAAAGAAGAAATTAAAAAGATTAAGGCTGACGCTAGTAGGCGAGGTGTAATGAGATATAACTCTGTTATACTAGGACAGCATAACTACTACAAAATAGCAACAGAAGTCAATACTGACTTCAAAAAAATCGCTTATCGAGTCTTACGAAAACAATATAATCAGCTACGGCTAAAGTTTAAAATAAGTAGATATGTGGGTGCAAAAGGAAAACTTGAAAGGTACAATAGGTACAAAATAAAAACCTATGTCCACAAGGAAAATATCAACAAAAAAGAAAAAACCACATATGCAATGATTCCAATACAGGCGATAACGAATAAGCCACCTATGAACTTTAACAATGACATATGTAATTACACAGAATCAGGAAGAAAGTTAATTCACAAGGAGCTAGAAACGGTAAGCTGGATGATACTTAGGTATCTAAGAGATAATCCAGTAGAAAACCAAACAGCAGAATACAATGACAATAGAATTTCGTTATACTCTGGACAATTAGGCTTATGTGCAATCACAAAGCTACCTCTAGAAATAGGAGAAATGGAAGTACACCATAAAAAGCCAAGAAACAAAGGTGGAACAGATGAATATAAAAATCTAACATACGTCAATACGGACGTACATAGATTAATTCACTGTACATCTGAAGACACAGAAAAAAGGCTTATGGAAAAACTTAAACTTACAAGCGAGATGATTAAAAAAGTTAATTCACTACGCAAATTATGTGGTAGTAGAAAATTGAGTGAAGTTAAAGTTGTAATTTGATGGAACGCCGTGTGCGGTGAAAGTCGCACGCACGGTGCGGAGCGGGGGAAAATCTGGAGATAACCTCAAAGGATTACCTATCGCTATTAAGAACTTTATGGATGACATATATTTATAGATATATGAGACCATTAATTGCAAATGGACATCTTTATTTAGCACAACCACCTCTATACAAAGTTTATAAGGTTGTAAAGGGTAAAGAAGTTTC
>JAFOHG010000026.1 GCA_017421915.1 Cellulosilyticum sp. | reverse complement strand
TTAAATAAAGCAACAGCTTCTTCTAATTGAATCGCACCTGTATAAATGGCTTTACCAATAATAGCACCATGTACCCCTATTTTTTCTAGAGCTTTTAAATCTTCTAATGAAGAAACCCCACCTGAAGCGACAATTTGAAGCTGAGTTTCATCTACTAGCTTTTTAGTTTCCTCTATATTAGGACCTTGCATCATACCATCTTTTGCAATGTCTGTATAAATCACTGTTTGAACACCTATTTTTTCAAGTTCTTTACAAAAAGCAAGTGCACTTGTATCGGTTACCTCTAGCCAGCCTTCTACTGCTACCATACCACCTTTTGCATCTACCCCTACTACAATTTTTTCAGCCCCAAAAGTTTCAATAGCTTCTTTTACTAATGCTTTATTTTTAATAGCTGCACTTCCTAAAATGACACGATTCACGCCGCGGTCTAGTTGTAACTGAATATCTTCCAGTGTTCGAATCCCTCCACCTAACTCAATAGGGATATTGACGGATTTTACAATCTCACAAATAGCTTCTTCATTTATTCCCTTACCTGCTTTAGCACCATCAAGGTCTACAATATGTAAAAAATCTCCGCCAAGACTTTCCCATTTCTTAGCCATTTCTCCTGGATGATTCCCATATACGGTTACTTCATTATAATCACCTTGTAAAAGACGAACACACTTGCCGTCTTTTAAATCAATTGCTGGATATAATTTCATATTAGATGCCTCCAAAGTTTTCTAAAATTTTCAAGCCTACCGGTCCACTTTTTTCTGGATGGAACTGAGTTGCAAAAACATGATCTTTCTGCGCTGCTACAGCAATACGTGTCCCATAATCTGTATAACAGCTTACTACATCTGCTTGTGTTTCCAAATAATAAGAGTGTACAAAATAAACCGAACTTTGATCTTCAATGCCTTTAAATAATGGCTCTGGCTTAACAATCTCTAATGTATTCCATCCCATATGAGGTACTTTTAACATGTCTCCATTAGGAAGCGTCATATCCTCTGGTTTAAAACGAACAATTTCTCCTGGTATAAGCCCTAGTCCTTTATACTCTCCATATTCATAACTTTTTTCAAAAACAAGCTGCATTCCTAGGCAAATGCCTAAGAATGGTGTTCCTTTTTTTACAGCTTCACCAATCGCCTCGCTCATACCTGTTTCATTTAAAGTATGAATTGCATCTCTAAAAGCCCCTACTCCTGGAAGCACAATTTTGTCTGCTTTTAAAATACTTTCTGGATTATTTGTAATCTCTGTTTCTAAATCTAAAGCTGTAAAAGCCTTTTGGACACTTTTTAAATTGCCCATTCCATAATCAATAATGGTTATTTTCATGACTACACCTCCAACATACCTTTAGTAGATGGAACGCCTTTAATACGTGGATTTAAAGTCACTGCCATTAAAAGGGCTTTTGCAAATGCTTTACACATTCCCTCTATAATATGATGATTGTTTTTCCCACGTAGGACCTGTATATGCAAATTCATTCCTGCATTTACAGCGACTGCTCTAAAAAACTCCTCTACCATTTCTGTATCAAATGCACCTACACGTTCTACAGTAAATGGTGTATCTACATCTACATAAGGTCTGCCAGATAAATCAATAGCACATAAAATAAGCGCTTCATCCATAGGAATAATAGCCTGACCATAGCGATTAATCCCTTCTTTATTGCCTACGGCTTCTCTAATTGCTTGACCAAGCACAATCCCTGTATCTTCTACACTATGATGACAATCTACTTCTAAGTCTCCATTTACTACTACTTCTAAATCACTCAAACTATGTTTGCCTATATGGGTAAGCATATGATCAAAAAATCCAATACCTGTTTGGATATTTGTTTTACCCTCACCATCTAAATTTAAGCTCAGCTTAATCTTAGTTTCTGCTGTATCTCTTTGTAAGCTTGCTCTTCTCATTTCTTCAACTCCTTTAAAGCAGTCAGCAAAATTTCATTTTCTTCTGGCGTTCCAATGGTAATACGATAATAGTTTTTATTTTCTACAGCCATCTTACGAATATAAATTTTTCTTTCTCTTAATGCATCAAAATAATCATCTTCCATCTCTAGCCAAATAAAGTTAGATTCTGAAGGATAGGTTTTAAACCCAAGTGTTTTTAGCCCTTCCTCTACATAAGCTCTTTGACTAATTATTTTTTTGGCATTGGCTTTAAAAATTTCTCTATGTTCTATTGCCCAAGTTGCAGCAAGCTGAGTAAACATATTCAGATTGTATGGCGGTTTAACAGTATTGATTAAGTCAATTAATTCTTTACATGCAATGGCATAACCTACACGTGCGCCTGCTAAAGCATAAGCTTTTGAAAAGGTACGAAGTACAATAAGGTTATCATACTGATTAATCAGTGGAATAACAGAAATAGGTTGGCTTGCAAAATCTTCATAAGCCTCATCTACAATGACTAATCCTTTAGAAAGTTTTAAAATAGCTTCAATCTCTTCCTTCGGCATAATGCATCCTGTTGGATTATTAGGATTGCAAATAAAGATAACTTTAGGCTGTTTTTCTTCTATAACCTTCTTCATTGCTTCTATGTCATAAGTAAAATCAGACTTTAGGGGTACTTTTATACCCATGCCATTATTTAAAAGCGTAAACTCTGAGTACATACTAAATGAAGGATAAGGAATCAGCACCTGATCATCTTCATCTAAACAACTTGCTAAAATACAATCAATTAACTCATCTGAACCTACACCACAAGTCACTTGTTCAGCTTCTACATCATATGCTTTACTAATTGCCGCTATCAACTTTGAACTATCTGTATCTGGATAACGATTGACTAAAAGTTTATCTATATTTTCTTTCATATAATCTTTTAAAGCTTGTGGTACTTCATAAGGACTTTCATTTGAATTTAAAATAGTTCCTTCTGTTAAATAGTCTGAATGATAAGGCTTTAATGTGCTAAATCGATTACGCAAAAATCTCATTATTTTTCCTCCTCATCCAATCGAACCTGTACAGATAAAGCATGTGCATGTAAATCTTCACTTTTAGCAAATCTTACAATATCCTCTCCTAATGGTAATAACGCTTCTCTTGTAAAAGATAAAATACTACTTTTCTTTACAAAGTCATCTACGCCAAGAGGAGAAAAGAAACGTGCTGTTCCATTAGTTGGTAAGACATGGTTTGGACCTGCCATATAATCTCCCACAGGTTCTGGTGTATAGTGTCCTAAGAAAATAGCGCCTGCATTTTTAATTTGTGTCATGACCTCAAATGGAGCGGCTACAGCAAGTTCTAAATGCTCTGGTGCAATTTCATTAGCTAAATCGCATGCTTCTTTTAAATCTTTTACAATGATAATTTTTGAAAAGCGTGTTAAAGACTCTTTTAAAATAGCTTGACGTGGCATGATTTCATAAAAACGTGCTACTTCTTTTTGTACCTTTTGTGCAAGCTCTTTATCTGGTGTAATTAAAATACTTGAAGCTAATTGGTCATGTTCTGCTTGTGATAATAAATCAGCTGCTAGGAAAGTTGGATTTGCACTTTCATCTGCTACAATTAAAATCTCACTCGGACCTGCAATAGAATCAATACTAACATAACCAAAAACTTCTCTTTTAGCTAAAGCTACATAAATATTACCTGGCCCTACAATCTTATCTACTTTTGGTATGGTCTCTGTTCCAAAAGCTAAAGCTGCAACTGCTTGTGCGCCTCCTATTTTATAGACTTCTGTTACCCCTGCAATATAAGCTGCTGCTAAAACTTCCTGACTTAACTTACCTTCCTTATTAGCTGGTGTTGTCATGACAATTTGTTTAACCCCTGCTACCTTTGCTGGAATCACATTCATTAATACAGAAGATGGATAAGCTGCTTTTCCACCTGGTACGTAAACCCCTACTTTTTCAAGCGGCATCACACGTTGACCTAATATTTCTCCATTTTCTTTTACATCAATCCATGTATTTTGTTTTTGCTTTTCATGAAAGGCTTCAATGCGATTTGCTGAAAGTTGCATTGCTCTTTGTAAATCTGGTTCTAATCCTTCAAAAGCAGCTTTCATTTCATCTAATGAAACTTTTACTTTACCCTCATCCATTTCTGGGTAATCAAATTTTCTAGTATATTCAAAAAGTGCCTTATCCCCTTCTGCCTTTACACGTCTTACAATCTCTTTAGCTGTGATGGCAGCTTCACCTGTATCCATATTGCCACGTTCTTTTAAAATCATTCTTAAACCATCAAGTGCTTCTTTACTTTCTATCATTTCAATCATGATTTACTCCTCCAATCTCGCTTCAATTTGTTTAATCAGCGTATTAATTTCTTCATATTTCACTTTAAAACTTGCGCGATTCACAATGCATCTGGCTGAAAGTGGTACAATCTCCTCTAAAACAATAAGCCCATTTTCTTTTAAAGTTTTTCCACTCTCTACAATATCTACAATCACATCAGAAAGCCCTACAATGGGTCCTAATTCCACTGAACCATGTAATTTAATAATCTCTACACTACGTCCTGTTTGATCAAAATATTTTTTTGCAATCATTGGATATTTTGTAGCCACACGAATGAGATTTCCACTTTCTAATAAAGCTTTCTTACATGGCTCTCCAGCTACTGTCATCATACATTTTCCAAACCCTAAATCTAGTACCTCATAAACTTCTCTATTTTCCTCTAAAATCGTATCCTTACCTACAATCCCAATATCTGCTACACCATGGTCTACATAGGTAGGAACATCTGAAGCTTTAGATAAAAAGAAACGATAATTTCCATCGTCACTAGTAAATAAAAGTTTTCTTGTATCCCCCTCCATTTCTTTGCAAGTAATCCCTAAATCCTTTAAGATGCCCATTGCTTTTTCAGCAAGTCTCCCTTTTGCTAAAGCAAATGTAATTTGTTTCATAGGTCCCCTCCTATAATTGATTAACGGTTGTTTCCTCCACCGTACCACACGCTACATTATATATATCTACTTTATCTACACTTTTAAAATAAAATACTTTATCGAATCCGACTTGCTTAGCATAAGCTAAAGCTTCATCTATATCATCCACTAAGCTATTTTCAAAAATGAGATTATCCTCTCTTAATCCATCACATACCTCTTGACATACCTTTCGTGTCACTGGTTTACTTACTGCCAGCGTTCGTTTAGACTGGCGTCTATTTAATGCTTTCTGTTTTAACAGTCTTTGCATCACAAAATTAATATTCATCCCAAAACCTACAGCAGGTAAATCCTTTCCAAATTGACAAAGTAGTCTATCATAACGACCACC
>JAFOHG010000025.1 GCA_017421915.1 Cellulosilyticum sp. | reverse complement strand
AATGGTTCAATCATAATGCTGACAATACGAATTGCTTCAGATAATGTGTAAAGTACACCAGCTAGTTTGCCTTTATTTGCTTCATCTTTTGCAAGTACCCAAGGCATTGTTTCATCAATGTATTTATTCATTCTTCTGATGATTACCCAAATATCTTCAAGGGCATTGTTGAAGAATAATTTTTCCATGTTTGCTTCCATTTTAGCAATTTGTTCTGTGATAACTTTTTGTACATCAGCATCAAATTCATTTCCTTCTTGCTCAGCTGGAAGTGTACCAAAGTATTTTTCAATCATTGCTACTGTTCTTGATGTTAAGTTACCAAGGTCATTAGCAAGGTCAGAGTTAATTCTTGAAATTAATGCTTCGTTAGAGAAATTACCATCTTGACCAAATGCAATTTCACGAAGTAAGAAGTAACGGATTGCATCACTACCATAACGTTCTACAAGTACACTTGGGTCAACTACTGTACCTTGAGATTTACTCATTTTACCACCATTGATAACTAACCATCCATGACCAAATACTTGTTTTGGAAGTGGAAGGTCAAGTGCCATAAGCATTGCTGGCCAAATGATAGTATGGAAACGAACGATTTCTTTACCTACTAAATGTACATCTGCTGGCCAGTATTTTTTGAATTTCTCATCGTCTTCTTGCATATAACCAAGTGCTGTAATATAGTTTGATAACGCATCAAGCCATACATACACAACGTGCTTGTCATCAAATGTTACTGGAATACCCCATTTGAATGATGTACGAGATACACATAAATCTTCAAGACCTGGTTTTAAGAAGTTATTAATCATTTCATTTTGTCTAGCTTGTGGTTCAATGAATCCTGGGTGAGATTCAATGTACTCAATTAAACGGTCTTGGTATTTAGAAAGTTTGAAGAAGTAAGCTTCCTCTTTAACTTTTTCTACTGGTCTACCACAATCTGGACATTTACCATCTTTTAATTGTACTTCTGTGAAGAAACTTTCACATGGTGTACAGTAAAGACCTTCATAAGCATCTTTATAGATGTCACCTTTGTCATATAACTTTTTAAAGATTTTTTGAACTGTTTCTTCATGTTCTTTATCTGTTGTACGGATGAATTTATCATAGCTAACATCCATAGTTTTCCATAGTTCTTTAATCCAATCTACAATATTATCTACAAATTGTTGTGGTGTAACATTTTCTTCTGCTGCTCTTCTTTCGATTTTTTGACCATGTTCATCTGTTCCTGTTAAGAACATAACATCATAACCACGAAGTCTCTTATATCTAGCCATAGCATCTGCTGCTACTGTTGTATAAGAGTGTCCAATATGAAGTTTGTTACTTGGATAATAAATTGGTGTTGTAATATAATAAGCTGGTTTACTCATCTTTACATTCTCCTTTTTCCTTAAGTTAATTGCTATTGATTAATGAATAGTCTATGTTTTGTTATAGAAACATTTTGAAATCAAAAAACCCCGCCTCTATAACTCAAATCGTTATAGAGGCGAGGACTATATACTCGCGTTACCACTCTATTTCATTTATACCTCACGATATAAACCTCATCAAGTACTTATATATCCTACCTACATATAATAGAAGATATATACTTATACTTTATCGCTATAACAGGCGAACCTGTTGCAGCCTAAACTACTTATAGTAGATTCGGTGCACCATTCCAAGGCCATCTTCAGCTTAATCCTCTTTGCTTCTTTTCAGCTCCCGAAGCTCTCTTTGAAAGATTAGTAAACTTACTCTCCTCTTCACTATGTTTAACTGATTATTAAATTGCCTAATTAGTTATTCTATTATAGTTTACCCATCTACACAGCCCTCTATACGACTGTTCTAATATAAGCCTAAACCTATATTTTAATAATCTATTTGTTCAAGATAAACTCTATAACTAGCTATCATTATAAAATATATCATTTTATTTTTCAATTGTATTTTTTATGAATGTAGCCTTTTAACCCTTATTCTCTTCTACATAATGACGCTTTTCTTATATATATATGCATTTATATATGCATTCTATTTTTATATAAGCCCTTTAAAAATCTTTTCTACAAATTCTCATACATAAATCTTTGTGCATTTTTAAAGAAGAATTTATCAGCCCTAGCTTCTCCATATCTCTTTACTAATAGCTGATAAAAGTATCCTACATCTTCTATTCCTTTCATATTGTTAGGCATTTTAGCCCCGTCAAAATCAGAGCCCATTGCAATGACATCTTCTCCACCTAACTCTAAAAAGTGGTCTATATGTGGTAAGATTTCTTCTATATCGCCTTGCAATGTTCCATTTGTAAATAAAGGATAATAATTTACACCTACTAGCCCTCTTCGCTCTACAAATATTTGAAATTGCTTATCTGTAAGATTTCTAGGATGTTCACAAACAGCTTTACTATTTGAATGTGTTGCAATAAATGGCTTTTTTGTGTGTCTTACAACATCCCAAAAGCCTTTTTCTGCTAAGTGAGACACATCTATTAGCATTCCTAATTCTTCCATTTTCCCTATAACCTGTTTGCCAAAGTAAGTTAGTCCACCTGCATTTTCTACCATACATCCATCCGCTACATGTGTTTTTCCATTCCAAGTTAGTGTCATCATTCTAACACCCTTATTATAAAACGCCTCTACTCTTTCAAGTTTTTTTCCTAAAGCACGACTTCCCTCTATAGCTAAAAGAGCAACTTTCTTTCCTTTTGTTAGAGCTAACTCCATTTCTCCATAACTCTTACAAAAACTAATTTGCGTATTGAGCTCATTCATTTGCTTTAAGAAGTATTCATAAACTTGTTCAAAGTAACAATAAGCACCTTCATCACTTAATAAGTCATCTATCCAAATGGCATAAGTTTGAACCCAATCTTTTATATTCTTTCCCTTTTCTAAATTAAGCTGCATACTATTTACCAATAATCCTTGATGCTTATTGTAGCACTCAGAAATGGTATCGCAATGTAAATCAAAATAATTCATTCTCTTATTCCCTCCTATACAAAAATCCCCTATGTATTTCTTTTGAACTATACCACAAAACTCACCTAGCTCTAATAGATTTTTATAAAAAGGATGCCATTAGATTGCATAATATGTTTTATGAGACACCCTCTTTATATTCTATGCCATAAGTCTTATATTATCTTTTTATTGCCCTTTATTTTACAAATTTTAGCGTACTAACAATAAGTGGTACATAATCTCTACTAGTCCAAATGACTACATAGTCATAATCTTTTCCATTTATAACTGTATCTTTTGGATATTGCACAACGATAGCTGCCTCTCTATCTATAAAGAAGTCCGGCTGATCTGCTGAAGGATAAATAACTCTAGCAGGCTGACCATCTACTATAAATCGTCTTACAGTAGGATTACTACCATAGGGTTTATAGTCTTCTTTAATCTGACTTTCTACTGCTGCATCTATATTGTCACCTTGCCCGTCAAAATCTCCTACTTCAAAAAATCCACTTTTTCCTTCGTACTTATCTTCATATCTAGGATTAACTGTCCAACTGCTTGGATACTTAAAACTAATTTTATACTTGTTGCTTACAAATTCACTAAGCGGGATACCTGGTTCCATAGTTTGACTATTTCCACTAGACACTTGACTAGATAAATTTTCTATCTCCGATGCTTCTTCCCTCATCATTGAACCTATACCACTATTATTATCTTGATTCCTAGCATTATTAAATAACTTTGCTACTGCAAAGATGCCTATTCCTAAGACAGATGCCTCCATTTTGTCCATATCAATTACCTCTTTAAAAAGAATTCCATATTATAATATTTTTTCACTTTATAATCTGTTACTATATTTTCCATATATTCCTCAAATATCTTTAATCTATGGACTTTTAATCTAGTTATATGGATAACCTAAAAATAGAGAGCCCCAATAAATAGGACTCTCCAGTTTCTATTATTCACTTCTTCGGTCAAAACTTAGGCAATCTGTTTGAGTATAAACCTCTGGTTTAGTTAAACTTCCAACTTCTATTTCATTTAGTGTACAGTGTTCATTCTTATGATAAATACAGGTATCTACTTTGCATAAAATAGCATCAACCTCTACAGAATTTGGCTCATTACCTGTTAAGTTACTATAACCCATTGTATCTAAGAAAGTAGCACAACAAGTTGTTTCTGTGATAGATGCACTATTTCCGCTAATATTCACTACGCTTGCACAACAATATTTATCATGATTATAAGAACAGTTTTCCACACTACAATTGATTCTAGGCATTTCGTCTCTCCTTATTCATCTATATTATTTTTTACAGATTTTATTTATTTATTATTATCTTTTAATATACGAATTATGCCCAAAATTTATCTTTTATATAAGACTTTATCAACTTATTTATTATACTGATATTTTCTACTCATAGGGAGTGCATTATTAATACCTTTGCTAAATAAAATTTGATGTAAATCAATCACACCATTATTAAAGCTAGCTGCGCAGCCACATAAATACATTCTCCACATACGAATAAACTGTTCATTAAACATTTGCTCTATTTGTGGTAAATGTTTTTCAAATCCATCACGCCAACATAGCAAAGTTTTTACATAATGCCTTCTTAAACTTTCTACATCTAGCACATAATACTTATGGTCTGCTGATATAGTCATAATTTCTCTTAAGCTTGGTATAACTCCACCTGGGAAAATATATTTCTTAATCCAAGCATCTCCTGGATATTCACCATAACCACTAATAAAGTGTAACAAAAATAAGCCTGAATCTTTAAGTATAGCATCAACGTTCTTAAAGAATAACTCATAGTTTTCTCTACCAACATGCTCAAGCATTCCTACACTTACAACTCTATCAAATTTAAGATTAGACTTTTCAAGCTCTCTATAATCCATGATTTCAACTTTAAGATATGCCTCTAAGCCTTCTTCTTTTATCCTTTTACTAAATGCACGGTGTTGTTCTTCACTTAAAGTAATACCTACACCATGTATTTTATACTTCTTAGCTGCCTCAATTAATAAAAATCCCCATCCACATCCAATATCTAATAAGCTCATGCCCTCTTTTAGGTTCAGCTTCCTTAAAATATGATCTACTTTTTTATGTTGTGCTTCTTCTAAAGTTTCATCACCATTCTCAAAATATGCACAAGAATAACTTAAAGTTGGGTCTAACCACAAACTATAAAAATCATTTCCAATATTATAATGTGAACAAACTTCTTCTTTTTGGTTTTTCTTAGAAGTAGAAGTATATAATAATTTTTTCAAAGCATGGTAGTTTGTCTTTAATTCCTTATGACATTTGAAAATTTCATTTAAAACTTCTTCTAAATCTCCTTCTATTTCTATTTCTCCATTCATGTATGCTTCACCTAATGCCAAAGTTGTACTTTGTAATAAATCCTTATATGAAACAGGCTCATGTACAATAACTTTAAACTTAGAAGCATCTTTTCCAACGTGTATTTCTTCTCCGTTCTCAAACATTACATCAAAAGAAGTCCTATCAAAATTTTTAAGAAATTTTTCCATCAACTTAATTTGTAGATTCATATTGATCACTCCTCTTACGGAGTATGACCTAAAAAATGTTATTATATTCCTGTTTGCATCTTTATCTTTCCTCTATTTTCTTGATTAGGTAATGCTGTAATCACTCCACCTAAGCAAAGAGGTACATAGAATGTAATAATCCTCCAGCACAAAACAGCTGTTGGTAAAATCGCTTGTGGAAAGAATAATTGAAAGAGCAAGAAAAAGCTACCTTCTGCTACTCCCGAACTACCGGGAATTGGTACACATGACGAAAACATCACAATAAATGCTGCTGCTGAAATAATGACAAATACTTCTGTCCCTTTTAATCCAAATGCTCTATACACTGTATAAGGAATCAAAAAGTATGATGTTAATTGAGCAATAGTTAATAAGCCTATTCTTACTATTAAACGCTTATTCTTACTCATTTCACTTATATTTTCATGAAACAAATCAATCTGCTTAAACATTTTCTTTTTAGAAAGATAAGATGTTTTTATAAGATGTAATTTATGTAATAAATTCACTAGCCAAAATCCCATCTTCTTTGCACGTTCTTTCATAAAGGCTGCCATAATTAATACCACAACAACACCCAAATTGATAGTAAAACCTATAAGAGAAAAATAAATAATCCCTTTTACTTTTACTACAAAAAAATTAAGCTGTAGTATTAAAACAACTAATGAATATAACGTTAATGTTAATTGATAAATAATAAATTTAGAAAGAAGTACACTAGCTGACGTTCCTAATGGTATCCCTTGTTTCATCATAATAAAAGCTTGCATTGGTTGCCCACCAGATGCAAATGGTGTAATAGCATTAAAAAAATGCCCTGACATAACTACTTTAAATGAATTCCATAATCTATTACCTTTTTGCATTCTTTCTACTAATAGGTGCTGAATAATAGTTTCTAGACCCCAGTAAAGACCTATACAAATAAATCCTACCACAGTCCATCTAATAGATAACTTTGTAAAGTAATCTAAAATAACTCCCACATCAGCATCTCCAAATAATAACCATAATGTTAGGATGCCTATGCCTATTATTCCAACTATATTTATAATATATTTTTTCATGTTGCAGCTTCACCACCTGCTAGAACAGGACGCTTGTGTGTATATAGAATCTCATTATAAAAATCCTGCCACATTGTTAAGATATTCTCCTTAGAATAAAAGTTACTCCCATCTAAAGATTTATTCATACATTCTTGCCTAAACTGCTGATTATCTTTTAACTTTATAATGTAATCCATGAATTCTTTATTAGTATTTCCTTTTAAATAGAAATCAAACAGTATTCTTGGATAAATGTCTAAATCTCTTAGTAAAATAGGCGTATTGCAATTCATTGCCTCCAATATAATCATCGGGAATAGCTCACTATAAGATGGTAAAAACATAACGTCTGCCACATTATAGAGCTCATTCATAACTTCTCTTTCTACAATACCAGTAAACTTTACATTACTTGGTGGATTTTCAAGTATCGCTTTAACTTCTTTATACCCAGAAGTTATATTTCCAAAAGAAAAGCCTCCTGCCCAGATAAATTGTATGTCTGGCATCGCTTTAGCAATTTCAATAAAATCAAAAATTCCTTTTCTAACTTGTAATTGCCCTGCACATAATACAACAAATTTACCTTCTTCAATATTATGTTTCTTTCTTACTTCTAATTTTTGAGTATCACTCATTTTATAAAATTTTTCTTTAGAAACATAGTTTGGAATATAAGCTATCTTATTTTTTGGTATTCCATATGCTTCAAGTTTATCAACAAAATTTGGATTAACTGTTACTAAATAATCCATACTCTTGTAAAATGCAATAATATACTTATAAAACACTTTTTTTGCCACACTAGGTAGCTCCAAACTTCCATCTACAGTTTCAGGTAAGAAATGCACTGCGCCTACTGTTACACTCTTCTTAGCTTTTACAATAGGTAATGTTAAGTAATGATCTAAATCAATGGTGTGGTAGTGCATAATATCTGCACACATTCTCTTATTAACTTCCACAGCATATCGTTCATCCAAACCTTTGGTTACTAAATCTAGCTGTTCTAGATATGCTGAACCAACTCCTTGACCTTTCACCTTGTCTGCAGAAGATAACATATTTATTGTTGGCATTCTATTTAGCCTCCCTACAATACATCATTTCTTATTTTTCATGAATATTATAGCTTAAATATATTTCCATAGTTTAAATCTTAATTTTTTTTAATAAATATTATCTTTAATATAGTTGTAAGCTTCTTTATGAGCACGTGTATAAGCACTTCCTCCATAAATGGTCTTTTCAACTCCATTTATGACTTTTTTACTCTTTCCAAAAGCCACTAGCTCTTCTCCTAAATACTCCTCTAAAGAGGCTTGAAAATAGACATCCTTAGCAAATTTCTCTCCAAACTCTTCAAATAATGCTTTTTTAGGATGTGTTGATAAATCTTCATTACTTCCATCAAAATAAAATTTATAAATACAAAAGCAGAAGAAACTTGTTTTATCTTCCACTTCTAGATTATCAAATAACTGATTGTGAAGTGCTTTATTCCCTATATAGTCAGAACATAACATTCCTTTACTTCTAGCATAATTTAAAAATCCTTCAGTCACTCTCTCATCATTATCTAATTCTCTAGCTATAATAGCTTTTGCATCACTTTCTGTTGCCTCTATAGGCAAAATTACACCTAACTGCTTTGCATAACTCTTTTGCATAGTGCTAGCTGGTCTTGTATCTATTTTATTAGGTATTTTTTCTCTTTTGTCTCTCATATTTAAATATTTATCCTCCAAAATTTTTATACTCTATTATAACATGAGTCTCCCTTCTAACTAAACTAGTCCTAAATCTGCATTTGATACATATAATAATCTATATGGGATTATTTACATATTATTCAGATTATATACTTGTGTACAAAGTTAAAATTCTGCTAAAAGGAGGCCTTATATTGAAAGAACAAAATTTAATAACAAGCACTTTACTACTTACGGCAACCTCTTTCCTTACTCGTACCATTGGAATGATTTCTTCTGTTTACTTGTCTCAAACTTTAGGCGCAGAAGGTATGGGCATATATGAGCTTGTTATGTCTATTTATATGACAGCTGCCATTTTTGCTTCTGCAGGGCTTTTTGTAACAGTCTCTCGTATGGTTGCCGAAGCACTTGGACAAGGTAATAAAAGTCAAGCTTCTAAGGTAATGCGCATTGCTTTTACTTTTGGCATGATAACTAGTTTTCTTGCCTCTTCCTTGCTCTTTACCTTTGCCCCTATACTTACTCAGTTTTTTATTCATGATACCAGGTCCACTACAGGCTTACGTTTTTTATCACTTAGTATTCCGTTTATGACTTGTTCCTCTTGTTTCAAGGGTTATTTTTATGCCACTAAAAAAACAATTTTCCCAGCTAGTGCTGATATTATTGAACAAATTATTAAAGTTGTTCTACTTATATTCCTAGTTAGGATTTATGCTCCTTCTGGTATTTCAGCATGTTATAGTGCAATAGGCATTGGGCTTACCATAGGCGAAATGGTTTCTTGGAGCTATCTTCTTTCCCTATTCATTATGGAAAGAAGACGTGATAAACATACTCACACTACTCATATCACCTCTCATCTAGAACTACTTTCTAACTTTTTTACGATCTTGCTTCCTCTTGCCTGTATTTCTTATTTAGCCTATATTTTATTATCTGTAGAAAATGCACTCATCCCTACAGGTCTAAAAAAATATAGTAATAATTACTCTGAATCTATGAGCCTTTTTGGAATGATTCGTGGTATGGTTATGCCCATATTATTTTTTCCCTCAGCTTTTCTTACTGCTTTCTCAACTACTTTAATTCCTGAGATTGCTAAAGCCAATGTCTTAAGTCTTAAGAAGCGAGTAACTTATACTACCAGTAGAGTTCTTCAACTCACTTTCATACTAAGTATTTTAGTTGTATCCATCTTAATCAATTATGGTAATGAATTAGGTTTTATTATTTATAAAAGCTCAGAAATTGGGCCACTGCTTCGTACTTTTTCTTTAATTGTTCCCTTTATCTATGTAGAAATTATTTCAGATGGTATTCTAAAGGGGCTTAATCAACAAGTAAGCTGTCTTAAATACAGTATGATTGATTCCATTATGCGTGTAAGCCTTATTTATTTTTTACTTCCTATCAAGGGTGTTCATGCTTTTATTGGTATTACCATGCTCAGCTGTATCTTTACTTCTACCTTAAACTTCAATAAACTCTTAGAAACTACGCACCTTAAACTAAAACCCATTAACTGGCTCTTTAAACCCTTTGTAGCTGCTACTTTCTCTAGCTGCTATTCTAGACTAATTATTAATCGTGTTTTACGTTATAGCTTTGGACTTACTACTAAAGTATACTTAGGAATTACCTTAACATTTATCATCTATATCCCTATTCTGTTCCTCATTCAAACACTTAGTACTGAAGATTTAAGTTGGCTTAAAAGGCAACTTAAGTTATTGGGAATTCCCCCACTATTTAAGCCTGCTCTTAGACAAAAATGATAAATAAAAATGGAGGTTTATACGACCTCCATTTTCTATAATTCTATTATAATTTTATTTATGCTTTATAATATCTTCCAAGCAGTTTAAAAACTCATCTACCTCTTCTTCTGTATTATATAGTCCAAAGCTTGCTCTAACCATCCCAATCGGCACTGAACTAGGTTGCTCCATATACTTATACCTTTGTTCATCTGTCATTTTCAATAATCTTGTTACATAAGGATGTGCACAAAAGCATCCCGTTCTAACTGCTATTGCTCTCTTATCTTGCAGTAATTTCCCTAAATTATTATGTTCTATATGCCTTACATTAAATGGAATAACACCCACTCTTTCTTTATTCTCCACATCTCCATATAACTCTATACAAGGCAGACTCTTAAGTCCTCTAATCAATTGGTCTCTTAAGATATTTTCATGTTCTACAATTTTATCATACCCAATATTTTTTAATACCGACATAGCTGCTATAATAGACATCGCTCCTAAAAAATTAGGCGTTCCCGCTTCATCTTTATAGGGTGTTTCCTTATAATAAACATCATCATCAAATACTGCTTCTACTGCGCCACCACCTAAAAGAAACGGTCTCTTACCGGCTATCATTTCTCTTTTAGCTATTACCACTCCACTTCCAAAAGGAGCATACATTTTATGTCCTGAAAAGACTAAGGCATCAATACTCTCCTCTTCATTTTTCCCCTTTATTTGAATTGACCGATGTGCCACCATCTGTGCACCATCTATAATGCACTTTGCACCATATCGATGTGCTATTTTAGCTAACTGATGAATGGGATTTACATATCCTGTTACATTGCTTACCCCTGTTACAGAAACATATCTAATCGTCCCTCTTGCCCTTTTAAGCTTTTCTTCAAAATCATCTACTCTTAATTTGCCATGTTCATCTACTTCACAATAAAAAGTCTTTCCAAGTTCTCTCCAAGGTAAGTCATTAGCATGATGTTCCATTCTTGTCGTTAAAATCTTTTTTGAATTTCTATCACATAATATATTTGCTAATAAGTTGATGCCTTCTGTTGTATTCTTTACATAGATCACATCATATCCATCTTTTTCTTCCAAGCTAAAAAATTTTAAGATCATCTCCCTTGAAATCTCATATGCATTAGTACAGTACTCAGATTTTTGCCCACCTCTTCCTACTGAACCATACATCGTAATATTTTCACATATAAACTCATCTACCTTTTTTAATGGTGGCGTTGTTGCTGCATTATCAAAGTTAATAGGGATAATTTGTTCTCCATTAGCTAGTAAAACCTTTCTTTCTATTCCACTAAATAGACTTCGATAGTTATCAGTAGACACAATATTCACATCCTCTCTCAAAAATATATTCATAACTTAATGTTTTATGAATAGTCATTAATATAATTTTATTATGTTATAAGTGCTCCTACCTTTATCTTCATATAAAAAATTTTTAAAATATTAATTTTCATTTTAATATTTTTATTTATTATTTTATTGACTTATTTAATGAAATATTTGATAATTATATCGAAGAATTTCTTATTTTATCAACAAAATAGGCAATCATAAAAAACGTTTTTTACCAATTAATTAACTATTTTATGGAAAAGAGGTTGAATGAAAAATGGCAAAAGTTGATTTAACTAAATATGGTATTACAGGAACTACAGAAGTTATTTACAATCCTTCTTACGAATTATTATTTGAAGAAGAAACAAAATCTGACCTTGCAGGTTACGAAGTAGGGCAAGAAAGTGAACTTGGAGCAGTTAATGTAATGACTGGTATTTACACAGGTCGTTCACCTAAAGATAAGTTCATTGTTGTTGATGAAAACTCAAAAGACACTGTATGGTGGACTTCTGATGAGTACAAAAACGATAACCATCCAGCTACACAAGAAGCATGGGCAGCATGTAAAGAAATCGCTATTAAAGAACTTTCTAATAAGAAACTCTTTGTAGTAGATGCTTTCTGTGGAGCTAACAAAGATTCTCGTATGGCTATTCGTTTCATCGTTGAAGTAGCTTGGCAAGCTCACTTTGTTAAAAACATGTTTATCCAACCTTCAGCAGAAGAACTTGAAAACTTCGAACCAGATTTCGTAGTATACAATGCTTCTAAAGCTAAAGTTGAAAATTACAAAGAATTAGGACTTAACTCTGAAACTGCAGTTATGTTCAATATCACAAGCCGTGAACAAGTTATCATCAATACATGGTACGGTGGAGAAATGAAAAAAGGTATGTTCTCTATGATGAACTACTACCTTCCATTAAAAGGAATGGCTTCAATGCACTGTAGTGCTAACACAGATATGAATGGTGAAAATACAGCTATCTTCTTTGGTCTTTCTGGAACAGGTAAAACAACATTATCTACAGACCCTAAACGTCTTCTTATTGGTGACGATGAACATGGTTGGGATGATAATGGCGTATTTAACTTCGAAGGCGGTTGCTACGCTAAAGTTATCGACCTTGATAAAGATTCTGAACCAGATATCTATAATGCAATCAAGAGAAACGCCCTTCTTGAAAATGTAACATTAGATAAAGATGGTAAAATCGACTTTACAGATAAGAGTGTAACAGAAAATACACGTGTATCTTATCCAATCAACCATATTGAAAATATTGTACGTCCAGTGTCTTCTGCTCCAGCAGCAAAAAATGTTATTTTCTTATCTGCTGATGCATTCGGTGTACTTCCACCAGTATCAATTCTTACACCAGAACAAACTCAATACTACTTCTTATCAGGATTTACAGCTAAACTTGCTGGTACAGAACGTGGAATCACAGAACCTACACCTACATTCTCAGCTTGCTTCGGTCAAGCATTCCTTGAACTTCATCCTACAAAATATGCTGAAGAGCTTGTTAAGAAAATGCAACAAAGCGGTGCTAAAGCTTACCTTGTAAATACAGGATGGAATGGAACTGGAAAACGTATCTCTATCAAAGATACTCGTGGTATCATCGATGCAATCCTTAACGGAGACATCAACAATGTACCTACAAAAACTATCCCAATGTTTAACTTCGAGGTTCCAACAGAACTTCCAGGTGTTGATACAAACATTCTTGACCCTCGTAATACATATGCAGATGCTTCTGAATGGGAAGCAAAAGCAGAAGATTTAGCAAACAGATTTATTAAAAACTTTGCTAAATACGAAGGAAATGATGCTGGAAAAGCATTAGTTGCTGCAGGTCCTCAAAAATAAATTGTAGCTTATAGCTATTTATTTTAGTAAAAAACAAGAGCCTTGAATTCATTCCAAAGCTCTTGTTTTTCTATGTTCCAATATTATACTATAGCTTAAATATTTTTAGACTTTCTGCTATCTGATCTGCTATCTGCTTTAATTCTTTAGCCTCTAATGAAACTCTATCCATAGCAGTTGCTACTTCTATTGTTGAACTTGAAGTCTCTTCTGTACTTGCAGCATTTTCTTCTGCAATAGCTGTTAAATTTTCAACAACCTCACCAATTTCTTTACGCCTTTGTTCCATATCTCCTGTATGTTCACGTATCTGTTGCATACCATAACTTACATTCTCTATATTCTGCTTAACTGCTCCGAACATATTATCAGCTATGATAATCTCTCTACTTTGTTCTGAAATAATTTCTTTAACTTGATTCATAATTTCTACAGCACTATCTGCATCTAAATTAAGTTCTTCTATAATATCCGCAATTTGATTAGAGGATTGATTAGATTCATTGGCTAATTTTTGGATTTGAGCTGCTACTACCGCAAAACCTCTTCCTTCTTCACCTGCCCTTGCTGCTTCAATGCTAGCATTCAGTGCAAGTAAGTCCGTCTCTCTTGTAATGGCATGAATCATCTTTACCGCTTCTTTAATCTTCTGACTAGATAGATGTGTTTTTTGAGTTTGAGCATAGATTTTTTCTATTGCTTGTTTCACTGTCTCATTCACTTCTCCTAAGCTATTAATACTCACTACAGCTCTATCTCCTGATTCAGTCATATCTTGTGCTTTACTATTTAAAACCTCTATTTCCTCCTGTATTTCAAGAATAGATTCCCCCATTTCACTAATATTAACAGATACCTTTTGTACCCCCTTAGCATGTTCCATAGCCCCTACTGCAATATGTTCCACTGCCTCCTCCACATTCCTTACATTCACTGTGGTTGTAGTTGCCATATCCTTTAAGCCATCCGAAGAAGTAACTAGTGTGGTAGCTTGCATATTTAATTTTGAAACGAGCTCCCTCAAATCTTTTTTTAGCTTTAAAAGTGCACGATAAATTTCTCCAATTTCATCTTTTCTTCTAATATCCTTTGCACTAATTTCAATATCCAAACGCCCAACGGCTACTGCCTTAACTACATCTATACTTTTAATCAGTGCCTTTGATGTAGAATGTGCCATAAATGTAGCAAATATTATGCCTCCTATGACTGCAATGATTATAATCCCTATAATTTTAAAAAGCATTATATTCCTTGCTAAATCCTTATCCGCCTTATTTGTTCCTACAAAAATCATACCTATCGTTTCCGCATTACTATCTGCTTGCTTTACAGGTAAATAATAGCCATAATACTGCTGATTTTCTATCATAACCTTTCCTGTAAAATATTCCTGACCCTTATTTAATACTTCTTCCACTACCCTCTTTCCTACTCTACTTCCTAAAATACGATTTCCATTTGCATCTTTAGCTGATGACATAATGCGTTTATCTTGATAAATAAAACTTACTTCCATATCTGAATTATTCTTTATATCATCCACCAAGTTTTCAGATTTAGAAACATTGTAGCCACCTTTCCATATTTCACCATTTTCTCCCTCCATATATAAGCCCGAATTCTGATTATATGCAGCTAAAGTAGCTACTGCTGTGCCACGTAGCGCATTTTCAAGCTGATTAATCGTTAAATAAGTTATGTTAGTATAACACACTATCATAATGAATAATCCCATTAAAATTAGTGGTCCTACTGACATTCCCAAAAACTTCTTTTTCATCTCATTTCTCCCTCACTTTATACATCCTATATTTTTATTATATCAATCCATCTTACACCACTCAACACAACTTTTAAAATTTATAGAAAATTGACTATATTCAGCTTTTATGTTACAGTTAATTCACAATATTAAGGGGGACATGGAGATGAGAAAATTATGTATTACCAACTTTCTACTTATATTCCTTTTCACTTTTTTAACAGGTTGCTCTAACCAAACTTCAGCTATTACTAACATGGATGACTATGCTACAAACGAAGGCTATGAATCTGTAACTACTTCCAACAAAGGCATTCCCAAAGAACAAATAAAAATAGGTATTCTACTTATATCTGACTCAACAATAACTGCAGGTTATACTTATACCCATGACTTAGGTATCCAAGGTATGCAAAATAATCTTGGTCTTTCTAATGAACAAATTGTATATAAGTGGAATGTCCCTGACACCAATCAAGCAGCCATTAAAAATGCTCTACAAGAATGTATCGATGAAGGATGTAATATTATTTTTGCTACAAGCTTTGGCTATATGGAAACCATGGCAGAAATGGCAGAGCAATACCCTGATATATATTTCTCCCATGCTAGTGGGCATATGAGTAATGGCAAAAACTTTAATAACTATTTTGGTCGTATTTATCAGGCGCGTTATCTTTCTGGTATTGCAGCTGGTCTAAAAACTCAAAGTAACAAACTTGGCTATGTAGCAGCACAAGGTAGTGATTCTTCCGAAGTAACCGGTGGTATAGATGCTTTTGCAATGGGCGCTTATTCTGTAAACCCTAATGCAAAAATTTATGTTAAAGTTACTGGAAGCTGGGATGACCCCGAAGCTGAAAAAGCGGCAACTCATTTTCTAATTGATTATGGTTGTGATGTAATTGCCCAGCACTGTGATTCAGCTTTTCCTCAAATCTTAGCACAGGAAGCAGGAGTTTGGGGAATTGGATATAATTCAGATATGAGTAAGGAAGCTCCTAATGCCACATTAACTTCTGTTCTTTGGAATTGGAGTGCTTATTACACCCATGCTGTACAAAGTATTATTGATGGCACTTGGGATGGCGAAAATTACCTTGGTGGTATTAATGAAGGTCTAGTTTCACTTTCACCCTTAACTGATTTTAATGCCCCTAATGCTAATGAAAAAATTAATGAAGCACAAAAATCTATGGTTGAAGGAACTTTTAATGTATTTGATGGTGAAATAGAAACTAATACAGGTGAAATCATTGGTAAACCTAATTCTACTTTAGATGATACTACCATTTTGAGAGGTATTAATTGGTACTTTAAAAATGTTGTTATATTACAATAAAAAAATGAATGAACCTAGTATGCTTTTTAGGTTCATTCATTTTTTTATTGTAATATATTTTTTTCATCAATTTTTTCGTCAATTAATCTCTCTGCTAGTCGTTTATAGTAATTTGCCTTTTCTATTAGAATAATAACTTGTATCATATTCTTTAGCTTCTCTATATCTTCTATTCCTTCTACCTCTTCTAGTTGAAGATTTTTAATTTCAGCATCAATAACATTGCTAATTCCTTCTACTTCTTTTTCAAATTCATTCGCACCTTTTACTTTTAAATCAATAAATAACTGATAAATCTCAGCAAGAAGTGAACCATTAACTGTTCCATCCTTAATAACTGTGCTAAATAAACGCTTAATGTCACCAATCATAAGAATTTGTTTAAGGTCATATAATAAAATCATTAATAGTATATGTTCCTTTGTATATTTCTTTTTTACCGCCGGCATTAATAGCTTATCTTTCGTATAGTTATTAATCATTGTCTTGGTCAGTAATTTATCCTCTTCATGACGCTTAGTGTGCCCTAGCTTATCTTCGAATAAAGTAATGACCTGATCCATATATAAATCCAAATTAGGAATACTATTAATCTCTATTGTTGCTTTTAATTGAAGTTCCTCTATCATTTGTAATATTTCTTTATCCATTATTTCCTCCTGCCATATACATCTATATATTGCCACTAACTTTATCTCTATCATACACACATAGGTTTTCTAAATCAAGATAATTTATTTTTCAAACTACATTGACTTCTATATGTATACTATGTTATATTTTATCCATACTAATAAGTAGTATTAAAAACTACTTATCGAATTCAGGAGATGATTATATGAAACATTACCTACGTGAACCCGTAAATGCCTTAACGCATTTATTTGGTGCTCTGTTATCCATTATAGGTACTATTATTTTACTTAATTATTCTAGGCTTCCACTTACTCCAGTAACCATTGTTTCAATTCTTATTTTTGGTATGAGCCTTGTGATGCTTTATACAACTAGCGGTATTTATCATCTAGTTTATACAACAGATGCTATCTTACTTAAACTACGTAAGTTGGACCATGCAATGATTTTTATCTTGATTGCGGGTTCTTATACCCCATTTTGTTTACTTGCCTTAGATGGCATCTGGAAATGGAGTATTATTATTACTGTATGGAGTTTAGCGATTATTGGTATTCTCCTTAAGATGCTTTGGATGAATATGCCTAGATGGCTTTCTACAAGCTTTTATATTGGTATGGGATGGATTGCCTTATTTGCTTTAAAGCCTCTTTATGACTCTTTATCTTTGGGCGGATTCGTTTTTCTTTTACTAGGTGGAGTGATGTACACAATCGGAGGTATCATTTACGCCACTAAAAAACCAAACTTCTCACCTAATTTTGGATTTCATGAGATTTTTCATATTTTCGTCTTGCTCGGAAGTTTCTGCCACTATTGGGCAATCTTTAAATACGTACTTTAGAATAAATGAAATAGGGATAAGACTTAGAATCGGACTAGTCTTATCCCTATTTTTATAATGAATCCATTTACTTATTTCTTTTTATAGACTATCTATGGCTTTAATATAATAAATAAAACTTTATCTACTATACACCCATATCCTAAAACAATAAAGCTTAATATAATAATAGCCCATTTGAAAGAAAGATAAGTAAATTTACTTCTCCATTCTTCCATATTTTCATCTAAGTCTTCTTCTATGAAATGGCTATTTGCTTCATTATTTTCTAAGCTTGCATGCTGCTTTGTTAACTCATTAGGTCTGCCTTTTAAAAAGATAGCAATAGCACCAATAAATAATCCAATGCTTCCTACAATAAATAAAGTGCCTTTTATACACTCTAATGTTCCAATCCAATCTGCTTTTGAAATAATAGCACCAACTATAGCACTTATTAATATAAGTATACTACTTAATAAGCAACTATACTTTGTACATTTTAATATATCTTTACTAAGGCATTTTATGTTCATTGTATTTTTCCTTATGTTTTATTCCTGTTTTATTCATTCTTTATTAGTTATTATTTGTTATTCATTATTCGTTATTGATTACTTCTTACTGACTAATAAGATGACAAGCCACAAAATGTCCCTTTCTTACCTCTCTTAATGCTGGTGCCTCGCATCTGCACTTATCCGTTGCTTTAGGACATCTACCTTGGAATTTGCATCCTGGTGGTGTATTAATAGGACTTGGTACATCTCCCTCTAACATAATACGTTCCCTTGTATCCTCTACTTTAGGGTCTGCAATTGGAATAGCTGACATGAGTGCTTCTGTATAAGGATGTAAAGGATGACTATATAACTCTTCTGATTCTGCAAGTTCCACAATAGCACCTAAGTACATAACTGCCACACGGTCTGAAATATGCTTAACCATAGCTAAATCATGCGCAACGAATAAGTATGTTAATTTCATTTCTTGTTGGAACTTAATAAGCATATTTGCAACCTGTGCTTGAATGGATACATCTAATGCTGAAATAGGCTCATCACACATAATAAATTTTGGTTCTACTGCAAGTGCCCTTGCAATACCAATTCTTTGTCTTTGCCCACCTGAAAACTCATGGATAAAACGATTGGCATGTTCTTTATTTAACCCAACCATTTCAAGAAGATGTGCGATTCTCTCTTCTTTTTCTTTTTTGTTTTTAGCAAGACCATGAATTTCAATTCCTTCACCAATAATTTCAGCTACTGTCATTCTAGGGTCTAATGAAGCATATGGGTCTTGGAAAATGATTTGAACATCTTTAGTAAAGGCTCTTTTTTCTTTTCCTTTTAAGCTATGTACATCTTTACCTTTATAAAGAACTTGTCCTTCTGTTTTACCGTACATCCCAACTACTGTACGTCCACAAGTTGTTTTACCACATCCAGACTCCCCTACAAGTCCTAATGTTTCTCCTTCTTTGATGCAGAAAGAAACATCATCTACTGCTTTTAAAACATCCTTTTTACCTACCTTAAAGTATTTTTTTAAGTTTTTTACTTCTATAATATTATTTGTTGTCTCACTCATTACTTTCACCTCCAGCAGCCACTTGGTCATTTGAATTTGCATTTAAATTCATCGCTTTACGGTCTGTTTCAAATAAATTAAAGATTTCTTTTGGCACATCTTTGTGATGTAACCAACAATTTGTGCTATGACCTGGTTCAAAAGAAGTTGCTTCTGGTTTTTCTTCTAAACAGACATTCATACAGTATTTACAACGTTTAGCAAATCCACAACCTTTTGGTGGTGCAATAAGGTCCGGTGGTGTTCCTTTAATCGTTTGTAACAGCTGTTTACTTTTCCACTCTAACTTAGGCACGCTACCAAGTAGTGCCAATGTATAAGGGTGTTGTGGATTATAGAAGATTTCTTCTCTTGTTCCTCTTTCAATAACCTCTCCTGCATACATAACTGCCACTTTATTAGCAGACCCTGCTACAACACCAAAGTCATGAGTAATAAGAATAACTGCTGTATTCATCTTATCTTTTAAGTCTTTAATAAGTTCCATAATTTGTGCTTGAATCGTTACATCTAGCGCTGTTGTTGGCTCATCTGCAATTAAAATTTTAGGCTGACAAGCAATGGCAATCGCAATCATGGCACGTTGTCTCATACCACCTGAGAATTCAAATGGATATTGGTCGATTCTTTTTTCTGCATTAGGAATTCCTACTGCTTCTAATAATCGAATCGCTTCTTTTCTAGCCTCTTTTTTATCTATTTTTTGATGTTGAAGAATATTTTCAATGATTTGCTTCCCAATCTTCATTGTTGGATTTAATGAAACAAGTGCATCTTGGAAAATCATT
>JAFOHG010000024.1 GCA_017421915.1 Cellulosilyticum sp. | reverse complement strand
GGGCCATTGCACTTATTTTACTTAGTGCAACAGCCCCTTTTCATTGATTGATTTATTTATTTTTTAATTTATTGATTTATTTATTTTTCATTTATTTTTTTATTGCCGTTTAAATACTTTGTTATCTCATTTTATTCATTAATGATGGATAGAATATACTCTTTATTTTTTTCTAACACACTTGAGTTATGAATGAGTGCATATGGATTTTTCATTTCTCTAATCCAATCATGAATCACCTCTTCTGTTTCTTCATAAGATTTAAGGCGCTCCTCTATATGTGCTTTTGCTTTTGCTACTTCCTCTGTTAATTGAGCTTCCTGACTGAGTAAATTCATTTCGCTTTCTAATGCTTCTTTAAATGATTCTAAATTTAGATGGAGCTCTATATATTCTGGCAAACGGACTTCTTCTTTTTTATGATTAATTGTATACTCATCACTCCAAAGTTCTAATTGACTAATGAGTTGATCTAACTTACGTACGTTTGTTTCAAATTCTTCATATTGCATCTGTAATGCTTCACTTAATGCCATAAACCTCTCCTTATACCCAAAAATTTCAATGCCTTAACTTAATACTTTAACTTAATGGCTTAACTTAATACTTTAACTTAATGCTTTAACTTAATGGCTTTGCTTGATACGCTGCCAAAATGAATCTTTTGACCATTCCTTTGGTCATTTATAGGCTTCATTTTGTCTCTTTCCACATGGTATAAAGTATTTCTTATAAAGTCAAGTCTTTATTTATATCTTCTCCACAACTATTTAATGAATGCATACTGCTCTTTTTAATCTATATTTTTTTGAAATCTATTTTTTCTTCTTCTCCTAAATACACCTTTGTTTGACTAATTTGTGTTTTAGCAATTACTTTTCCTTTTCTAATAGAGTAAGCTACTGGGACTTGTCTTCTTACTGCATCATAGCCATTTTCTGCTGGGAGGATGATACAGTTTCCTGGCTTACCAACCTCAATCCCATATTCATTTTCAATATTTAATGTTCTGGCACTATTTTTACCAATTAATTTAAGCCCCTCATTAATTTGACTATAGCCCATGATTTGACAAACATGTAACCCCATATGAAGGACTTGAAGCATATTACCTGTTCCAAGTGGATACCATGGGTCGAAGATATCATCATGACCAAAGCATACATTAATGTCTGCTTCTAACATTTCTTTTACTCTTGTAATGCCACGACGTTTTGGATAAGTGTCAAAACGACCTTGCAAATGAATATTAACAAGTGGGTTTGCTACAAAGTTAATCCCTGACATTTTAAGTAATCTAAAGAGTTTATAAGTATACGCGCCATTATAAGAGTGCATAGCTGTCGTATGGCTAGCTGTTACTTTATGGCCCATCTTATTTTCATAAGCTTTAGTGGCTACAACTTCTATAAATCGTGATTGTTCGTCATCAATTTCATCACAGTGTACATCAATGAGCACATCATATTTTTTAGCCAGTTCAAAGATTTTTTCAATAGATTCTACACCATATTCTCGTGTAAATTCAAAGTGTGGAATGGCCCCTATTACATCTGCTCCTAATTTAAGCGCTTCTTCTAGAAGTTCTAAGCCATTTGGATAAGATAAAATCCCTTCTTGTGGAAAAGCTACAATTTGAATGGTAACATAATCTTTAAGTTCTTCTCTTAGTTCAACCAAAGCTTTAACTGCTGTAAGCTCTGGGTCTGTTGTATCTACATGTGTACGAATAAATTGAATACCGTTTGCAATTTGCCATTTAATCGCTTGTCTTGCTCTATTTTTAACATCTTCCTTACTAAGAAACGCTTTTCTTTCTGACCAACATTGAATCCCTTCAAAAAGTGTCCCACTTTCATTCCATCTAGGTTCTCCAGCCGTAAGCGTAGTATCTAAATGAATATGTGGTTCTACAAAAGGTGTTGTTACCATCCATCCATTTGCCTCTATGACTTCTTCACCTTCTGCTGCTACAAATGGCTCATTTTCTGTATGTGGTATGATTGCTTTAAACAGCCCATCTTCTATTTTAATATCTACTAATTTTCCTTCTAAGTTTGCATTTCTAATAATCATCTTATAATCCTCTATTTTATCCTAAATTTCCATATACTTTGTATACTTTTATGAATCATTTTTATTAATTATTTTTTTATACTCTTATAAATCATTTTTATCAGTTATTTTTTATACTTTTATAAATCATTGTTATCAGTTATTTTTTATAGAAAAACCAATTATAAACTTGAGTAATTCTTCCACTTCATTTGGTTTCTCTTCATGACTTCACATTCATAACATTGATGAATCACTATCATTCTTATTTGCAAAATCTATCGTTTCTATTGTACTTTCTTTTTATATAAGTAGAGCGAAGTACTCTCTATACTTCGCTCTACTTATCTATTTAATGATTTCACATTCCTAAGATTAATACATCACTATCATTCTTATTTGTAAAGCTCTACCTTACGCAGTCTTTTTAACTGACTTACAAGCTGTAAGTCCTACATAGATTACAATTGATGTAACAACTGCATTGATTGGTGTAATTCCTGGTAAGAAGTGTGCTGCTGCTACACCTAATACCCATGCAATAATGGCATTCTTGTTGATGCTCACAATGTTTGCTTTTTCTAATGAAGCATATTTTCTTTTACTTACGAAGAAGTAATCTGCAATCAGAACCCCACCAATACTTGGCATACATGTGTTTAATAAGTTTAACCATGACATAAAGTTATTGTAAAGTGTAATTGCTAAAAGTGTTCCTACAATCCCATTAATAATCACTAATCTATTTTTAGGCTGTTTTGTAATATTTGAAAAACCAAGTCCTGATGCGTATAAGGCATTATCATTTGTTGTCCAGATATTAAGACCTAATACAATAATGGCTGGAATAATTAAACCTTGAATAAACATTACTTCTGAAATATCCGCTTGGCCTGTTACCATTGCACCAATAGCTCCAAAGGCAAACATTAATGTATTTCCAATTAAAAATGCAATAACTGTTGTACTTACAGCAACACGTTTATTTTTTGCAAATCGTGTAAAGTCAGGTGTTAATGTTCCACCGCTAATAAAAGAGGCTACTACTACACCTATCGCTGCACTCATTGACATGGTTTCTGTTGGTACAATGCTCATTAATCCACTTATACCACCTACACTATCCATTGCAATTCCTGCTGATACTGAGCCAAGTACTGCAATAGCTGGTACTGCTACTGCACTTAAAATCATGAGTGATTTCATCCCAAAATATGCTGTTGCTGTCATTAAAAGCCCTGCAACCCCAACTAATATCTCTACACTTACTCCTGTTACCTTAGCTACTGGAATTGCAAACATTGCAACCCCTACACCAAACCAACCAACTTGTGTTGCACCAAGTAAGAAAGAAACGAGGTAAGAACCTTTTTCACCAAAAGAATATCTCGCTAAGAGATGTGTTGATAATCCTGTATCTCCTGCAATATAAGCAAGTAAACCTGTGTAAATACATAATATAATGTTCCCAGTAAATACTGCTACAAAAAAGTCTTTAAAGTTTAGGCTTGTGCCTAATGTACCACCGCTTAGCATACTTGCTGAGAAGAATGCAAAACCTAACATCACGACAAGCATTGCCCAAAAACCTTTTCTACTTTTACTGTCTACTGCTTCTAATGAGAAGTCATGATCTTGATGTTGTTTTTCTTTCATTGTGTACTCTCCTTAACTGTTAAGTACCGTAAACAGAAAAAGAGCCAATCTCATTTACCTTTAACCGTAAACTGATTGACTCTTCTTACAATAAGCTTTCCTTATAAATTTATACTATGATTTTAAATCATCTATCTGCTTAAAATTTATGCTATGATCTTAAATCATCTATCTGCTTAAAATTTATCTTGGTCTTCTTATTTTGTAGTTAAGCTCTAATAATGATAAAGCTGCGCTACTTCATCCGTTCACCTTGTAAGCCTCTCTGGACTCACTTAAAGGTACTCATTATTTTGTTAGACATATTATTCCACATTTATCCATTTATGTCAACAACTTTTTTAATCCTTCATCTATTAACTTAATGAGTGTCTATCCTTTTAATGATGCCATCTCACTTATCTGCCTCTTTTATTGTTCAAGAGGGGTATGCAAAATAAAACGGTTTGCTAGTAGTGACAAGATACATCCAACCCCTACAAAGAACAATCTTTCAAAAGTTGGCATCAAAGCCCCTCCACTTGTAAGCCCAATAGCGGCTACTGCTGATATGGTTACTAATATCATTGAATCTCTATAGTTATTGGCAAAAGGATTTAAATAACCCGCTAAAAGTAAAATAAGGGCACGCCAAATACTAGAGCGGAAAATAGTAAATAATACAAGGACAATCACACCTCCTATAATGGTGCCTTCCATTCTTTGTTTTGAGCGTACCTTACAATGTTCTGAGTAAAGTTCTGTCAGTGAAAAGACTGTATAGCTCATCCATCTTCCTTCTGCCAATTTAAAATAGCCTGCTATAAAAGCTGTTACTGCTGTTAAAATCCCTATGCGAATGGCATAACTGGCTCTTACTGTATTGATTGTAAAAACTTTATTAAATAGCTTGATTGTTTGATACTGATCTGTTTCTTTTTTAAAGGTAAAGACCTGACTTTTTTGTACCATTCCTTTTTTACGATTTGCAAGCCATTGAACGAGCACAACGATTGCTGCCCCAAAGATGAGTTCTAATATTCTTTTTCCATAAACGATCCCACTTACAGGTGCATAAAGCATAAATAAATATTGAAGTCCAAATGGTACAACTAGCATTTTGGTTAAATTAAAACTTAAGAAGTACCCAACTGATGCAAGGCTTATAAAGTTAATGAATATGCCCCACCATATGTTCACACTGGCTAGCTTAGATAAAAGCCCCAATGTGACATTTATAATGGCTAAAATTATAAAACTACGAATAGGTGTTGGGTCTACCCCTCTTCCCATTGCAATCATAGCTGCTACAATAATGGTTACAGCAACTAAAGAATTTGCGCTGTCAAAAATAGCATTTAGTATATTGATTGTTACTATTATAATAATAAAGGTTATAGTATTTTGGATAATCTTATTCTTCATTATTTACATCCTCTACATATGTTTGTCCTGTTTGCTTCAAGCCTAGAATAGAAATGCTTTTAAGAATAGGGTTACCCAAAATAGCCCTCTATATACCCTTACTTTATAAACTTTTTATCCTCCCATTTAAAATTGATTCATAACCCATACTCTAGTGTTAAGCTGTTGATTCACTCGCCAGCTTACTTACTAATCATATGTTTAATCTCTTCCACCTCATCCTTTACCTCATTGATAACATTTAATTTCTCTGTAAGGGTTTGAATAATTTCCTGATATTTGGCTTCGCGTATTTCTTGTTTGGCATCTCTTGTTTCCTGTTTTTTGAGTATATAAAAAATAAGCACTAATGACAGTGCTGCCCATATACTTTGAGCTAATGCGGTTTCAATCATACTTGCCTCCATTTTTTTATCCTCCTTTAAAAATTTGTTTTTAAACACAAAAAAAAGGATTGCTAGACATCATTTTTGATATCTAACAACCCCTTTTCTACAAGATTATGTATTTTATGCTTTAACTAATTGACCTGATTTTAATAAAGAAAGCATTTTTGTGTTTTGTGCAGCTGTTCCTGTATAACCACTTATACCATTTGCTGCTGCAATTTTCTTTCTGTGTGCTAAAGAAGTATCTGTTTCACCTACTGCTTTAAGTGCGTCAGTTAAGCTAGATGATGATCCTGTATATTTAGGATAGTATTTTTTAGTGTTACCACTGTCTCCACTTCCGCCACCGTTATCTTGTCCAGCTTTTGAACCGTTTTGTAATGCCATAACTGTATGACTACCTGGTTTTACTAAAACATCTCCACGTTTTAAATAATTATCAGAAGTTAAATACTTAGAATCTGTAAGTACAGTGAATTTTCCTGTGTTTTTAAATGCAGATTTGATTGTACTTGTTGTTGGTCCATTGCTACCGTATGAAAGATTTACACCTGCAGCAATAGCACATACTGCCATAAAAGCTGAACAGTCTGTTTCACATGCTGTTGTGATTTTAGATAAGTCGTAACCTACTTTTGCAGCTTGTGTGTTTAAAGTATTTCTTTGGTTTTGGTCATAACCAATGTTGTTATTTGCACAACCTGCTTCACAAGCTTTTGCCATTTTTTCTGCAATTGTACTACTTGTAGGTCTAAGTACAAATTCCCAAGGTTTAGAATACCATTCACGTGTGCAAACTTCTTTTTTTGTTTGATCTCCTGCTTTTCCATTTGTATATGTGTTGTTTTCATCTTTTGATGCATGACCGATTTTAATTGGCATAATTCATTCCTCCGTTTTTTATTTGATTTTTTACTTGATTTTCCTAATAAGTGGGCACTTTTATCCATTAAAAAAGACACTTACCTTCAATAGATAAGTGCCGTTATATTAGGAATGCTGTTACTTTGTCTTTCGACATCTTAACTTTAACACAGGTCTAAAGTCCCCTTCAATGTCAGCTATTGTGCTTTACTTCTCTTTGCTCCCTTTTTTTATCATTTTATTTAAAAGGATGACATTTTCATGTTCTTTACTCTTCTGCTCTAAGCATTACATTCTCATGTCCTTATTCTTTCCATTAAAAAGCATTGCATTTTTATGCCCTTTGCTCTTTTCCTCTAAAAGCATTGCATTTTTATGTATTTTAATGTTCCTTACTCCGTTTCCTCTTGAATGCGTTTCATATGATTAAGTGCCGTGCCGTGCATTCTTTGGGCTTTGGTTTTATAGTGGTCTGGATGCGCCATATAATCTGGTTCATCACCATACATAAAGAAGCTAATATCTTCCCAATTGCATCGCTGATAATATTTAATACGAATGACTGTTTTTAGCTTAGCTTTTGGAAGTTTTTCAACTACAGCTTCTATAGCAGCTTCTTCTTTCTCTATTAATTGTTTAAGTTTTTCAATATAATCTAAGCTGGCTACTTTATGCATCACTTCCTTTTCAGTACGGCTGCTTATTTTGCCTGTCCCATATGTAATGCCACTAAGCTGAGCTGGCGATTTATAATAACCACTTTCGCTCATGAGCTCATAACGTCTCATTTCATCTTCATATTCTGCTCGATGTTCCGCATGATTTTGTAAATAGGTTTTATCAATCATTTTTATCCTCACTCTTCCATTTATAATCTATTACATCCCTTTGTTACACGTTTCGTTACACCTCCTATCCCTTGAGCCACTTAACTTAAAAGTCCTTTTAAATCCCATTGTAACTTAAAGTACAAAGGTTTTTATCTTTTTCGATTTTTATTTTTCTTTAAACTCTCTTTATTTGTCGTTACTCTGTTACAAAAATAAATAAAAAGCTTGTCCATCAAAAGCTACAGCCTGTAACCAGAAGTGTAACTATCTTCTTAGTTTTTTATTTTCTCACCATCTTTTTTATCCTCTCACCATTTTTATCTCCTTATCTTTTTTATACCCTCATCTTTTTTATACCTTTATCTTTTTTATACCCTTATCTTTTTTATCTTCTTACCTTCTTTCTATCTTCTTACCTTCTTCCTGCTCCAATGCTTTGATACGCTGTTCATATTTTGCTTTGGCTTCTAGATGATCAATGACTGCTAAAATCAAATTTTGCCATAGACCACTTCCTTTATAGCGTCTACATTGTTGGGGTAATTCAAGGGCAAGCTGGTTAAAATCCGTTTGTTCATAGTGCCTTTCTAGAAAATTTAAAGCTTCAGCAAACATTTCTCTTTCCTTTCTCATAAGTCATCAGCTCCTAAAATGGTAAAGTTTCTTCCTCTACCTCTTTTTCCTCTTGTATAATGCGTCTCCAAAACCTTTGTGGGCCATAAGCTAGAAATCTTTTTAGCCCTGTCCCCTTCTTCCAGTCTGGAAGTTTACTTAAAATTAAACTAATATCACAGCTTTCCTTTCGACTTGGCACGCTAGAACCATTCATTAATGCTCTACGCCAAATTTCCAAAACGCACACTTCTGTTTTATTTTCTAAGTACTTTTTAATTAAGCCCACACGATAATCATCTTCTAAAGCTTCCTCTTGATGCTTACGAATTTCTTCCATTAATTCTTGCCCAGCATAAGGAGTAAGTTTTCCTTCTTTATATAAGGCTAAAGCTTCTGCCCAGCACTGTTTAATATCTTCCATAATCTCTTGCTTATGTTGATGTAACTCATAACCTGTACACTCTACCGTCACAGGATAAAAACGCCTATTGCCTGTTTTATCCGTTAAAAAAGTGGCTTTATTGGTCGTTCCTATAAAAATACAATGACGTGGGATTTTACTAATACGCTTTTCATAAGGTTTTCGATAAGTATCCACTTGACAACTAATATAAGCCTTAACCGATTCCACTTCCTTAACCTTTGTAAGTGCCAAAAGCTCACTCATTTCACAAATCCACGCCCCTTGCAAAACTTCAATCCCTTTTTGCCCATCAATCTCTTTAACTTCCCTAAAATAGTCATCTTCTAAGGCTAACCATCTTACAAAACTACTTTTACCTTCTCCTTGCTTAGTTCCCACTAATACAGGCATTTCATCAAACTTACATCCTGGTTCATAAAGTCGATGAATACCCCCTGCAAAAATTAAACGACTTACTTCTCTGGTATACGCATCATCTACCACGCCTAACCACTTGCTTAGTATCTTGGTTATACGACTTTTTCCGTCCCATTTAATAGACTCAATACGTTCTTTTACTGGATTATAACTATTTTCCTGAAATACAATTTTAAGTGCATCTTCTAATTTTGCTTCATGATAAATGTTGTATTTCTCTTCAATATAACGTCTGGATTCACTATCATCTACATCTGTCCAAATTTTTTGCCCAGTCTCTGTTTTCTTCTCTGGTAAATCTGATAGTTCATTTAAAAAAAGTTTCCCTTTAAACTTTTTGTCGTTTCTTAAAATAATTAAATAATTTTGAATCACATTTTTGAGCTTGCCCTTTTGTGTATAAATGAACCCAAAATCCTCTAAAGTGCTTATATCCTCATAAAGGAATGTCTTATATTTTTCAAACTGGGCACGATGCTTAGCTAATTGTTGGTTAAATTTAGTAAATACACCTAATACCTTTGCTTGTATCGTTAATTTTTGAATATATTGTTCTCTTTCTATTGTATCTTCCATCTCAAAGATTTTTATAAATGTTTCATCTTCAAGAATGCTTTCTGCATCGTACTTTTTGATTTCCACTAGTATCCTCCTTCCTCTATGAGATAATCCAGATATTGCTTGCGCTGAATATAATAAGCCCATAAATCACTAAAAGGCTCTAAAATCCCTGGTCTTAATGCACTGACACATATTCTATACTCTAGTGCAATTTCGTCATATAAGACTTTATCTCGGGCTTCTTGTTCTTGCCTCTGCCTCTTTTTCTCTTCCCTTTTTTGTTGTTCCAAAAACTGCCTATAGGAAACTTTTTGGGAAATACAGCCTAAATGAAAAGTTTCATCCACCCATCTGATCGCTTCTTTAAAGGATTGGTTGTTTTTTAACATGACAAACTTAAAAATATCCCCTCCCTCCCCACATCCTTGGCAATAAAACACCCCTTTTGTATCATTCACAAAAAAGCTTGGCGTTTTTTCCCTATGAAAAGGGCAAAGCATTTTGCCTTTCGAAAGCTTCGACCCAGTTAAATATTCAACAACCTGAGATAATTTTACTTGCTGTCTGATTTGCTCTTTGATATAAATTTCATTCATTTTTACCCCCATATGCCTTTTTAACTATACAAAGTGCTTTGGTTTTTAAGCTACTTGCCTTTTCAGATGCTTACCTTTTAAAGCTGCTTGCCTTTTAAGATGACTGCCTTCTTCAGATGCTTGTCTTCTCCAGATGCTTTGCCTTCTTCAGATGCCTGCCTTCTCCAGATGCTTTGCCTTCTTCAGATGCTTGTCTTTTTAGATACTCTGTTTTTTATGCTCTACTTTTTAAAAAGGCAGTTCAGATTCTTGGTCTAAAAAATCCTCTACCTGCTGACTACTGACTACAGAATGGCTTTGCTTACTGCCACAAAAGCTCACTTTATCTGCTACCACTTGAAAAAAAGTTTGTCTTTCCCCATTTGTTTCTAAAGTATTCACTTCAATTCTTCCTTGTAGCAGCAGCTCTTGCCCTTTTTTAAAATACTTTTCAATAAAGCAAGCTGTCTTGCCCCATGCCTTACAATAAATAAAATCACACTCTCCCTTGGTGACTCGATTGACTGCTAAACAAAATGTACAAAACACTTTAGGCTCAGCAGATTGTGTATAGCGTATAGTCACATCTTTAGTTAATCTCCCTTTTAAAATAGCTAGATTCATGGTTATCCCCCCCTTATTTACAACAATTTTTATGAAAAACATCTACGTAAAGCTGACCTAGTCCATTGACATTTTCTATGTAGCGTGCTTGATGCATTAAAACAGGTTCATTACAATAGCGACACCATCCTGCATACTGGATGCCCTCCACTTGAAACATCATCTGCTGCTTTTTCTGCTCATAGGTTTCTATATCATAAGCTGCTGTAACTTCCACTTCCTTGCCTTTATTAGGCCCATTTAAACAAAGTACCTTATAAGTTGGATGCATTTAATCACGCCCTTTGATTTCTCTATTTTGCTTTCTAAGCTACTCAATTTCCCCCAATTCATAGGCAACCTTACTCCTTAACCTTACTGAATAACAGATAAATAGCATTTAACAAGGGCTTTCTGCCTACTGGACATTTGTTCATATTGATAAGCAATTTCTAGTGCTTCTTGTGATAGCGGATTTTCTTCTACAAAATACTCAATCGAAACATGAAAGTAATGGGCTACCTTTTGGATATTGGTAATACTTGGTGAGGAAGTCTCCCATCTTCTAATGAGGCCATTACCAAAGCCTAGTCTTTTTTCAAGCTCACATAAACTAATCCCGCTTTGACAACATAATGCTTTAATTTTATCAAGTAACATCCTCTCTCTCCTTTCTTTAAAAGAGTTCTTTAAAAGAGTCCTTTAAAAGAGTCCTTTAAACGATTTGCTTACAAGACTTTTTTCCACTCTATTGACAATGACTAGAAAACATTCTACTATAAAACCATATAGACATGAGATTTTTTTCTTGTAATCAAGGTTCCCCCAAGAATTTATGTACGTTTTAATGGTTTTTACTAGATTATTTTCTTGTTGCAACCTTATATTACATGATTATTTTCTCTGTGTCAACATTCTAACAAGATTTTTTTCTTGTAACGGAGGTAAATTATGACATTAAAAGAAAGAATCAAACAATTAGCTAATGCAAAAGGATTAAGCCTTCCTGCTTTAGAAGCTCAACTCGGCTTTGGAAATGGTACGATTTTAAAATGGGATAAATCTACACCGAATGCAGATAAATTAGTCAAAGTGGCAGACTACTTTAATGTTTCTGTAGACTATTTATTAGGAAGAGAAGAAGCACCTTCAGACTTTTTTATGCTTGCTAGAGGAGGGGATCAATTATCAAAAGAAGATAAAACCTATTTAAGCGAAGTTTTTCAAAGTACAATCGATACTTATTTAAAAGCTAAAGGGTTAAATAAATAACGCTTAAACACAAATTGGGGGAAATAAATCGATGATTGATTTTAATAAATGCACGGATAAAGCTTATGAAATCCTTCTAGAACAAAAAGGAGAAATTCCTGTGGACGTGGCTAGTTTACTTTTAAATGAGCCTATTATATTTGATACCTTACAAAACTATGCTAAACTCACCCATACCACTATGGAGCATCTCACCATTAATCATAAAATAGAAAATGGATATATTATTAAACAACAAAATTTTTATATTATACTCAATAATGACGAACACACCGAACAACGTTGTAACTTTACAAGAGGACATGAACTTGGTCATATTGTTTTAAACCATACTACTGATAGTTCTGATGCCGAGGTAGAAGCCAACTTCTTTTCTGCTCAGCTTTTAATGCCCAATCCCTTAGTCAAATATCTTGCGTTTAAATCCTATAAACAACACATGGACGTCAGTCATATTCTTTTAAGAGAATTCTTTGGCGTATCTGATTTAGCAGCTAGAAAGAAAATTAGAACCTTGAATAAATACTATTCAGAGCATAGATGGGATTGTGACTTGATTATAAAATATAAGGAAAGTTTAGATTTTAGGTTTGAAAGCCTTATCTCGCTGTATCATCCCTCTTCACTTTAAGACTTGTACTGCTTGCAAAGATCTTTTATAAAACTTGATTTAAAAACTTTTCATATAAAAAAATGGGGCTGTCGCATTAAGCATTTCAACTTATATTTATACAATCGTTAAAACAATTAAACTTGTTTAAGCCTAACAAATTGTATATTTATAAGCTATATGCTCTTAGTGCAACAGCCCCATTTTTGCTTAATATATTTTTGCTTAATATAGAGAAACCACTGATAAACCTGAGTTATTCATCCATTTAATTTGGTTTCTCTTAATGATTTCACATTCATAAATAATATATTACCTTCTAAGTCTAGTATATATTATAGTATGTAGATTATTTATATTTTCTTTAATTCCCATAAGTTCCTTTGATTTTTATGGTATGCTTATGATAACCTAAACCACGCTTGTGCTGCGCCTTCATCTGATACCTGATAACCTATTTTAGGGTTAGCATCTGTTTTATCGACTAAAAAGCAAGCCCAACCTTCTAAAATGCTGCCAGATTTTAGCGTACCATTAAATCTTGGCGTTGGTGCTACTACAGTTATAGGTCCATACTCCATATCTGTTTCACTATATAATCCAAAAACCTCTTCAGATAGTTTCACACTTTTACCTGCTGGTATATCCGCTGATTTAACAGCTATTTGAGCTAAAATATACTCTTGGTCCTCTCTTGGTGTAAGATTTCCTTTATCTGCTGCTTTAATCTTCTTGCCTGCTTCTGCCCCTCTAATAATTTGTTTCACACAGATTTCACCTTTATATGAAGTGCTCCCTGCATTCAACAATACACTTTGACTCACCCCTATTGGTGCTGGCTGAGCTTTACTATATCGCATAGTTGTATTGCCCTTATTACCATTATTGCCATGATTAGATGCGTTAGATGTATTGGTTGAACCTGCACCATCCATATAAATAACACCTTTATCATACTCAATATTTACACCTAATATCTCACTAACATCTCTTATTGAAACATAATTTTTGCCATCATATTCAATAACAGGCTTACTATAAACATTGTTATTATAATTGATTTGCTGTTGCTTATACGTTGCAGCAACACGTATTCCCGTTGCGGCACCTATACTAAATGCACCAACTGTC
>JAFOHG010000023.1 GCA_017421915.1 Cellulosilyticum sp. | reverse complement strand
GGTGGCTCATTGGCTTAAATCTAAGCCGGTTATTAATGAATATGCGGGCGTGGCGGAATTGGCAGACGCACTAGACTTAGGATCTAGCGCCGCGAGGTGTAAGGGTTCGACTCCCTTCGCCCGCATACTATTAATTAAATACACACAAAGCACTATGCGGGTGTAGTTCAATGGTAGAACTTCAGCCTTCCAAGCTGACTACGTGGGTTCGATTCCCATCACCCGCTTTTGTGTGTCCATAGCTCAGCTGGATAGAGCAACGGCCTTCTAAGCCGTGGGTCGGGGGTTCGAATCCCTCTGGACACGCCATATAGGGTTATCGCCAAGCGGTAAGGCACAGGATTTTGATTCCTGCATGCGGAGGTTCGAATCCTCCTAGCCCTGTATAGAAAAAAGCCAATACTTAATAGTATTGGCTTTTTTGTTGTTTTTAAATTTGTTTTATACTATATTATTAAGTCCGTATAGTGCTAAATTATTGTTTTTGTAGCGATGATTTAAGCTAATATCCTCACCAAACCAAGAAGGAGGGGTAAAAGCTTCCGCCTCTTTGAGTGAGCTAAATTCTACCTCTACAGTAACAAGAGAATCAAGATGTCCAGAAAATACATCTAACTCAGCTGTTAGTCCATTTTCCAGAGGGATTAGATAGCGCGTTTTTTCTATATAACTTCCTTCACATTTCTTTAATAGAGATTCAAACTCATCTTTTGTAATTGCGAGTTCAAATTCTTCACGTATAATACCACCCTTAGATTTAACAGTTAAGAAGAAATTACAATCAGCTTGACGAATACGAATAACAGGTTCAATAGAAATATAAGCTTGAAGTATTTTTTGACTGTCACAATGCTCTAATGAAGGTAGCTGGGTCACTAAAAATTTGCGTTCAATTTCCATATACAACTCCTAATATAAAAATAAATTTGATTTAACTCCTATAAAATAAAAATATAATTCATTATAATAGGAATAGATTATAAATCTTCTTGTATCATAGCATAGAGAAAGGTAAGAATAAATAACAATTTATGTAAAAGTATTAAAAAATATATAGATATTAATAACAAATAAATATTTTTGATAAAATGCAAGATATGATATAATGAATAAAAAGTCTATTCAGAAAAATGATAGACATAAAATTTAAAAGAGACGGTAGATTTAACAATAAGTAGAAAAGGAGAATAAATAATGAAAGTTGCAGTGTATTTTGCTACTGGGTATGAAGAAGTTGAAGCATTATCTGTAGTAGATGTTTTAAGAAGAGGAAATATTGATGTTGTGATGGTCGGAGTAGATGGAAAAACAGTAACAAGTTCTCATAAGGTAAGCATTAATATGGATATGGTAATCGAAGAAGTAAATCATGATGAAATTGACATGATGGTATTACCAGGAGGTGTGCCAGGAGTATATAATCTTGAGGCAAATGATCTATTAGTACAAGCTTTAAAATCATTTAAAGAGCAAGGAAAATGGTTAGCAGCTATTTGTGCAGGACCAAGTATTTTAGGAAATCTAGGACTTTTAGAAGGAGAACAAGCTACTTGCTATCCAGGTTTTGAAGAAAAGCTTTTAGGATGTAAGCATTTAGATGATAAAGTTGTTGTAAGTAATCGTATTATTACAGGAAAAGGTGCTGGAGTAGCATTAGAGTTTGGGTATAAAATCCTTGAAAACTTAAAAGGAAAAGAAATAGTAGATGAGCTTAGAAAAGCAATGATTGCAGATTAAAAAGTAGCAGTAAGAAAAAGAGGTTACTGCTACTTTAAAAATAAATATTGCGGGGTAATCCTATAAATAGGAATGATTTATAATGCCTAAAATACCGTAAGATGAATACGCTTAAAAATCTCAGTAAGTTCCATAGTGGTAATTTGATCAGTGCCTAAATCGGCGAATGCTATTCTTACTTTATGTAGGTTTAACTTATAGATTTCGGCAATCATCTCAGGAGTATAGGTATTTTCCTTTGCAAAACGCCATTGTCTAGATATAAGTTTGCAAATTTCACTGGATGCACCAAGAACTATGGTAAAGAAATTAACTGCATCTAAGTTAGTAATATCAAAAGTTTCCATAAGTGTGGATAGCTCATGAGTTTCTATTTCTAAAACATTAGCGACTTCATATACATGAAAAGGGGCTGTGTTTTCTTTAAGAAAAATATCAATAGCTTCTAATTTAGGCTTAATAGAAGTATTATAGATTTCATCAAAACTTAGAAGTTTCACACAGCTAGTTGTATAATTATCCATTATTATGAATCCTTCCTAAATAAACTGTCATGTTTGACATATATTATTATACTTGAAGGAGAGGGTAAAGTGCTATATGAAATAGTTGGAATAAATGGGAGATAACTGTATGAAATATAGGTAAAATATGCAAACTTAATAATGGTATAAAGAAAATATTAATGCTGGCTATATAGATTTTAAATAGATAGTATGATATAATAACGAAATATTAAATTATAATGCTATATTTATGCTTTACAGTATAAGACAAAGGGTAACCTTAAGGAGGATATATTTTAATGAATGCACAAGTTGAAGTAATGGAAAAAAGCCAAGTAAAACTTACAGTAGAAATTGATGGAGCACAAGTGGCTAAAGCTGTAGATGCTGCATATGAAGCAATGAAAAAAGATTTCAATATACAAGGATTCCGTAAAGGTAGAGTACCTCGTGCAATGATTGAAAAAATGTACGGTGTAGAAGTATTCTACAATAAAGCAGCAGATATCTTAATTGATGAAACATTATTCGAAGCAATCGAAGCTAATAAAATTGAAATCGCTGCACGTATTCGTCCAAACGAATTAGAAGTAGTTGAAATGAATAAAGATGGTATGAAATACACAGCTATCATTACAGTAAAACCAGAAGTTACACTTGGTGACTACAAAAACTTAAAAGTAGAAGCTGAAAAAGTAGAAGTAACAGACGAAGAAGTTGAAGCAGCAGTTAATGCTGAAGCAACTAAAAATGCTCGTGAAATTTCTGTAGAAGATAGAGCAGTAATGCCACAAGATAAAGTAACTATCGATTTCGAAGGATTCATTGATGGTGAAGCTTTCCAAGGCGGTAAAGGTACAGATTACGATTTAGTAATTGGTTCTAAATCATTCATTGACAACTTCGAAGATCAATTAATCGGTAAAAACATTGGTGAAGAAGTAGAAGTTAACGTTACTTTCCCAGCTGAATACCACGCTAAAGAACTTGCAAACAAACCAGCAATGTTTAAAGTAGCAATCAAAGGTATCAAAGTAAGCGAAGTTCCAGAAATCAATGATGATTTTGCTGCAGACGTATCAGAATTTGATACATTAGCTGAATACAAAGCTGATATTAAGGCAAAACTTCTTAAAGACAAAGAAGTAAACAGCAAAAACGTAGCAGATCAACAAGCAGTAGAAAATGCAGTTGCTAACGCTACAATTGAAATTCCAGAAGCAATGGTTGACGAACAAGTTGAAAGAAATATCAAAAACTTTGAAAATCGTATGAGAGCTCAAGGTCTTGAACTTGCTCAATACTTACAATTCACAGGTCAAGATATGGAAGCATTTAAAGCAAACTTCAAAGAAGATGCTGCACACCAAATTAAATCTCGTTTAGTACTTGAAAAAATTGCAGAAGTAGAAAACATTACAGTTTCTGACGAAGAAATTGATGAAGAATTAAAACAAATTGCTGAAATGTATCGTATGCCATTCGAAGAACTTAAAAAATCTTTCGCTAGCTACGAAAAAGAATCTTTATCAGCAGATCTTAAAGTTCAAAAAGCTGCTAAAGTAATTACAGATTCAGCAGAAGTAGTAGTAAAATAATTAACTATAATCTTTAGTTAACCCAAGTAAAAAGGAGGCTGCTAGAATGAGTAGTTTAGTTCCAATGGTTATTGAACAAACGAATAGAGGAGAACGTTCATATGATATTTATTCTCGTCTATTAAAAGATCGTATCATTATTTTAGGTGATGAGGTCAACAGTGTTACAGCGAATCTTATTGTTGCACAACTCTTGTTTTTAGAGGCAGAAGATCCTGATAAAGACATTATGTTCTATATTAATAGCCCAGGCGGTTCCATTACTGATGGTATGGCTATTTATGATACAATGCAATATATTAAATGCGATGTATCAACAATCTGTATGGGACTTGCAGCTAGTATGGGTGCATTTTTATTAGCAGGTGGAACTAAAGGAAAACGTTGCGCATTACCTAATGCAGAAATTATGATTCACCAACCTTTAGGTGGAGCAAAAGGTCAAGCAACTGATATCCAAATCACTGCAGAACATATTCTTAAAACAAAAGAACGTATGAATCGTATGTTAGCTGAATTTACAGGGCAAGATATTGAAAGAATCAAAAATGACACTGAAAGAGATAATTGGTTAACAGCAGAAGAAGCTAAAGAATATGGACTTATTGATAAAGTAATTACTAGATCATAAAAAAGGAGGTGCCCAATGCCAACAAAATTTGATGATACAAAACAATTAAGATGTTCTTTTTGTGGTAAAACACAAGATCAAGTTAAAGATTAATTGCAGGGCCTAATGTATATATTTGTGATGAATGTATTGAATTATGTTCTGAGATTATTGAAGAAGAGCTTGAAGGCGCTTATGAAGAGGATGAGGCAATGAATATTCCAAAGCCTAAAGAAATCAAAGCTCACTTAGATGAATATGTTATTGGTCAAGATGATGCTAAAAAGGCATTGGCAGTTGCTGTATATAATCACTATAAACGTATTTATAAACAACGTAAAAGTGATGATATAGAAATCCAAAAAAGTAACATTTTACTTTTAGGACCTACTGGTACAGGTAAAACATTTTTAGCACAAACTTTAGCTAAAATGCTTAATGTACCATTTGCTGTTGCTGATGCTACCTCTTTAACAGAAGCAGGATATGTAGGTGAAGATGTAGAAAACATCTTACTTAAATTAATTCAAGCTGCAAATTATGATATCGAGAAAGCTCAAATTGGTATTATTTATATTGATGAGATTGATAAAATCTCTAGAAAATCAGAAAATCCATCTATCACACGTGATGTAAGTGGTGAAGGTGTGCAACAAGCTCTTTTAAAAATTATTGAGGGAACAGTGGCTTCTGTACCACCTCAAGGTGGAAGAAAACATCCACATCAAGAATTTATTCAAATTGACACTACAAATATCTTATTTATTTGTGGAGGCGCATTTGATGGTCTTGATAAAATTATTGAAAAAAGAGTTGGGCATAAGGGCATTGGTTTCGGAGCTACAGTAGTAGGGAAGAAAGAGAAAAATGTAGGGGAACTTTATAAAGAAGTAGAACCACAAGATCTTGTAAAATTTGGCCTTATTCCAGAATTTGTTGGACGTATTCCTTCAGTTGTATCACTTAATAACTTAGATAAGGAAGCACTCATTAGAATTCTTACTGAGCCAAAGAATGCTATTGTAAAACAATACAAACATTTATTTGATATTGATGGTGTTACAGTTGAATTTGATAATGAGGCATTAGTTGCCATTGCTAACTTAGCTATTGAGCGAGAAACAGGAGCAAGGGGACTTCGTGCAATATTTGAAACTATGATGCGTGATATTATGTATGAAGCACCATCTATGGGAGATTCACTTGAGAAAATTATTATTCATGAGGATGTAATTAAATCAGGTGAAAAACCAACATTGATTTATAATGATAAGGTAAAATCAAAAGCTAAATCAAAAAAATCAAATGGTGAATCGGCTTAAAAAGTAAGATTTATTATATGAAATAGAATTTTAAAAGTATATTTTAAGTAAAAAGAACCTTTAATTTTAAAGGTTCTTTTTACTTGCAATAAGTATCCTTTTACATTAAATTGGTAATACTTGAAAATAAGAAATAATCAAGTAGGAGGATACTTTATGTTAGGAAGTATACTAATTGGAATACAGTTCTTTTTTTCATGTGTAGTAGGGCTATATTTTTTAACTCAACTTAAGGGACAAAGTAATTCAAAATCTAATATTTATAAAGACTCTTTAAAGAGAAGTGAGGAGTTAGAAGACTTGAGGAAAGTTTCTTTAACAAAGCCACTTTCGGAAAAGGTAAGACCTCAGTGTGAGGAAGATATTATTGGCCAAGAAGCAGGAATGAAGGCACTTAAGATTGCTTTATGTGGGCCTAGTCCACAACATATTTTAATTTATGGTTCACCAGGTGTAGGAAAAACAGCAGCAGCAAGAATTGCATTAGAGATAGCGAAAAATTCTCCTGGAACACCATTTAAGAGAAATGCTAAATTTATAGAAATTGATGCAACTACGCTCAGGTTTGATGAAAGGAGTATTGCAGATCCTTTGATTGGTTCTGTCCACGATCCTATTTATCAGGGAGCTGGTGCGTATGGGCAAGCTGGAGTGCCACAACCTAAGCCAGGGGCTGTAACTAAAGCACATGGAGGGGTATTATTTATTGATGAAATTGGTGAGCTTCATAGCGTGCAGATGAATAAATTATTAAAAGTATTAGAAGACAGAAAGGTGTTTCTTGAGAGTTCTTATTATTCAGTGCATGATGAGAATATTCCACATGATATTCATGATATTTTTAAGAATGGATTACCAGCAGATTTTAGACTAATTGGTGCAACTACTAGAAGTCCTGAAGATATTCCGCCAGCTTTGAGATCTAGGTGTATAGAAATATTTTTTGATGATCTAAAAGAAAAGGATATTATGAAAATAGTAGATAGTGTATCTAAAAAGGAAGAAATCGATATAGAAGAAACTGCAAGAGAACTAATTAGTAGTTATGCAATTAATGGACGTGATGCAGTTAATATGTTGCAGACAGCATATAGTTTAGCACATATGGAAGGTAGATGGAGCATTACTAAGCCAGATATAGAATGGGTAATACAAACTGGACATTATATGGCTAGACCTAGTAAAATGGTTGACTTAAAAGATGGTATTGGTCGTATAAATGGATTAGGAGTACTTGGAAATGGACAAGGTATGGTACTTACTATAGAAGCTATTGCCAAAGAAGTTGGGAAAGAAGAAGCAAAAGTTAAGGTTTCAGGCATTGTAGAAGAAGAAGAAATGCACGGGAAACATAGTACCACCAAAAGAAAAAGTATGGCAGTAAATTCCGTAGAAAATGTACTCACGTTATTAAAAATACGATATAATGTTAATACGGATAAATATCTTTTGCATATTAACTATACTTCAGGAATTCCTATTGATGGACCTTCGGCAGGTACTGCCATGTTTTGTGTGCTCTATTCCGCTTTATTTAATCAAGTGATACCAGGAGATATTGCAATGACAGGAGAATTATCTATTAGGGGTAAGGTATGTCCAGTTGGTGGAGTATATGAAAAAGTACTTGCAGCAAAAGAAGCAGGAGTGAAAAAGGTATTTATTCCTAAGGCAAATATGCAAGATATATTGAAAAATATTGATATAGAAATAGTACCCGTTGAAGATATCGATGAGATTATCTTGAATCTTTTTGATGAGGAAATTATAAAAAAAGCAACTTCTATGTTACATGCTTAGGCTAGATTAATAAAGACATACTATAATAAAATATTATATAAGATATATAGGGTATATAAGATATATAATGTTATATAAGGTATACAAGAGAATGTTTATAAAGAATAGCTTATGTTATAAAAAGTTTAATAGTATATAGATATATACTGATGATAAATATAGAAGAAGTATAGTGACTTACGGGTTAATTGAGGGTGGAACAATGAGTAAAGAGAGATTTAATATACCAGTACTCCCACTAAGGGGAGTAGCTATTTTCCCAGAAATGATTATGCACTTTGATGTTGGGAGAGAAAAATCAGTTAAAGCTATTGAAATAGCTATGAAAAATGATGAAATGATTCTAGCAGTAGCACAAAAGGATGCAGATATAGATGAACCTAAGCAAGATGATTTGTATAGTATAGGAACGATAGCACAAATTAAGCAAATGGTTAAAATAGGTGAAGGACAATACAAAGTTTTAGTCAAAGGAACTATAAGAGCTAGAATTTTAAAATTAGAAGAAAATGACTATGTATCAGCAGAAGTAGAAGTAATTAAAGATCTATTACCGGATGAAAATGTAGAGCAAGAAGCATTGGTGAGAACGATTGGTGAATTATTTGAAAAATATGCTCAGTTAAATCCACGTATAACAGATGAAGTACTTTATGGTATTTTGAACTTAAAAAATAGCCTTGAAATGATGGATATTATTATTGGGCACATTGTTTTAGAAGTAGAGAAAAAGCAAGAAATTTTAGAGTGCATAGATATCAAAGAGCGTATGTTTAGGACGATAAAAGTATTAGAGTCTGAAATAGAAATTTTAGCTATGCAAAAAGAAATTATGGGTAAGGTCAAAGCGCGTATTGATAAGAGTCAAAAAGAATACTTCTTACGTGAACAAGTTAAAATTATCCAAGAACAATTAGGCGATAAAGATGGCACTTTAGCTGATATAGAAAAGTATGAAGAAAAGATCAAGGGATTAACTTTACCGCAAGAGGTAAAAGAAAAACTAGATAGAGAAATTAGAAAGTTAAGAAATATACCAAGCACTTCTCCGGATAATGGGAATATTAAAACCTATATTGAAACTGTTTTAGATTTACCATGGAATAAAGAAACAGAAGAAAATTTAGATTTGAAAAAAGCTAATCAAATTTTATCTAAAGAGCATTATGGGCTTACTAAGATTAAAGAGCGTGTGATAGAGTATTTAGCTGTTCGAAAATTATCGAAGGGGGTACCATCACCTATTTTATGTTTGGTAGGACCACCAGGTGTGGGTAAAACTTCTATTGCTAAGTCTATTGCAAATGCTACGGGAAGAAATTATGTACGTATTTCTTTAGGTGGTGTAAGAGATGAAGCTGAAATAAGAGGGCATAGAAGAACTTATGTAGGTGCTATTCCAGGACGCTTTGTATATGGTTTAGCAGAAGCTAAATCTAAAAATCCTTTAATGCTTTTAGATGAAATTGATAAAATGTCTAATGATTTTAAAGGTGACCCTGCAGCAGCAATTTTAGAAATCTTAGATAGTAATCAAAATAATGCTTTTAAAGACCATTATTTAGAAGTACCTGTAGATTTATCGAATGTTTTATTTGTTGCAACTGCTAATACTTTAAATGGCATTCCAAGGCCACTATTAGACCGTATGGAGATTATAGAGGTAGGAAGTTATACAGTACTTGAGAAACTAGAAATTGCGCAGAAGTATTTATTACCACAGCAATTAGAAAAGCATCATTTAACTAAAGAAAATTTAAAGCTTAGTAAAGTTAACTTACGTTATATTATTGAGCATTATACTAAAGAAGCTGGAGTTAGAGGCTTAGAAAGAATTATAGCAACAGTATGTCGTAAGGTGGCTAGAGAAATCGTAGAAAATGAAGTATATACAGTACAAATTAATACGGCTAAAATTAAAGAGTATTTAGGTGCATCTCTTTATGAGTATGAAGAAAAAAATAAAGAAGCAGAGGTAGGTATAGTAAGAGGACTAGCATGGACTAGTGTAGGTGGAGATACCCTATCTATAGAAGTAAACTGTATGAAGGGTAAAGGACAGCTTGAATTAACTGGAAAATTAGGAGATGTAATGAAAGAGTCTGCTAAAGCAGCTGTGAGCTATATTCGTTCTAGAGCCGGTGAGTTGGAAATAGAAGAAGACTTTTACTTAAAACAAGATATTCATATTCATATTCCAGAAGGAGCAGTACCTAAAGATGGGCCTTCAGCAGGGATTACTATGGCAAGTGCTATGATTTCAGCTTTAACAGGAAGAAAAGTACGAGCTGATATAGCTATGACAGGTGAAGTTACAATTAGAGGTAGAGTGCTACCTATCGGTGGATTAAAAGAAAAACTTCTTGCAGCAAAACGGGCAAAGATTAATACAGTTATTGTACCAATGCAAAATAGGAGAAATGTAGAAGAGCTTGAGGCGAATGTTACAGAAGGCCTTGAAGTTATTTATGCTTCTGAAATGGATGATGTATTAAAACATATTTTTGTAAAATAAGACGAGAATAATGGGCTAAGAACGTAGCTTGATATATAAGGAGAATAAAAATGAATGTAACAAAAGCGGAAATGATTATTACAGCAGGAATGACATCACAATTTCCAGTGCATAATATGCCAGAAATTGCTTTTGCAGGTAAATCAAATGTAGGGAAATCATCATTGCTTAATGCAATGTTAAATAGAAGAGCGTTAGCTAGAACGAGTTCTCAACCGGGTAAAACACAAACGATTAACTTCTATAGTGTACAAGACACATTTATGTTTGTAGATTTACCAGGGTATGGATATGCAAAAGTGTCAAAATCAGAGAGAGAACGTTGGGGAAAATTAATTGAAGGTTATCTTCAAAAACGTGAACAGCTTCAAAAAATTATTTTATTAATTGATATCAGACATGAAGTAGGTAGTAATGATAAGATGATGTATGACTGGATTAAACATTATCATAACGAAGTAATTGTTGTGGCTACAAAAATGGATAAAATCAAACGTAGTCAAGTTCAGAAACAGTTATCTGTTATTAGAAAAGGATTAGGGTTATCAGGGGAAGATAAATTAATTGCGTTTTCTTCAGAAACTAAACAGGGTAAAGAAGAATTATGGAAAGTAATTGAAGAGTGCATTGTAACAGAAAATAGTGAAGTAGAAGAATATATGGAGACAGAGCAATAAATGGGTAAATAGGGTAGGTCAAATAATGGGGGGATATTAATGAATAACTCTAAGGAGTATTATTTTAAAGAAGGTAGATTGGAATTATCCATGTTAGAAGACAAAGAGGATGAAGTACAACCAATGATAATAGCTGGACATAGAAGAGCTGTATTAGAGCAGCTTGAATATGGACAGATAAGAAGAGGTAGGAAAAAAAATAGACCACAATTACAACCTAAACTAAAGGTTAGTAAAGATGTATATGATACACTTCATACTATGGGACAATTTTTAACTGGTCAAGATGAGAAGATTATAGAATTTGAATCTAGAAGAAATTTAGTAAGTTCTAAAGAAAGTACTGGAGAAGAAATAAATAGTACTAAAGGAAAAGAAGACTTAGAGGTAACAAAAAAGGAGTATGTACAGCTTCAAGCAAAGATTTTGCAAGAATATGTCTCTAAACAAGATAATAGATTTGAGGAGCAGAAACTGGTTAATCAAAATGTTGAAGAACAAAGAGAAAAGCAACAAGTAATCAATCAAGAGGAAAATCGGGAGAAAGATATAGAATTATATAGACCTATTTTAGAAAATGATGAGGAAATAGATCATACAGATGAAGTAGAACAAATACTAAATCAAAACAATATAGACTATATAGTAGAGGATTTTTTTGAAAAGCATATAAGTGCTACTCCTAAGTATGCGTATACAGAAGAATTAAAAAGGCATGTTGAAGAGAAAATTAGGTCAATACAAAATTATGAGTAATATTTTTGGAGATTTATTGTTGACACTAGATTAAATATATGGTATTATTATTTTCGTCAGATGACAAGCTGATGAAAATAAGCGCGAATGGCTCAGTTGGTAGAGCATCTCCTTGCCAAGGAGAGGGTCGCGGGTTCGAGTCCCGTTTCGCGCTCTGGCGGGGTGTGGCTCAGTTTGGCTAGAGCGCCTGATTTGGGTTCAGGAGGCCGCAGGTTCGAGTCCTGTCACCCCGATATAGAAGCGAAGGCTGTTTAATAACTAATTTTTAAATTGGTTATTAAACAGCCTTTTTGTTTTTATAATAAATATTGGGGCGTTGAAAATTGAGTGTATAGTAAAAGAACATTTTTAATGTAGCAAGAAGAGAGATTACATTGAGATCGTGAGAAATATAATTTTATATAGTGGGCAAAAAAATAAAGTAGCTATGAGATGTTAAAAATCTCTTAGCTACTTATCAATCAACATACTTAGGATATCCCGATAATTGACATAGAGTCGATAAAATAGGGTAATTCTTTTACTTAGATAAAATATGAAGAATTTCACCGTATAGATTAGAAGCATTTTCCTTCCAGTTGTTACATAGTTCAATTGCTTGTTTTTTAGATCCTACATTTAGACTTAAATCTATAAGCGTAGAATCGTTTTCAGTAACTTTACAATGTACGACATATTCATTTTCTTTAGTTGGCGTATATTCTGCATAGATATCTAGTTCACTTTTAAGCTTACGCCAATTTTTCTCAATAAATGCGTCTAATTCTTTTCTAATAAACTCAGGAATTCTTGAAACAAAGAATTCTAAAGTTTGAGTACCACGTTCATTAATTTCAAAATAAGAACTATGATTTTGTTTTGAAACAAGAATAAACTTTGAAGATTCAAGTTCAGTTAAGTACTGCTGTAAAGAAAAGTAGTCGGTATAACTTCTCTCAAGGATAATCTGTGTGATTTGAGATACAGAAAGAGGCATTTTTACCTGAGCTAAAAGATAGAGTATGATGAGCTTATTGACAGTAAAGTCTTCATGATTAAGATTCATAATTTGCCTCCTCACACTTTTTATATTATTTTAACGTAAATACTCATTAAACTCAACATTTGTTTTTTGATTTCGTAACATTCCTTGGTAAATATTATGAGTTTTAAAATAGTTATTCATACTATTAAGTACATATTTTTTATGGATGGTCCATAATGGTGCAATCAAATGATTACGTGCTCCATCACCAGTAAGACGATGAATAACAAATTTAGGAGGAAGAATAGATAAAATTTCTCCAACTAGAGAGATATATTCTTCTTGAGAAAGAAGGTTATATGGATGTTCTTTATAGTATTTACCTAGTGGAGCATTATCTAATATATGAAGCATATGAATTTTAACACCTTGAAGTGGAAGCTCGCTTATGTATTTAGCAGAAGCAAGCATTTGTTCTTTGGTTTCATTAGGTAAACCTAAAATAAGATGAACAACTGTTTCAATTTGATAGTTAGCTAATTTTGAAAGAGCAGTTTCAAATACAGATAAGCTATAACCTCTATTAATAAGCTTTGCAGTGTCTTCATGGATTGTTTGAAGGCCAAGTTCAACCCATAGATGAGTACGTTTACTAAGTTCTCCTAAATATTCAATGATTTCATCAGATAAACAATCTGGTCTAGTAGCAATAGCTAGACCAACAATACCAGGAAAAGCTAAGGCTTCTTCATATTTTTGCTTTAAAATTTCTAGGGAATCATAGGTATTTGTAAAAGCTTGAAAGTAAGCAATGTATTTACGATTTTTACCCCATTTAGGCTCTAAAAGCAAACGAGCTGATTCTAATTGAGCAGTAATATTACCCTTTTGATATGAGGTAAAATCGCCACTGCCTCGTTCACTACAAAATAGACAACCTTTAGTAGAAATTTTGCCATCTCGATTAGGACAAGTAAAACCTCCGTCAATAGAAAGTTTAAGGATTTTTTCATTGTGCCTATCTCGTAAAAATTCATTTAAGCTATAAAAACGATTAGTTTGCATAAAATAACATCCTTTAATGTACAATAATCTTATAAAAAAAGATAATATAAGTTAATAACTTATATTATCTTATATAAACTATTGAAGTGCAAGAAGCATTTCTTCTTTTCGAAGTCTTATTTCTTCACAGATTTTTATAGTATGAGACCACTGAGCACTTGTAGTAACTGTTCTAGAAAACTTAATAAAATCATCCCTTAAAATTTTGGTAAATTCTTTTTTTACTAATTTAATTTCTTCATCATTATGAGTTTGACTAAGTGCTTCTAAAAATTCATTTGCTCTTTGAGAAGAGACGAATGGTAAATAAGGCTGAAGAATATCGAGCTTTTTTTGTAAAGCATTATACTGAAGTTTAAATGGATTGCCTTCTACATTTTCCATATAAGCTAAAAAAGCATCCAGATTTAAAAAAGTAATATTTTTGATTGAAGAATAGTCAAAATCTGATAAAAGATGGCGAAAGTCTTCTAGCTCAACTTCTAATTCATGTTTTGTAAGTAATGTTGCCATTTTAAGTCCCCCTTAAATAACAATAAAAGAAATCTATATATCTATAAAACTATTATGTCCAGTAGCAGCAAAAAAAGTGGATGTAATATTTACTTAGACTGGGAGTAAATACATTATAGAGCATTATAAAAAATATGAATCAATAAATAAAGATTATTCAATGGACGATGAAATGGTGAATAAAATAGATATTAAAAATAAGAGTATAATAAATATAATAGGAAAAATGATAATAAGAAATAGGTAAAAGATATCAAGCTATAAGAGAGTCAAAATTTGGATAAGTAAAAAAGGAAGTAACTCATTACATCATGTAATTTACATCGTGTAAGGATGTGTTACTTCCTTTGTGTTTTTTTTAATTTCAATTCATTTAAATTAAAGCTTTTGCTTTAATGAAGATTTGTTAGACTTAAGATTCAATGGCCTTAAAGTTTTCGCCATCTTTTGGTGGTTTTGGTCCGAAGTATTGATAGAAGTCAACTTTGAGATTACCATTAAAGAGTTTACGCTTTTTATTAGCTTTTTTACCAAAGTCTCTTTCAAAAGTATCAGCTGAAGTAATAGCATAAAGCGACCATGTTGGATTACTATCACTTAAACGGCGTAATTCTTTATGAATTTGGCTGATTTTAACTGGATCACTAATACGTTCACCATAAGGTGGGTTTACCATGACAACGCCATAGTCACCATGAGGAAGAGTTGTTTTATGAATAGGCTTAGCAAAGAATTGAATGCAATCGCCTACACCTGCTGCCTCGGCATTTTCACGTGCTTTTAAAATCATATTACGGTCAATATCTGAAGCATAAATAATAGGATTACCTTTTGTATCAATGGCTTCACGAGCTTCCTGGCGAAGTTCAGCCCAAAGTGATTTAGGAACTTGTGGCCAGAATGATGAAGCAAATTGTCTATTAAGACCAGGTGCAATATTTTTAGCTTTTAAAGCAGCTTCAATGGCAAAAGTACCAGAACCACAACATGGATCATATAAAATACGCCCTTTTTGCCAGTAGCTAATATCTAGTAGAGCAGCAGCCATTGTTTCTTTTAATGGTGCTTCACTTTGTTTTACACGATAGCCACGTTTGTGTAACCCTTCACGTCCTGTTGTATCAATTGTTAAAGTAGCAACATCTTTTAGGATAGATACTTGAACTGTATAAGATGGGCCTGTTTCAGGGAACCAGTCCATTTTATAATGTTGACTTAAACGTTTAACAATTGCTTTTTAGTAATTGCCTGGCAGTCAGAGATACTAAATAATTTTGATTTAACAGATTTACCATTTACAGTAAATTTAGCATCTGGCGTAATCCAAGCTTCCCATGGAAGGGCTGCTACTTTATCAAATAGCTCGACAAATGTAGTTGCTTTAAATTCTCCCATTTTGATGAGTACACGGTCTGCACAACGAAGCCATAAGTTTGAAAGAACAATAGCCTCAGCGTCTCCTGTATAAATAACTTTTCCATCTTGAACAGTATTAATTTCATAACCTAGTTCTTCAACTTCTTTTCTAACCATTGTTTCAAGGCCAAAGGTAGAAGTTGCAATCAGCTCAAATCGTTTCATAACGTTCTCCTTCAAATAATTCTAGTAATTTTATTGTACACTAAACGACAAAAGGTGTATAGGTAAATGGGATAATTTGAATTGGCTCTTGCCAAGAAAAATAAGGCTATATACAATAAGAAATAATATAAAAAGATAGGATGGCATCAAAATGATTAAGGCATGGGAGCACTTTAAAACCATTACAAAGCACAGACATAAAGTAATAGCACATTGTTACAAGGCAGGGATTTTATTTCAAGGTCTGTTTCATGACCTTTCTAAGTATAGTCCAACAGAATTTAAGGTTGGAGCAAAGTATTATACTGGGGTTAAAAGTCCTAATGAAGGAGAGAGAGCAGATAGGGGATATTCAGTTGCTTGGATGCACCATAAAGGAAGGAACAAGCATCATTATGAATACTGGACAGATTATAATACTAAGAGTAAAAAAATAGAACCCGTAAAAATGCCATTAAATTACGTGATTGAAATGTTTTGTGATAGGGTAGCAGCAAGTAAAATTTACATGAAAGATCAGTATACTAATCAAAGCCCACTTGAATATTTTTTAAATGCTAAGCATAGAATTCAAATTCATCCAGAGACTTCTGCTTTACTGGAGAGGCTTTTAAGGATGTTAGCTAAAGAGGGAGAAGAAAAGACATTTGCTTATATTAAGAAATTGCTTAAAGCTAGAAGTGAAGATTACTAAATCAAGCGAATATGAATTTTGAACCTTGTTTATTTTAAGATTTCATAATAAAAAGAAAATGAAATAGGAAAAGATATTTAATAAAAATTAGGGAGATTAATAAATGAAGTATATGAAAAAGTTGTATTTTATAAGTGAGTATCATAAAGAAGCTTTTTTAGAATTAGTAGAAGAGATGTATTTAGAAAGTAAGGAGCTAAAACATCCATCTAATTTATTGAAAAGACAATTAGCATTTGCCTATTTAATTGCAGCCTATCAAAAGGAGTACCAAGTACATGAAGGGGAGCAGTTCTATATAGAGGTAGGAGAAGAACTTTCATTGGGGGGACCTACTTATCTTTTAGATGAGCGATATGGAGAAAGAACAAAAGAGTATGAATGGATTTTAGTTATAGCACTAAAGATTTTAAAAGGAGAGATTTCCACATTTGAAGAGATAGGAGATAGTTGGCAAATGAGTAGCAGTATTGGAGAACAGGAAGAGTTATTGATCAATCAGATAGTAAAATTATTAGATGAGGGTCTGGAAGAAGTACATTTATAAGGAAAATATACATAGTGGTGTACAGATGGATTGGGTTAGTAGGAATGAGGGAGAGATTATTATGGTTAAGAAAAGTATAGAAGCATACTTAGAAGAGGCAAATGGTAAAAATATTAAGCTAGAATTAGAGCAAATGGCAGCATTGATGGAGGCATTAGATTGGCCGGATGAACAGTTAAAGATTATTCATGTTACAGGAACTAATGGAAAGGGTTCTGTATGTGAAATGCTCAGTAGTATTCTTCAAAATGGTGGCTATAAAGTAGGGGTTTATAGTTCTCCGTATTTTGAAAAGCCTAATGAGTGTATTCAGATTAATCATGAGATGATTTCAGATGAAGTACTCATGATGTATATCAATCAACTTAAGCCCATATTAGAGCAGTTAGAACAAGAAAATTTAATGCCATCAGGTTTTGAAATCTTAACAGCAATAGCCTTACTTTACTTTAGGGATATGAAGGTGGATTTTGTTGTTTTAGAAGTAGGTCTAGGTGGCAGATTAGATGCAACCAATATTATTAAAAAATCATGTTTATCTATTATCACTAAGGTTGCAATGGACCATATGAATTTCCTGGGAAATTCATTATCTGAAATAGCAAGAGAAAAAGCAGGAATTATAAAATCAGATAGTTTAGTTCTAACATCTTTACAAGGTGAGCAGGTAATGAATATGATAAAAAAATGCTGTGCTAAGCAGAAAGCAGAATTAAACTTAGTTAATTTTAGTGAAATTCATGATGTTAAAGTAACGGAATGTAAAACTATTTTTACCTATCAGAAAGAGATATATGAGTTGAGTGTGAGTGGTAAGTATCAAGCTTATAATGCAAGTATAGCGATTAGTGCTATACAGCTTTTAAGACAGAAAGGGTTAGTAAATTTAGAGGATAAAGAGGTTAAAGCAGGGTTAAGAAAGATAAGCTGGCCAGGAAGATTTGAAAAGGTTAAAGAAAATCCACTTTGCTTTATAGATGGTGCTCATAATGTAGATGGGATGATGGCATTAGCTGAAACATTGCAACAACTTCCTAGAAGAAAAACGATTGCCATTATAGGCATATTACAAGATAAGGAAATAGAGCAAATGTTAAAGATTATTTCACCACAAATAGATGTTTTTATTGTTACTAAACCTTTAAATCCTAGAGCGGCAGAAGCCGAAGAATTAGCTACAAAAATTAAAGGATATGCCAAAGAAGTTTATGTAGAGCCAGTTATTGAGAAGGCATTAGAGAAAGCATTAAAGCTCTCCTATAAACAAGATAATATTCAAATTATAGGTTTTGGCTCACTATATATGATAGGCTATTTAAGAAGCTTATTTTTAAAAGTAGAATAGAGGAATATAGAAATAAAGAAGTATCTTATAATATTATTGAAAAATTAAAATAAATAAAGTATAATAAAGATACAAAATATATAAATAAATAGATTATTTACATATGATTTTGTGGAATATTCATGAATAAAATCTAAAAGGGGGGATTCATGATGAAGCAAAAATTAATCATCACTGTTGGAAGACAATATGGCAGTGGAGGAAGAGCTATAGGGAAAAAATTAGCAGAGGCGTTAGGGATTTCTTTCTATAATAGAGAGATAATCGAGCTTGCTGCAAAGAGAAGTGGCATGAGTGAAGAAGCTTTTGAAAAAGTG
>JAFOHG010000022.1 GCA_017421915.1 Cellulosilyticum sp. | reverse complement strand
TGCGCATAGTAAGGATAAGGGAATTGCAATTACTATGGTTAATGTGACAGGGACTGTACTTATGATTATTCTTCCTGCTATGGCATCTTTTTTATATCAAGGGCAATTAGTTCAAAGCTCAGCATTAATAGGTGGAACATTACAATCAGTAGGACAAGTAGTAGCAGCAGGGTCTATTGTTAGTGATGCAGTTAAAGAGATGGCAACTATTTTTAAAATTGTACGTATCATATTTTTGGTAGTGGTCATCTTAGTATTAGCTTCTATTAAGGAGCGTAGTCTGGCAGAAGGAATCGAGGATATAGAGGAAGAGCAACATAGCCATACACATCAATCAAGATTAAAGATGCCGTGGTATATTAAAGGATTTTTTTTATTATGTATTTTATATACGCTAAATATTATCCCACAGAGCTTATCTAGCTTAATTAAGAATATAGATAATTTCATTGAGATTATTGCTCTAGCTGGAATAGGAATGAGAGTATCTATTGCAGATTTATTAAAACAGGGTGCAAAGGCATCTTTATTTTGCGTTTATATTGGGATAGCACAAATTATATTTGCAGTATTTCTGATTTGGATTTTGTTATAAATTAACATTAAAAAGAGTATAAAGGATACCTAGATATTTATTAAGTATTATGATATAATTATTTTAAATAAAGAATAAATATCGATGTGTATCTTAACTTGGAAGGACACAGCATTTATAAATGTATAGGTGGCAGGTTCGAATCCTGACATATCGAATCCTTGGCAGGGGCACTACAAATTTTTATTTGTAAGGCAAAAAATAGGGAGCGTTGCAGTATAGCAATGCTCCCTATTTTTTATATATTTTTAATAAGGTTGGAAAACTCTATTGCTTTACCAAGGTCACCATCAACTTTAAGTTTACCCAATGTAAAAGCTGCTACAGCGTCTAGCTTACCATCAAGTAATTTATTAAAGTGATCCATGTTTATAGTAAATCCACAACTACGGTCGTGATAATCATAGGGCTCAATATTGATTTTTCCCTCTTTAATTTCGATGTAGAAAACGCCACCATTATCACCTGTTATATTGACCTGAACTGCAAGAAAGTTAACATTTGAAGCATCAATTTTTTGACTTAAAAATCTTACTTTTTCTAAAAGGTCATTAAATGTCATAATCATCATTCCTTTCGATTATTGGTTATGCATTAAATGAAAAAGAAAAGTTTTAGCTACTATACTATAGTTATTTAGATTTCAGTCAAAATAAAACCATTATTAAAAAATACTTTAATATAAATACCTATTTAACCATATCTAATAATTCATTTTCAGGTGTTGAAGAATCACAACGAACAGTGATTTCACCATTTTTGCGAACAATAAATCCTGGGACAGTCACAATATCATATTGTGCTCTAAAAGATTCAAGGTCAGTATCTAAAGTATTACTACTATCTACATAATGGATAATTGTATTCATTTCAGAAGCTAATCCACTTAATTTCTTAGCAAATTTACGACAGAATGGACATGTTTCACGTCCAATATAAACAACTGCTAAATCTTCCGTAGATAATAATTGTCTTGCTTGAGCAGAGACTACTTTATTAAATTTTTTTATATCTTCATGATAAGTATCTTGTGTAAACATTTTTTTGATTCTCCTAGTTTTTTGGTTATTATATCAAGAAATAACGGCTATATCAAATAGAGTTATAATGAAAAGAGAGTTTAGTAAAGGCAAGGGGATATGCCCTTGCCTTTAAGTGTCTTAAAATGTTTTCATTTGGTCGCTTGCTTCTTCTTTCATTCTACCTTCAAGTTCACTTGAATATTTTTCTTTAGCCTTTTGAACTAATCCATCAGCTTCTTTAGAATTATAAGCAGAAGGGTCAGTTTCTAAAGCCTTTTCAATAGCTTCAAGACGAGCATGGAATTCAGCTGCTCTTGTTGCAACATCTGATAATTCTTGAACAAAGTCTCCTTCTTCTTTTAATAATTTACATAAATCTTTAGTTAAATCATTAGAGTTATCTTTAAAGCCAAACATTTTGATCATCCTTTCTGAGTTTACCTTAGTATGCAATGTTATAAATGATATTATTCAGTTAGAGTTCAAAACTGTTACGATGCACCTAGTCTTCTTTGATTAGAAAATAGTATTTTCAAATGATAGGCATTGAAAGTAAATGATGTATAATATATTCTTAATATTATGATAAGTGTTGATTGGTCATAAAATCCTCTATGGATAGCTAATTTTGAAATTCGAAAGGCTGGTGTAATGAAATATGATAGAGCATAATAGACAAACACTTTCTGGTATAGTTAAAGTTTTAATACAGTCAGAACTTCCGCCGGAATTTAAGAGCAGGAAGTTATACGGAGTAGCAGAGGAAACTGAATACGAATTCCATCAAGATTGTAAGGTGTTTAAACTTTCAAATGAAACTGGAACAGGTGAAATAACAGTATATAGGGTATTTACTGGAATAGAATTATATTATAATGATATGCACATGGCGTACTGTAATCAGAATCAGGATATGATTAAAAATGTAATTGAGATTAATCACTGCAGAACAGGACGATATGAGTGTAGTTTTGGTGAAAATAGCTGTTGTTATATGGCTGAAGGGGATTTATCTATTGGTTCGCTTAAAAGGAAAAAAACATACTCCAGTTTTCCACTTAGTCATTATCATGGGATTACCATCATGATTAATTTAGATGAATTATTGCCAGAGGTTCGTCAGCTCATGGAGTTACTAAATATAGATTTAGATTACATACAAAAGTATATTTGTGAAGAGAATCGTTGTTGTATTATGAGAGCTAATTCTTCAATTGAACATATCTTTTCAGAACTATATCATGTAAGAGAACAAAGAAAATCAGGATATATGAAAATAAAAATGTTGGAACTACTTTTGTTTTTAAGCGATCTTAAGACGGATGAAGAAGTAGTACAGGTAGATTATTATAGTCAAAGTCAGGTAGCTTTGATTAAATCTGTAGCAGCATATATTACAAATGATATAACGACTCATTATACAATAGAACAGCTCTCACAAAAATTTGAAATTTCTACAAGTACATTAAAAAAATGTTTTCGTGGTGTCTATGGAACTTCTGTATATCAGTATCTTCGTACTTATCGATTGCAAGTTGCCCAAAGGATGTTACTAGAAACACAGCAATCGGTGACAGAAATTGCAAATAATATTGGGTATGACAATCCAAATAAATTTACTTCTGCATTCAAAGAAATATATGGTGTTACTCCAACTAAGTTTAGAAAAATTGACCATTGGGATAGAAAAGAGTCTAAATGGAGTGGTGAAGAAGTCTAAGTTATTTTAAAATACCTTTTGTTAGTAAAAGCAGGAAGACCATTCTAAGTTGGTCTATTTTTTTAATAGACAGGTTAGATTATGCTAACTTTTTGCAAAACAAAGGGGGATTAAGAGATGGGAAATGAAAAATTAGCACGAAACAAGTTTTCGGTTAAAGATGCAGCAACAATTGGCGTGTTTTGTGCAGTTATGTTTGTTGTATTCATGGTGTACTCTACTTTGACTGGCTTTTCTTTATTCTACTCTATGATTTTTAATGCCGCGGGTGCTGCATTAATTCTTGCACCTTTCTATGTGTATATGAGTATGAAAGTTGGTAAGCATGGGCCAGCACTAATTTATAATATTATGTGGGCAATCATTGCTGGTTTGATGATGGGGCCATTTATGGTTCCTTGGTTTTTAGGTGGAGGTATTATTGCTGAGCTTTCTATGTGTGGGAAAGATACATATCATGATATTAAACGTGTTTCTATTTCATGGATTATTACAGCACTAGTACGTGCAGCACATGGTATGTCAGAAATTTGGTTTTTTAAGGATGCCTTTCTTGCTACTGGTGTAAGTGAAGAACAAGTACAGATTCAAACACAATATTATACAGATCCTAAGTATGTCATTTTAAGTTTAGTAGTAACAGTTATTTTAGGTATTGTGGGTTGTATGATTAGTAATAAGTTGATTGTAAAACACTTTAGAAAGAGTGGTGTGATAAAACAAGGCTATGAGTATAAAATTTGATTTTCGAACTAAATTGCTTATCATAGTCTTTACTATGTCGCTTGTGGCTATGCTCACAAGCGATATTTTAATATATACACTACTTGGTTTGTTGAGTGTATATCTGATTATTCAAGGATTTGGTAAGCAAACCATTAAATATATAGTGATTTGTTGCATTTTTATTGCTTTACGCTTTGTGTCTAGGGGAGAGGGAATTACAATTTTAATGCCTGAAATGTTTTTATTTATGGTGTTACGTATTCTTATGATGCTAATGGCAG
>JAFOHG010000021.1 GCA_017421915.1 Cellulosilyticum sp. | reverse complement strand
TCATTTTTGTTCTCTTCTATATTTTCTTCTATACTTTTTTCTATACTTTCTTCTATTTTCTTTGATTTTATCGCTATCATTGTTTCTTCTTCTAGCTCTTTTTCTAGCTCTTTTTCTAGCTCTTTTTCTAGTTCTTTTTCTAGTTCTCTTTCTAGTTCTTTTTCTTTTCCTATTTCTTCTCCTACTTTATCTTCTATTTCTTCTGCCATACTAAGCATTTCCATAGCTACTTTTGTTAGCTCATCTACAGGCTGTTTAGGCTCTTCTTCTGGATAATTTTCAATAAGTGCAATAAATTTTTCTTGAATTTCTCTTTTTATACTATGCATCTCATGCTCTACGGAAATAGGTTTAGCATAACGTAATGTAAGAGGATATCGCTTTTGTGCTTTTATATCAAAAAGCTTTGGCTGATCTTCTTTACCTGAAAAAATAGCTTCTTCCCCTTCTAAATAGGCAGGAATAATAGGTACCTTTGCAGCTTGAGCTAATTGAATGACTTCTTCTGTAAAACGAGCATTAATTGCATCTTTAGGTGCTTGTATAATAATACACCACCCTTTATTAAGCTGCTCGATACATGTTTGCTGAACTTTTTCATCTATATTTTTTCCATCAAACTGAATTTTGCCAAAGGCTTCATTTTCTAGTTTTAATTTATCATTAATGGTTTCATTTGTTAAATACCCAAATTTAAAAAATCGTTCTTTTGAATAACCTACTGTTAAACCTAAATAGCCTTTTGTCGTTTCAAAAGGAGAATAAATAATATATCCTCCAACTTCTGGTAAATATTCTTCATGTTCTATGGTTACTTTATACAAAGATTGTGCTGTTTTTCTCCATGCTGTAAACCAATAATAAGCACTACTCGTTTTATTGGGTAAACCTACCGCTGGCTTAATCTCATTTCTGTCTTGCTCTTCTTTAGAAATGCTTGTTTCTTCTGTTTCTGGATATAGTACCATCACATGTCTATCATCTGCTAATCTTGCTATTGTACCTGTTTTAAACCAACCCTCTTCAAATTGTGCTTCATAAGTCGTCTCATCTCTAAAATAGCCCAGCATCCCGTAAGGTGCTTTAATATACATTTCACCTTCACCTTGTTCATTGGGATTTACTAGCTTAATTTCCATATCAGGATATGGCCTACCACAAGTATCTAAAGTGATGTCATCCTCTCGATTACCTATAACAGGAATATTCGTTTCTGTACGTCCATAATGCAATAATATATCAATTCCTAATGCATAATAAAAATGCATAATTTCACGCTCAATAGGACCATAGCACCAAATCAAATCTAACTTTCCACCAAATTCTTTGTGTATTTGTTTAAAAAGTATATTCCCTAATTTAACACCTGTCTTCTGACGTACTTTTTCACATCGGTCTAAATATTCTTTTCCAAATCTTTGTGTTTCTAGTTTTTCTAATAGTGTATCCATAAGCTGTTTTAATATGTATTTAGATGCTGGAAAAATAGTAGGTTTAAAACTATTAAATGCCTTACTTAAAGTAGCTTGATCTAAAACCTCTATATAATGGATACTTGCTCCTATTAGCATAACTGGTAACACACAAGCTACCATTCCTTCAATTTTCCAACTTGGAATAAGTGATAAAATGCGCTCACTTCTAGAAAGCATATTTTCTCTTGCAACTGATTTTACTTGTCTAATCATTGCCTCATGTGTATACATGATTCCCTTTATCTCTTGTTTGTTATCTACTTCAAAAAAGATGATAGCTACATCTGACATAGGATCTTTGGTACGCTCAACAAAAGGAGACAATACTTTATAGCTATCTGAAAAAGTTTGTCCACCCTTTGTAAGATTAAACATTGGTACACGATAATTTGCACCAGTACCTAATTTCTCCTTGATTTTAGTAGATGTAAAAATTCCCCTTGCATCTGCTTTTTCAATACACGCTCTTAAAAGCTCATCTGATAAATCAGGGTCAATTAAAACAGCTGTCCCCTGAATTTGCATAATAGCTAAAAAAGCTGCTTGCCACTCAGGACTATTTTCAGCTACTAAAACAATACGATCACCTGCCAAAATGCCCGCGTCAATTAGTCTATTAGCATAGATGTTGGCCTCTTCAAATAAGGTTTCATATGTATATTTTCTAACTTCACCACTTGCCATCGTTATGGACATAGCCTGACGATGTTTATGATTTTGATTGGTTTTTAAAATACTATTATATATATCCATTTTGACTCCTTACGTTTTCTCACTATACTGTCTATTTCTATTATAAGTAGACAAAGCTTTTCTGGCAACTTTTATCATTTTGTAACAACTTATTTAGACACTATAATGTAAAAAAAGGCATATCTTGTCTAAGACATACCTTTTCTTTCATTCCAACTATTATATGATTCGTTTGAGTCTTAGACATTCCAAAGCTTTTTAATGGCATCATCAAAAAACTCAATAAAATAATCAATATATACACTAAATTTCTTTTTATAGCCATTTTTTGCTCCTTTAATTTTAAATACAATATCGGTATTATAGCTATTCTTTAAGTCGGGCACAATAGAATGAGCTTTTTTCCCTTAACTTCCCTTACCAATCATTAGGAAACGGTTTTAATCTTATAATTTAAAAGCTTTTTTTAACTTTGTATAAACATTTTATCATTCTATATAATCATTTTATGATTTTATATAAACATTTTATGATTATATATAATCATGTTATACTGATATTATTCTACATATTTTAAGGAGTTATTATGCAATTACCTAAAGATACATTAGACTCTAATACATCTAAAACAATACAATTTGAAAGTGCTTGCCACAAAGTTCTGAATCAGTCTATCGAATCTAAAGGAATCGGTACATTAAAAGAAAAAACCATTCATGCCGTCCTCAAAAATTTCTATGCACCTGACGTTTCTCATCAAGAACAACGTATTGAAGGTTTTGTAGCAGATATTTTTAATAATGGTGAAATTATAGAAATTCAAACGCGTAACTTTAATACAATGCGTCATAAATTAGAAACTTTTCTTCCTCTATACAATGTGACCATTGTCTATCCTATCGCCTCAACCAAATGGCTGAGTTGGATTGATGAGGAAACTGGTGAGATTACTTCTAAGCGTAAATCTCCTAAACATGGCAGTATTTATACAATTATTCCTGAACTTTATAAAATCAAATTCTTTTTGGGACACCCTAACCTCCATTTCATTTTAACCTTTATGGATATTGAAGAATATCGCCTTTTAAATGGTTGGAATCATACTAAAAAGAAAGGCTCTACTAGGCATGATGGTATTCCTACGAAGCTTATAGATGAAATTTATCTAGAAAAGCCTCAAGACTTCATCTGTTTTTTACCTGAACAGTTACCTAAGCTTTTTACAACAAAAGATTTCCAAAAAGTCACTAAAATCTCTCAATCTTATGCGACTACCGGCCTTCATATCCTCCACCATATGGGCATTATAGAACGAGTTGGTAAGCAAGGCAGAGCCTATCTTTATCAAATAAAAAATAACGACATGGAAGCACTTTAACTTTCCTGTCGTTATTTTTTATTTCTAAACGCTGCTTTAATAATATAAGTTTAAATTGCCTTTCTAAGAACCACTTTAATCTGACTAGCCAAACGAATGGCAACTGCTGCTAAAATAAAATCTTTAGCCACAAATGGATAAACACCTAATACTATTGCTTCTCTAAAACTTATATGGGTCACCAAAGACAATTGAAATGCACCCACTATGTAGTCTATGATTAATCCTAAATAAACACCTATCCATAGAATCACCTTATTACTACTTCTAGAGGCTCGACCGATTATAAAAGTCATTATAATAAATCCTATAATAAATCCACCTGTTGGACCAACAATTCTATGTAATCCTCCTGAAAATCCTGAAAAGACTGGAATCCCCATACAACCTAATAAAATATAAAGACTCATGACGATTGATGCCAATCGTTCTTCTAATATAATTCCAATCAAAATGACTGCAAAAGTTTGAAGTGTAATAGGAATCACACAAAAAGGGAGTGGAATAATGATTTGAGAAAATATACTCATTAATGCTATACATAAGCTTACTGAAGTTTGTTTCTTAATACAACATTTAGACATCATTTTCACCCCCTATTTTTAAAATCAAATCATATTAATTTTTATTAATTTCAATATATTTTAACTCAATATGATTTAATTTTAATATTTAGTCTTTTAATTGTCAATTTTATTATTAACCTGTGTTTACATTTTTACCAAGTCTTACTCAATAATTCTGCAACCTTTCATTATTTTATACATATGCCAAAAGTGCTAGAGTTAAATAAGTTGATAGCTGAGTCCATGCTGAGTGCAATAACTATATAAATACCCATGTCCAAACTTTGGTAAGCGTAAATGAATTCCCCACTCTGGATATTGTTTAACCATTAAAACACGTTCTCCTGTTACTAAAGCAATAAATCCAATATGGTGTGCTTTTGTCATTTCATGTTCTGTAGTTACATACCATTCATCTTCTATGGTTTCAACCTTTAGTTGATGCATCTGGTCTGCTTTTTGAGGCTTTAATGCCTCTAACTTATGCCCACAGCATGATACAGTCATTTGGGCTGTACCTGTTATGATATTTCCACACTGTGAACATACATAAAATTGTGTTTTTTTCATATTTCCATTCATTAATTCATTCATCTTTAAATCTCCTTTTAAAAGTTCTTCTATATTCATTTTTAATAATTTAGCTACTTCAGGTAACAATGCCACATCTGGACACCCTAATCCTCTTTCCCATTTACTAATGGTCTTATCACTAATATTCATAGCATCTGCTAATTGTTTTTGCGTTAACCCATTTTCTATGCGCTTTAGGCGAATGAGTTCACCAACTTTACTACAATCCATCTAAGTCACCTTCCTTTAATCACTTCTGCTCCTACTTTTATTATATCCATCCACCTTATATAAGGCTATCTACGAATCGTAGAGTCTCTCTAATAAAAAGTATTTAATAAGCCGGAATACAGATTTGATTATAAAATCATAAGACTTGTCATAGTATTATATTATATAGTCTAAGGAGGTTTTTATATGCTTAATCCTAATAAGCCCACGATTGCACTGACCTTTGATGATGATCCTGTAGATAACCCAAATACTGCTCATGAAATTTTAGATATACTAGAAGCGTATCATATCAATGCTACTTTCTTCTATTGTGGTTCATCCATTAATAACAGTACCGTAGAAAAAATTAAACGTTCTTATCTTATGGGAAATGAAATTGGCAATCACACCATGCATTATCAAGACTTAACTAAACTTTCTGATGATGATATTCGAACAGAGGTTGAAGATGCTGCTCGTCTACTACACAACATTACACATCTTACACATTTTTTAGTTCGCCCACCCTATTTAAATTACAATGAAAACTTGCTAAATATCATTAATGAACCACTTATTAGTGCTAGCTTAGATAGTAAAGACTGCTTCGGTATTCAGCCACATACTATTATTCATAATGTTTTAAGCCAGGTTACAGATGGTTCTATTGTTTTAATGCATGAAAACCAAATACATACTGTCACAGCTCTCAAAACCTTAATTCCTTCTTTACTTTCAGCTAGCTATGAAATAACAACTGTTTCCAATTTAATGGCTGAAAAAAATATTATACTTTCCAAAGGACGTTTATATTCTCATGCTTAATACACACCTAAGCCTCATAATTTCTAGCTTAAATTTTCTCTTATCATGAATAACTCAAGCTTATAAGTGGTTTCTCTATACTAAATAACAAGAAACAGGCAAGTTACGATTTTTTAATCTCATCGTAACTTGCCTGTTTATATTTGAACTTAATTTTTTATTTGATTATCTCTAC
>JAFOHG010000020.1 GCA_017421915.1 Cellulosilyticum sp. | reverse complement strand
CTTAGTATTCCCATTTTTATTAAATCAAACTTTTCTTTTTCGCTCGTATCCCAACTTCCAAAGTCTACTGTTATCCATTCCTCTTCTTCACTGCCAAACAACGCACTTAGCTTATCTATAACTTGATTTTGTGGTGTATATGCGGTTACTTTTAAACCTTGAAGGGCAGTTAAAATTTCTTGCTGTTCATTTGTATTTAAATAGGATTTATTGAGTATAAAATTATCAAGTAAACTAATTCCACCGCCCTTTCCTTTATTAGTATATACAGGTACTCCCGCTTCTGTTAAACTTTCAATATCTCTATATATGGTACGCGTAGATACCTCAAATCTTTGTGCCAACTCCCTAGCTGTAACTTGCTTCCTATTTAAAAGTATATATACAATCTCGAACAACCGATTTAGTTGCATACATTTTTCCTTCCCCAATTTTATTTTTATGCTGTATAACATGATGTTTATTCAGCATAAAATAATTCATCTCTTAAAAGTGGTTCACCGTGCGCCACACATACCCATTTAAAATCATATGAACTCATCTTGTGTATAGATTGAAATAAAATCCTAGTATCCCAATTCCACTTCACCGAAAAAGGTACACATAAATGATCTCGTTCTTCTACTAAATCTCCAGTAAATAATACATCTTTATAAATCAAACAAATATGCCCCGGTGTATGACCTGGTGTTTCGACCGCTTCTACTCCACAAACTTTATCACCATCTTGAAGCGGTTTGATATTCATTGGCTTCTTAGGATTCATAAATGCTGCTATATACTTCTTAAATCCTGGTCTCTTCTGCTGCCCCATAATATAAGGAATCTCTTTACTCCCTGCCCATACAGTTGCACCTGTTAACTGCTGTAAAACACCTACATTCCCCATATGGTCCATATCACCATGCGTTAAGATGATGTGCCTAATCTTCTTAAGCTCAATTTGATTATCCCTTAACTCTTTCAAAAGAGCTTGCTTTGCAAAGCTAAAATGTGTATCAATTAAAATCCATTCCTCTGCCTTTATTAAATACGAATATGCCCCTTTTGTAGACTCTAATAAATAAACTTCATCTGTTATTTGTCTCATCATTTACTCCCCTGCTTAAATGAATTTCTCATTTTTATTATATAAACGACTGTTTTATTGTCAATCTGATAAACAATATAATAAATACACATAAAAACCCCATTACTACATCAATGAAGTAATGGGGTTTTTATGGTTGTCACTTTGCTAGTACACATATGCTTGATACAGCTTAATGGTACAATCACCATTATACTATATCTTTTACTCGCACAATAGTCCTATATTCTATAAAATGTTTGCTAATTCTACTTACAATTTATAGTTTGAACTCGTACTTTCATATAATAAAAAAGAGGTTGCAATAAATTGCAACCTCTTTTGCGTTATGCGGGCGAAGGGAGTCGAACCCTTACACCTCGCGGCGCTAGATCCTAAGTCTAGTGCGTCTGCCAATTCCGCCACGCCCGCTTGACACTTGATTATAATACCAGAAACTCTAGCATACGTCTAGTCTTTTTTTTTAAAAACTTCCCCAAAATTAAAGTTTAAATTTTCTATCTTTTTATTTTTATACTAGAGAGGGAATATCTTTTTATGCTACAGCATCCTTAAGTCTCCTCTCCCTAGTATTCTTTTATCATTCTTTACTCTTCTCCTAACCCCTCTTCATCTAGGGTCTCTTGAGCATTTAATATCTCATCTTTATTTAAATCTTTATTAGTATTATCTATGTCATTGCCTTGTCTAAATTCATCTTCTAGGTCTATATATTGTTTTGCAAAGGCTTCTATTTCCTGATGATTAATGATGACATTTGGGATCAATTTATTAATAGTTTCTTGATCTAAACTTTTTAACTCAATCTTTTGATGTACGGACTGATTTTGACTCACTTTCTTATCCTGTTGCTGATAAAAACCTACTCCAGCACCAACGCCTATAATACTTAAAATAAATACCCCTCCAACCAACTTACCATTTCTACCAATCCATTTCACCACACTAGGCTTTAAGGCTGAAAGAATTTTTTCACATAAAGCTTTCGTTTTAGCTTGTCCACCTAACTTACTTTTAATGAGTTCCTTATCTATTTTTTTACCTTTTTGCTTAAGTCCTATAAATATGTTTATAACCTCAGCATCAAATCGTTTCTTATCGATATACATCTCCTGTCCTTTAGCCCAAATAATAAAATCTAGCATAACTTTTATATGAATACTATGTAAGTACATAAGGACTCTTTTTAAATTAAGTTTGAGCTGATGGGTGGCTTCATCCATTTCCAAAAAAGCATATACAAGCATATAAAATTCATCTTTTCTAGGCTTTTGTTTATAAAATAATTTGACTAATTCTTGTACTTTGCTGTTTACACGAATTTTACTAGGTGTCATATAACTTATATCACTTTTTAATTTCTGATAATCTTGAATAATGTCATATGTTTCTAATGGATATCTTCTATTAAATGATAGATTGCATAGAATTTGGTCATTTGGTATATCCTTTAGTTTTATATGCTCTAAGAAATAATACTCTCCTTGCTCTTGAAGGTTAGAATAAATATCATTTTGATGTTTACTACACCATTGCTGTAATTGATTTAAAAAAGCTAGAGGGTCTTTAATCGACAATAAGCATGTTCCAAATTTCTCATAAATCACTTGTGCATAGTAGCGGTCTTTTAATAAGAGTTCTTCCACTTCTTCAAATTTTGCCATTTGCTCTATTAAATCCTGCAGCTTTGTAACCTCTTTGCAACTTTCCCTAATCATATAGTAGATCACTTGTTTCCTTAAGTCATCACTTTGATACATCACCTCAAACAAATGAATATAAGTCTTTTGATGTAGATGTACCTTAGCAAGCAAAAGATGTATATAGCTCTCATTTCTTTCTCTAGTTGCTACAGTTAGTAAATGTAGCAAAATTTGAATACAATGTGCTTCCTGTTCCCTATTTCTGCAATACTCTACCTTGAATTTCAAAAGACTCTCTATCTCATCTTCTTCTATTAATTTACCTTGTCCTATTTCTTCATGTAGTCCTTGAATAATGTACTCCATCATTTCAAAGAGTTCTTTTCGAATATCATCTGCTATATTGCACTGTAAATAAGCTAGAATTTGTTTCATTAATTCTTTTCTTGTTTTTAAATTAGCAAAATCATAAGCCTTGCCTACTTTTATGCATAAGCTTAATTCAAATAGCATCACTATTTTGCCAAAAAACTTAATATCTTGCTCTTCTTTATTTTTTAATGTGGTTGCTAATACCTCTGCCCATCGATTAATCTTTTCCCAAGCCACTCTATTTTTTGCATAACCTATACCTATCCTAATATATGGCTCTCCTTCTATATCTCCTTCTATATTAAGGAATTTTTGGTTAACAAAATCAAAGATAAAGTCCTTGCCTAACCTTGTATCATAATGTAATGTTTCTTTATCTAAAAAAGTAATATGGATATTTTTCTTAGCCTCTACTTTATTCGAATAAGTGCATATCCCTAACGTCTCTGTAATTTTCCAAGGCAAGACTGTATAAAGATGATAAAGCAACGCCTTTGCCATTTCCCCCAACTCTTCAATACCCACATTTAAAACAATAAAAATCTTCTTTTTAGAGTGTGCAGCTACAAAAGTTGCATAAACTAGCTTATGAAAAACTTCTTGACTCATTTTTAGCTTACTAAAAAGACGCTCTCTTTCTATAAAATAAGGATTATTCCCGTTATATGATAAAGCAGCTAATGTTGGTAATTGTCTTCCCTCTGCTATATTAAAATGTGACTTAAAATCTGTAATACCAAATATCTTTTCAGGGTCTTTAATATAACGATACTTTTCATTCTCTGATAAAACAAAATTGTGCATAAAAAAGGTAGAACGTAGACCTGTAAAATCTTTTGCTTTATAAACTGCTTGTCCTATAATAAATTCTCCCGAAGGCCCTGGCATCACCACCATACTAGGCGGATATTTGCTTTCTTCTTGTTCTCCTGTTCTTTGAAGTTCAATGGGAATATCATAACTACATAAAGGATGTAAGTTTTTCTTAATATAATCTAATTTAAGTTGAGGTGATTTAGCAACGGTATCGTATCCATCTGTCGGACTAAAGAGTCCCCCTCGCTCTCTTGTGTAATATTGTTGCTCTATCATCTTAGATCACCTTCTCACTTTCAATATATCCTAACTTATAGAGTAGCCATAAGAAAGGTTCATCTACACGCATTGGTTGGATTACCCCTTGTAATCGTCCCTCTACTGGATTTTGCCCTAATGAAGAAATTGCAAAATAACCCACATTATTAAAATGTACCTCAACTGCGTCTAAAAATGCTAAATCTACCTGCTCAATAAACCGTTTTACTTCTCCATTAATATTTTCATATTCATTTAAATTAAAATAACCTTTATGTACGTAATTTTGAAACACATTACTATTTGGCTTTAAATATGCATCATCTTCATTTGCTAATTTTTCTAGCATATCACTTTTGGTCACTACAATAGCTGTAGGAATAGAAGTTCTTCCCTCTTCGTGGCTACCAATAAAATTTTCTCCTAAGCTTACTACTACATCTCTAGACTCTTGATATTTAGAAGTAAAGTCTCCACTTCCACTGCCTTGACTTAAAATAATTTTATTGCGAATAGTTGAAAGCTGTAATGGGTCTACTAAGAATAAAATCCCCTCTGCATTTTTTATATGATTTGCATATAAATCTAAATAGGCTTCTTCTACCATACCTTCACCTGCTACATCAAAGAAAACTAGATTTAATGGTGCTTTACTTGTATCTTTAAACTTAAATTGATAAATAAATGGTTCTTGTTTTCTTTCTTTTTGAGTAGACTCTATTAAACTATTTTGTGCAAACAGAGGATCTATGTATTGGGTACGAAATCGCCTACTTGTATCACTACTAATTGGCATACAAGCCGCTTCAAAATTATGAGCTGTGAGAGTTTCTAACGTATGAATTAAAGATGCCATATACACAGACTTACCTACTTGTGACGCTCCAATAATGGCAATAATATTGCTTGGTGCACGACCTGCCAAATAAGGTAAATCATTATGGCAAAATGGACATAATCTTTTCTTTGTTTCAATACTATATTTATCCCTAATACTAATCAGTACATCGTCTACATAAGTCTTATTTTCCTCAGGAAAGAGCTTTGGATCAATAATAGCTTCCATCTCCTCACTACCTTCTAATCCAAACTTCTCTAAATACTCATTAAGCTTTGTATCTTCTTGAAGACAGTATTCTTCATCCTCTTCTTTATAATGTGCCGCTCTAAACACTACTGAATCTGGGCTAAACTTATTAAAGCAATGCGGACATACAATAGGAAACTTCTTTACAATAGGTGTCTCTTCTTTTCTTATACTTGCCAATAAATTTTTTAAAAACGACATCTCTTTGCTCCTCCCACTAACTTTTCATAATACGGTAAGCTTCCTTATAAGGAATTTCATCTGTTAAATAAATCCTTACATACTCATCTTTCTCTACTTCTATCTCTGGTAAAACATTCTCTCCTACCTCAAAATCCGAAATAAACTGAAACTGTATTCCATCTTCTAATCCTAAAGGAATATTCCCCTTCTTTTTCACATAACACAAATAGTGTTTTGGCAAAGGTACTTCACAAAAAACTTGCATCTGTACTGATTTTCTTTTACTAAATAACTTCTTCTTTTCACAAATCTCATAATGGATTTCTATTCTATGGCTTATAACCTCTACTTCATTACATCGATTTTCATAACGTACTAAATAGCTTTCTAAATCATTATGTATATAAGGACACAAAACATATTTACTCATTGCATTAGATGCGTCTTGGTCTTTAAACCCTCCAAAGCAGGCATATTCATTTTTTGTATATTTACGATAAGGCTTTTCCCAGTCTATCTCTTCATTTCTAAGAATATCTTGTTTATAAATATACAGTTGCTCTAATTCATTAGGCCACTTAAACGTTAAGTTAACCTGACCTTCACTTATGGTCGCTTTAATGTCAGAAATTTTGGGTTCACTCCCTTGATACCATCTTATTTCCATCTTCTTATGTTTCGCCTCCTTTATCCTTTACTTATATTCATTTATTATGCTGTTTTTGTGCCATGATATTGATTCTTAAAAGTTATACACCAAGTAAAGCTCATTAATCCTACCCCAACAAAAAACCAATATATTAATCTAACTAATGCTGCTGATATTCCTCTTGTAAAGAAATACTCTGCTAAAAGGCTAGCTACCATTCCCCCAATAAATCCTCCTATCATCATCCCTTTAACAAGATATTTATTATCAAACATAATGCCTAATGCTAATGCTATTAATACACTAATGATTGTAAGAAAAACAACTCTTAAACCTTGATGTAATCTAGATTCTATGTACGCTCCTGTTCTTGGACTAATAATGGTTCCTTTTTCAGCATCATATTGAATACTTCCAAATACTTCATCTAATATTGCAGTATCTGAAATACTATAATAAGTTCCACCAGTTAATGCTGCTATTGATTGTAAATAATTTCCTGACAAAGACTCTGTATTCATCATCCCAATTGTATAAATAGGAATATTATGATTCACATACTCTTTCACTAATCCTGCTATATCGGTATCTGACTGATCAGTTGGTTCTCCATCTGAAATTAAAATTAAGCTTGCATTTCTACCACTCTTTTCAATTTGGCTATATGCTTCATCTATTACATTTTGAATACCTGTTGTACCGTCATTTTGAATATCTAAATTTGCTACTTGCACTTTAAAGTTTTCTTTTTCTTTCTTATTAGATACTGTTGTAAAATCTATAGCTAAATTAGCCTCTTCATTAAAAGTAATTAGCGCTACACGCTTATTGCCTTTTAATTGGTCAATAAATCCATTCATCGCCGTAAAACGCTTAGCCTCTGGATCAGTGACCTCCATACTGCCTGAACGGTCTAGAGCAATTACAATATCCTGAATTGTACTTGGTTCGTTGATTTTTAATCCATAAAGTACTTGAAATAATCCTGCACTTATCCCCACCATTAACAATGTTGTGGGGATAAACAACTTCAAGGATGTCTTAAAATACTGTTCTTTCCAACGATACCCCACTAATTGTGGAGAAATCTTCTGTGATACAAACACCATAATGGTTAATAGCATTGCTCCTAATCCAAAATAGAGCCCCACCTTTAGGTAATCCGATAAATTTCCTTGATTTATAATGATTTCACCTGCAAGATATGCCAACCCTGATCCTATTATGCTAAAAAGTATAGCTAGCCCACTAAATCGTTTTGTCCCCATCTATTTCTCTCCTTCCTTCACTGTGAAAATCTTCACTATGAAAATGATATCCCTTTTCCTTATATGCCTCATAATAACGCCTAGCTGACCTTGTATAAATTAAATCCTCTAATTTAAATCCTCCCATAAGTTGTAGCTTCTCTATCACATTATTCCTGGTATCACTGACTGTTCCAATTTTATAGCTCCGACTACTTTGGTCCCTTTTATAGGCATAATCAATAAATTCACTGTGTCTATTTCCCAAAAAGTATTTTTCCACATATCGATGAGTGGCAAGCGTTGTATCCAAATGCACACAAGGCATAGAATTTTCTTCTAAACTCTCATAAAGTAATTTATAAAGCTCACTCTTAGATACTACCTCTGTTTCCTCATAGTCCACTAACATATTAGCTCTATTTAACAATTCTTCTTCAAAAGAAATCTTAAAATACTTATCTTCTTTTAGAATTTCTTGTTCTGTAATCTGACAAATCTTCTCTAGAATCACTGCCTTGCTTTCACCTAATAACTGATAACCTAAGCCCATATATTTTTCTTCCTGTAAAAAATGTTCCCCTTTTAGTTTCTTTAGCTTTTCTAGTTGTTCAGCAACTACCTTTTCATAATATTCTTTTACATTTTGTACAAGATAATCTTCTTCATATCGGTTAGCTTCTTCAATGCGTTCCAATAAAAACTCTTCTATTTCTTTTAACTTTTGAAGTTGATTCTTTAATGTTTCATAAAACTGCTCTAGTTCTTCCTTTAAAATTTGAAGTGCTTGTAATTTAAGATTTTCTAGTGCATAGTGATACTTTATTCTATAAATCTCTTTAATAATGTACTCCTTAACTTCTTGAACATACTTCTTCTCAAATAAGCTAAAATTCCCACCTACGTATTGTCCAACCAATTGATTTTGTTTTTCCTCTAGCCCAGCCATATATTCTCTCATCTTATATTGATACTTCTCTTTTTGATTTTCTAAGCTTTCATAGGCTTCAGAACTTAAAAGCTGCCCAATAACAAAAGGTCCATAACTGGGATGACTTACGACTTCCTTTATAAGCTTCTCTCTAAATGCCTCACCTTGTATCACGCTTATCACCTTTTTATAAGTGGACTTTATAAAGTTACGCTCAAAAAAGTCATTAGCCGAATCTCCATATAAATTCTGCTCTGCCTCAAAAAAAGTCACATTCTTTAGTTCTTTAAAAGAGATTTTCCTTGAAATTAAACTCTTAATTTCTTCTAGACCTTCTTCTGGTGGCATATATTCTCTTATTAACTTTTCTAATCTTTCATCACTTAAGCCTACCTGGTCTAATAAAGCATAACTTGCATCTTGCTTCTCATAAGAAAGCTCTTTTTCATAAGCTTTAAATAAATAATAGGCTATTGTTAAATAAATGCCTTGCCCTGGTTTTCTTACCTTTGCTAATCTCGCTGTACAATATCTATTGTCTGCATTCTCTTTAATGCTTGCCATAAACGTATTGTAATTATATTGCTCTCTTACCTCTTCTAACTCTACAGATAGTTGTTCTCTATTTTTTAAAAGATTAACTGCTACCATTGTTTCATAATGCTTCTTGGTCGCATCATTAATCTTCTGCCCATTCTCCTTTTTATCCATTAACAGATAAATCAAATGAAAAAGCGCTCCATCATAGCTTGCTATTAATTTCATTTCTTCATCTAAGAGCTCGATTGGCTTCTCATAGTGATAGTGACTTTCTTGGTAACGCTCTAACTCTTGAAAGAAACTATAAGACAGTGCCTTATTCATAGGAGAGGCATCTTCACTAGTCTCTTCAACAATCACAAACAAATCCGTAAAGACTTGTTTAAAGCTTTGTTCCAACTTATTTTTAATAAGTACAGTTAAATCCGGTAAGATGATATTGAGAGGGTCACTAGCAGCAGTTACCATAGTTACATGTATCTGTTCCCAGTAACTAAATACTTTACTTTTTCCTAGAACGCACTGGGTTAGTTCTATGATCTTTTCATTTAATTGCTTTAAAACATCATTCTCTTCTAATAAATGACTTAATTTCTGCCTTTCGTCTTTCCCTGTTTCTGTTTTTACTTCTTTTCCTAATTCTATATAAAGAACATCTGAAGATTGTTTATTATTGCTTGCACTTCCTACAGCTAAATAAACAATCCCTTCGCTATTACTTATTCTTTCTGCAATAGAAAGCTGTACTTTGCTGATTCCATCTTGCAGCTTATCACCAAGAAATACAAAAATCATAGGGGCTTTCATACGTATTTCATTACTCTTTAGGGTTTCTTCATCATCATGCAGTGCAAAACTTTCTGCTCTTTGTAATATAACCTCTTTTATCCTGCTATCTGTTACACTCTCTGACACTGCTTGCCCCTCCTTCTTTATTGTTTCATGCTCTATTTATAACTTCAAAAACACGTTTAAGAAGCCTAGAATATCCTTTTCTTTTCTAAGCTTCCTAATCTTATCTTGTATTAACTTAACTTTTTCTTAAGTTCCTTTGTATAACCTAAAATATCTTTATAGAAATCATAAATTTCTCTACCATTAATGACTTCATGCACTTCATCTTCAATTTCTTCTCTACGTTCTCCATAAACCTCTAATATAAAATCTAATCTTTCTAATAACTCTGTGATATCATCGCTTTGAGTTAAGGCTCTTACTCTCTTTTCTGATTTTCTAAGCATTACTTCTTTAAATTTACCTTGTAAATTAGTAAAACGTTTATAAAGTTCATATTCTGCATATTTGTTGATATCCATTACATTAAGAAGTGGATCATACAGCTCTTCTTCTTCATCTTTATCATAAAGATAAAGTGCTCCTTTTTTATAAATCGTTTTTGTATAAATTGTTTTCACGAAATTTTCAATGTTCTTTTCTGCTGTTTTTACCGATTCTATCACTTCTTTTAGCTGTGCTATATAAGCTTCAACTGCTTCATATTTTTCAATTTCTTCTTTTAAAAGTTTCTTCTGAGTTGGATAACGCATAATACCTGCAAAAGCCATTTCTTCTGTTGAACTATTCATAATTGAATAAGTAAATTTTTCTCCTTTTAGCCCATTTTCTACTTGTTCTTCAAAGTCACTTAAAGCTTTCTTTATATTGGTAAAGTTAGGCCTTTCTAAGTCAATATCATATGCTGTAATTTGTTTTTCTAAATCAAAATCTGTTGTGCATTGAAGAACATATTGATTATTTAAGCCGACTTCTTCTCTCTTCTCAATAATATGGTACTTTATTCCCTTGTTAAACGCTTCTTGGCCATCCTTCATTAGATTATTAATACGTTCATTAGTGTAGGTATCCCCCCATGCCTCTCTAGGAATAGGTGATGGTAAGTTCACCCAACTTTCTTTATCAGTCATGACTAAATGACGTCCAACCCCTTCTCTTGTATGAATCGTTTCTTCATAAAGCTTTTCATAAGATTTAAGTGGACCATAGGCATAAAGTGGTACACCATTACGTGTCGTTACCCAGAAAATACGATTTGTAAGCTTACTTTGTCTTAATGAAAACTTCGCTGATGAGTTAGGATACTTCTCTTGGAAATTTTTAAGCCCCTTATAGATATTCGGTGTATTCATTGGTACAGAAACCATTGCATAATATGGGAAGTTAAACTCTGAATTATTGCCTAAATAAAATAATGGAACTGCATCTCTACACAGTTTAGTTGCAATTTTCTTTTCCACTAATTCTACTAAGGACTCTTCTTCCCCATACTTCATCACTAAGAACTCTTCCATCGTCTTTGAGATTAAATCAGAGAATTTATCTGTAATAAAGTCCGAAATAGAAGAAATAATATCAATATCTGCCTCATTAACCCACTTATCCGCTTCTTCTAAAAGCATGTTGGCAAACTCAGAAACTAAAATACTCGCATCATAGCCATTAATCACCTTGTCTATGTACTTAGAAACATCTTTAACATTAACCACATTCCAATGGTATGTCATATTTCCCTTTTCATCTGTAGATTCATGAGCTTCCATAAGGATTTGTCCATCCTTTTCAAAAATGTTCTTTAAGGTTTTTAGAATCTCTGTGAAAACAGCATAGAACTTATTATTTCTTTCAATTAAAAGCATCCTTAAGTCTTCATATGTTGCAATCATCTTAGTATACTTTTCTACATCTGCTCTTAGGAAGTATTCTGTAATCTTATGATCTATGTACTCATTTTTCTTTCTCTCTTTAGAAATAAAGGCTGACCTTGCATCCTGCATCTTTTCTATACACTGCTCAATCTGTTCTTCAATTTGTTGTGGTAGCTTTGTAAGTTGTTCTTTTAACGTAACAATATAAGCTTCAATTGTTTTAACCAAACAAAATCCTTCTTTATTTACTAATACATTAGAGGCATAAATTGGGCCAAATTCTGGATTTGTAAAAACTCTTTTTAACTCATCAAAAACATTTTCTTTTAATTCATTTGGCAATTGATTTGCTGTATTATTAAAGGCTTCTCTTGCTTTTAATAAAAAATTATTCTCAAGATCTACATCTATACTTACAGCTTGCGTTTTAATAACATTACTATAAGAATAGGCTTCTCTTGATTCAAATCCTGGTAATGCTTCTGGCACATTTTGTTCAAAGCGTCTACTTACACTATCCATATCTAATCCTAATCTTCTTGCCATTTCACCTACTTCTTCTTCAGTAGGTACGGCATTAAATACCCCTTGAATATGATTAAACACTCTATACGCCATATAAGTCGTCATTTCTTCAATAGGTAGCATAGAGGCTGATGCACCAATAATATTGTATTTATAATTAGCTGGAAGTGTTGCTTCACGCATTTGCTTAAT
>JAFOHG010000019.1 GCA_017421915.1 Cellulosilyticum sp. | reverse complement strand
GCAAAATCACTTGGTATGACTATGATTGTCACCGACCATCATGAGCTTCCTATAACACTTCCAGAAGCTGATGCTATTATTAATCCTCATCAATCAGACTGTGCTTATCCTTATAAAACTTTAGCTGGTGTTGGTATTGCTTATAAGCTAGGGCAAGCCCTTATGTCATATTTTAAAGCCAAACCTACCCCAAATCTTATTGGGCGAATCCAAGCTTTAGTAGCACTTGGTACCGTTTGTGATGTTGCACCCCTTATTGGTGAAAATAGACATATGGTTAAAACTGGGCTTATCGCACTAAATAAGGGGGCTATTCCTGCTGCTTCTACAATTAGTTCTAAGATTTCAGTTGGTACCCTTGGTTTTCAAATTGGACCAAGACTTAATGCCTGTGGTCGTTTAGAAAATGCTGAGACAGCCTTAAAGTTTTTACAATGTGAAGATTTTAATGAACTTTATCCTTTTAAGGCACGTTTAGATAGTCTAAACAAAGAGCGTCAAGATGAGGAAATGGATTCCTTGCAGCGTATTTTTACGAAATTAGAAAAATATCCTGAGATTCCAGATATTATTATTGAAATAGATGAACAAGCTCATGAAAGTGTAGTTGGTCTGGTAGCTGGTAAAGTAAAAGAGAAATACTATCGCCCAACTGTTGTATTTGCAAAAACAATTCATGGAACTTACAAAGGCTCTGGTCGTTCTATTGAAGAATATGATATGTTCCAAAGCTTCAAGCCTCACTTAGACCTTATTGACGGGGGTGGTGGTCACCCTATGGCTTGTGGTCTTAAAGCCTCTACATTGGAACAAATTGAAGCCTTTAAAAAAGCTGTTAACTTGGACTCTAAACTTACAGAGTATGATAAAACACCTAAGATTTATGTAGATAAATGTATTTACAACGCCTATGAATATGATTTTGATTCCCTAGAAAAGCAGCTTAAACTCTTCTTGCCTACTGGAGCAGGTAATACGGCTCCTACTTTACTTGTAAAAGATGCTTCTTTAAAAATCAAAACAAAATATGCTAAAACTTATCGCATCTCTGAAATCATTGCAGAGTTTGGCGTTAAATCTATTGCAAGTACACTTTGGAATGATGATTCGATTCCAGAAGAAGGTGAATTTGTAGCGGATATTGCCCTTCAAGTAGGTGAAACAGGTTGGCAAATACGTACTATTTACTTTTCTTAAAAAATCATAAATTCAATCTTTGCATGATGAATGTAAACTTGTGTTTTTAACCTAACTCCTTTATGATATATAAGTATCTTATACCTTTATAGAGAACCCTACTGTTCTCTATATCTATTTTTACTTTTATTACCTAGGAGGTTTTATCACAATGTCTACAACATTATTACTCATTCGTCATGGACAAACCCCTTGGAATACACTAGGCAAAATTCAAGGTTGTACTAATATTGATTTAGAAGATGCTGGTAGATTTCAAGCACAGCTTCTTTCAGATAAACTAAATGGTCATTTTTCAGCTATTTATAGTAGCCCATTAAATCGTGCTTTTGAAACAGCCCAAATTCTTGCTGCACCTTCTCATTTACAAGTGCAACGTGAAGAAGGGCTTCGTGAAGTGGACTTTGGTTTATGGGAAGGTCTTACTTTTAAAGAGATTCGTGAGACTTATCCTGAAGCCTTTGCGCTTTGGAAAAGTGATGAAATATTAGCCCCTCTCTGTGGTGGAGATGGTAGCATTAAAAATTGTGCAATTCGTGCTAAAGCATGTCTAATGGATTTAATAAAAAAACATCCTAATGAAACAATTGTGGTTGTTTCACATGGTGGTTTTATTAAATCAGCACTAATCGGTCTTTTTGATTTAAAAATGACTATGTATCAACAAATGGCTTTCGGAAATACATGTGTCACTACGATTCGTTTTAATGAAGATTTAAAGCCTATTCTTGTAGGTCTTAATGATACAAGCCACTTAATCCAATCAGAAGCACGCTGCATTTAATGGCGTGCTTCTATATTTATCGAACTATTCCTACTCTCTTTTTTCTTTTTCCTGTATTTACTTAAACTCACTCTTTATTTTTTCTATAAATTCCGTTAAAATATAAGGATAATCCATATAAAAACTGTACATACTCAAATGTAAGTTTTTATAAGTACTAAAATTAATGAATTCCATTAATAAGTGAGGTTGAAAATATGTCATTAGAGAATAATTCATCTAATTTCATCCGTAATATCATTGTGGATGATTTAGAATCAGGCAAACATAAAGAAATTATTACGCGTTTCCCACCTGAACCAAATGGTTACTTACACATCGGGCATGCTAAATCTATTTTACTTAACTTTGGATTAGCTGAAGAATTCAAAGGAAAAACAAACCTTAGATTTGATGATACAAACCCTGTTAAAGAAGATACAGAATATGTAGAATCTATTGAAGCTGACGTTAAATGGCTTGGTGTTAAATGGGCAGATGTATTCTTTGCATCTAACTACTTTGAAGAAATGTATAATCGTGCTGTTCTTCTTATTAAAAAAGGTAAAGCATATGTTTGTGATCTTACACCAGAACAAGCTAAAGAATACCGTGGTACATTAACTGAACCAGGTAAAAACAGTCCATTCCGCGAAAGAAGCGTTGAAGAAAACCTTGACTTATTTGAACGTATGAAAAATGGTGAATTTGCAGATGGTGAAAAAGTACTTCGTGCTAAAATCGATATGTCTTCACCTAATATGAATATGCGTGATCCTATCATCTATCGTATTGCTCACGCAACACACCACAATACTGGTGATAAATGGTGCATCTATCCAATGTATGACTTTGCTCATCCACTTGAAGATGCTATTGAAGGTATTACACACTCTATTTGTACATTAGAATTTGAAGCACACCGTCCACTTTATGACTGGGTAGTAAACGAATGTGAAATGGAAGTAAAACCTCGCCAAATCGAGTTTGCTCGTCTTAACATGACAAACACAGTTATGAGTAAACGTAAACTTTTACAACTTGTAAATGAAGGTGTAGTTGATGGTTGGGATGACCCACGTATGCCTACTATTGCAGGTCTCCGTAGACGTGGTTATACACCAGAAGCTATTCGTGCATTTTGTAAAGAAATTGGTGTATCTAAAGCAGATTCTACAATTGATAGCCAAATGCTTGACTTCTTCCTCCGTGAAGACTTACAACCAAAAGCACCACTTCGTATGGCTGTTGTAGACCCAATTAAATTAGTAATCACAAACTATCCAGAAGGTCAAACAGAACTTCTAGAAATTGAAAACAATGCAAAAGACCCTGAAAAAGGTACACGTATGGTACCATTCTCTCGTGAACTTTACATTGAACGTGAAGACTTTATGGAAGAACCTGTTGCTAAATACTTCAGATTATTCCCAGGTAACGAAGTACGCCTTAAAGGTGCTTACTTTGTAAAATGTACAGAAGTTATTAAAAACGAAGATGGCTCAATCAAAGAAGTACACTGTACTTATGACCCAGAAACTAAGAGTGGTTCTGGCTTTACAGGTCGTAAAGTAAAAGCTACTATCCACTGGGTAGATGCTACAACTTCTAAACCAGCTGAGTTTAGATTATATGAGCCACTCATTTTAGATGATGCTCCAGAAAACGAAGGGAAACACTTCTTAGAGCAAATTAATCCTAACTCACTTGAAGTGAAACATGGATTTGTTGAAGGTGAAGCATTTGAAGATGTAAAAGCATTAGATAAATTCCAATTCGTAAGAAATGGTTTCTACTGCTTGGATTCTAAATACGGTACTAAAGATCACTTAGTATTCAACAGAATCGTACCATTAAAAAGTTCATTTAAATTATAAAAATAATATTAAAAGGCGAGTGTTGGTTTTATTCCCTCACTCGCCCTTTAATTTATTTTATTTATATTTTTCAATTCTATGCCTCTATTCATTGTTTAACTCTATCCTTCTCACAATATAATGACCATATCGTCCCTCATAGAAAATATAATTTTTCGCAATGGCATAAAATGCGCTATTATATCCGTAATAATCCACACAATGATCATCTCTTTCAATCCCTAACTTCTCACAAATATGCGCCAATTTAGGTGTTGTCACAAATGGAAGAATGATATTATACTCATTTTGCTTATGTAAAAATTCCAAAAGTCTCGTTGTGTATCCTAAATTCAAATACTCTTCATCCACCCTAATCTCTCTAATCATCAAAGTTCCATCTACTTCTTCTTCATAAACAAACTTTAGATTTTCATTAATAATAAGCGCTATTAAATTTTGGAATGGTAGAATCGTTTCTGATACTTCACGAACTTTAAATCCTGCTTCTTCTAATAAATTTTTTAAATGTCTCATTTTAAATCCCCCCTTCTATATAGGCTTATTATACATCTGTATATAGCTAATTTCTATGGCTTATTAAAAAAATCCAGTAAAACCTAAGCTTTACTGGATTTTTTAGTTCTTATTTTACTCTATTTCTTCAAAACTTCTATAATCTTTCCAATGTACATATCATGATAATTATTATCTGCATACCACTTTGGAATAACTGTTTCATCTAATATCCCTTTTGGGTCTATATAGTATTGACCTACTTTTTTACAAAGGATAGCCATATCTGCTTCTTCGAAAAACGGAATACCATTTTGTTCTACTACAGTTAACCCTGCTTTTGTAATTTTATCCTCTGTGCGTCCTGATACTTTTCCTAAATAACTTAATGTCTTGCGATATTGATCCGGATTAAAGAATGTTAATGAAAATTCATCAGATGCATCAATAAATTCTTTTGTATATCTTGTTTGACGTACAAAAATATAGACCACATCTGCTCCCCAAAAAACACCTACTCCCCCCCAAGAAGCAGTCATTGTATTTACTTTGTCACCTTTTTTTGCTGTAATAAGTGTCCAATCTTTCCCAAGTAACTCAAAGGCATTTTTACTAATTTCTTCTGGTCTAATTACTTTAAACTGATTCATATGGTTCCTCCCATTCATTATTTCAATGATTTTTAATAACTTTAAATCTTTTGTCTTTTTAATTATACCATTTAAACTTATGATTTTACCTTCTAGTTCTATTACATTTATGTTATAGCGATTTAAATTTTTGTTCAGCTGCTACTAATGTATTATAGTTTGAAACACATTTTTTTGCTTCTGCATTTATTTTATTATAAACTTTCCTTGCACGTTCTATTTTTTTACCACTATTTTTTGTTACATCACCAATTCGATTAATCGCGTCTATTGCAAACTGTGCAATTTCTTCTGGCGTTTGTTTTGTAATATTTTTTGATTCTGTATCCGCTAATTCATAGCAAATAACAGGCGTTCCCTTCTCCACATATTCATAAAGCTGTTTTGCAACTGCATATGGAAGATTAATACATCCATGAGAACCATCTGTTTGATAAAAATCACTACCAAATTCATTTTTCCAAAACGCATCATGAAGTCCTATATCCTTATTAAAAGGCATCCAATAAGCCACAGGCGTTTGATAATTTTCTCCTACTAAAACTGCATCTCTTTCTTTATAAGTTATACCGTATACACCTGGTGGTGTTTTATGTCCTGTAGAGGTATTTCCTGTAACAATATCAGATTCTAAAATCTTCTTACCATCTTTATAGAAAAATAAGTGCTGAGCTGTTAAGTTAATTTCTACATAAGTATCTCCATAATCATTCTTGCCATATTGTTTAGCTGTTTGGAAATAGATTGGTGTACGATTGCCACTTTCACCTTTTTGTATCATCTCATATAACGCTTTTGCTTCTGCGCCATAATTCATCCACCAACCATAGTCACCACCATCAATGATAATTTGTTTACCGTAGCTTGTCATAAATTCTCTTTTTCTAAAGATGGTATCATATTTTTTTCTTAGTGAAGCAACATACTCTTCTACAGCTTTTTGTGACAATACGACCTTATCATCCTTTATAGATAACCATTGGCTAATAAGGCTACCATCAACTACTTCTTTATTGTCTCCAAATTCATATGTAATTTTTGTATTAACATATTGATTTAATGTTTTTAATTGTTCTTGTAAAGTTACATCATCACTTCTTACACTTGGATGCTCATAACAATCATCGTCCATTAGATTAACTTTTGGTTCTAAATTTAAAATAGCCTTTTTTACTGTTTGAAGTGTTTTTTCTTTATCTAACTTATTGCCTTCTTCTTCTTTAATAATTTGATAGCCTGTATCCTTATTATATTCTGTAATTTTGGCATCAACTGGCTCCTCATAAAAGTTTTTATTAAAGCCTTTTAAACCTAAAATAGTAGTTTCTAACGCATTATCATCTATTGTAATATAATCCTCAGCTGTATAATCATTTTTTCCTGGGATAAACCATAAATATTTGTTTTGTTTTTTGATAAGCTCAGAAATAACTGCTTCATCCTGTAATTTCATACCAAATGATGCGCCACTAATGGTTTCTTTTACTTCTTCTCCATCTATTGCACTTTGTACAACTTCTAACTCATAATGATCCATCATTTTTACGATGCTTTTTATTGTTTTATTAGAAACATTTATCCCATTTAATGTACTATTCCATAAAAAGTGTGACGAAAAATAAATTACACCTCCTATATAAGTAAAGGCTAGTACGCCTAACCCTATTCCCCATATTTTTTTTATTCTTTTCTTAAATACCTTTTTCATTTTCTTTTCTTCCTTATAAAGAGCTATTTCTTCCATATTCTCACCGCCAATCAAATTAGTACTCCTTTATATCGACTCTAATGACTATCTTAATACATAATTTACATTTCATCAATAATCCTTTTTTTGACAATATAATACATACAAAAAACCAGTAAACCTTAAGTTTACTGGTTTCGTACTGAGCCACCCGGGAATCGAACCCGGGACAACTTGATTAAAAGTCAAGTGCTCTACCGACTGAGCTAGTGACCCATAATCGGGGTGACAGGACTCGAACCTGCGGCCTCCTGAACCCAAATCAGGCGCTCTAGCCAAACTGAGCCACACCCCGTTTTATATTTTTACTATATGCTTTACAATAGAACAAATTTTAATAAACTATTCTATTATAAATGACCCATACGGGAATCGAACCCGTGTTACCGCCGTGAAAGGGCGATGTCTTAACCGCTTGACCAATGGGCCTTGTTGACTTGTATTATGTTACACTAAATAATACTATAAGTCAACATTTTTTTAAGAAATTTACCCCTTTATTTTTATTAACCTATATCATCAATTTCCAATTAACTATCAGCCTTAAATATTGACTATCATCTTTTAATACTTTCTTTTCTTTATTCATTTTAGATATTAATTAACTCTATATAATCCTTCTACTTAACAAAAAGCGCATCAACTTTTTAGCTGATACGCATTTTTTAATTATTTATTTTCTTCTATATAATGATCAATATAATTTTCTAATTCATGGTCTGAGATTACTGTAGTACGTCCACTCTCATATTCTGCATCTACCCATGCCTTAATACTTATACATAATGAATCATTCTTATCGATCCCTTTTAGCTTAATATATTTAGGATGGCTACTAATCCAGTGTGCAATTCCTGCTAATCCAGAAGTATTACTTACAGCAACTCTAACTGGTCTATTTAATAATTTATCTGTATCAAAAATATTATAAATCTCTTCATTCTTTAATAATCCATCTGCATGAATACCTGCCCTTGTTACATTGAAGTTCTTTCCTACAAATGGTGTTCTTTCAGGAATATGCTCACCAATTTCATGTTCAAAGTACTCTGCAATTTCTGTGATAACTGTAGTGTCCATTCCATCTAATGTACCTTTAAGTTGAGCATACTCAATAACCATTGCCTCAAGTGGTGTATTACCTGTTCTTTCTCCAATACCAAATAATGAACAGTTAACACTATTACATCCATAAAGCCATGCAGCTGTTGAATTTGCTACTGCACGATAAAAATCATTATGCCCATGCCATTCAATCCACTCATGTGGCACTCCTGCATATTGATGCAAAGCATACATAATACCTGGTACACTTCTTGGAATCATTGCTCCTGGATAACTCACTCCATACCCCATTGTATCACAGGCACGAATCTTAATTGGCATTTTAGTCTCTTCACTAATTTTCATTAACTCTCTAGCAAATGGTACAACAAAATTATAAATATCTGCCCTTGTAATATCTTCAAAGTGACAGCGTGGAATAATGCCTTTATTAATGCATTGCTTTACAATCTTTGTATAATGTTCAATTGCCTCTGAACGTTTCATATGAAGCTTATGGAAAATATGATAATCCGAACAGCTTACTAAAATACCTGTTTCACTAATCTCCATTTGTCTAACAAGCTCAAAATCTTTTTCTGATGCTCTAATCCAAGATGTAATTTGCGGAAATTCATAACCTAATTCCCTACATTTATAAACTGCTTCGCGATCTTTTTCACTGTATAAGAAGAATTCACTTTGTCTAATAATTCCTTTAGGTCCACTAAGCTTGTGTAAATACTTATATAATGTCACAATCTGCTCAGTTGTATAAGGTGCTCTTGACTGTTGCCCATCTCTAAATGTTGTATCTGTAATGCAGATATCATCTTGCATATACATTGGTACGTGTACATTATTGAAGGCAACACGTGGAATTTCGTCATATGGAAAGAATTCTCTAAACATATTCGGTGTTTCTCTATCTTCCAATTGATGGTTTTTTTCAGTATTTGTAAGTAAGTTAGTTCTCTTGTTTAGTTCAAACATCTAATCACCCCTTGCAACTTATATCTATAAATCTTTTAATTGTCTGAAAATAACTTATGTATAATTGTATACAATACATTTTTATCTGTCAATATAATTTTCTAAAAATAATAAAATAATTTCTACAATTGTAACATTTATTTCCATCTCTCATATTATAGGTAATGTAGAAGTTAGCAAGAGATATCACTTATCTTATACTAGATATCAACTTGTTCTAATTTCACCGAAAATATTTCATAAAGTAACTTGAGATATTCCGTAAAATAACTTGTATCTTTTCTGATTATGACATTTCAAGTAATTTTATTTATAAATGTATCATAAACTTAAATTAGAAATTTCAATGTATTTACTTTTTTATATAGGAGGCATTATCATGGATGATTTTAGATTTTTACAAGACAATAGCTTATGGCTGGTTATTATAGCTATATTTGTATTACTTCTCTTATCTGGTAACGGATGCAATTCATTTGGTGGCGGCACTGACTGCTTATTAGGTGGTTTATTTAATGGCTGTGGTAACAATACTTGGTTATGGATCGTTATCATTGTTTTAGTTATTTGGTTCATTTCAAAAAATGACTGCGGTATTTTTAGAAACGATCTTCAATAAGTAATTTTTCCTTTATAACTTCCCCCTAATATGTAACAAAAAAAGTGACCAAGAGCGCTCTTGGTCACTTTTTATATTACATATCTTTCTTTATTTTACTTTTCCCTCAACCTAACTATCTCTAACTCTTTTCACTCATATCTTCTATTGTTCTTATCAGTTTTACCATAACAAGCTTATAAACTAATTTCTTTAATTGTTCCCTTTCCTTATTCTCATCGCGGTAAAAAGAGCCTAACTCCTTATGTTCCTCTAAACTTCTTTCTATCACTTCGTTATAAATCATAGCATCTAAAATAAGCTGCAAGATATTCCTTTGCTCTGGTAAAAAAGGCATCATTGCTTGAATAAGTTGTGCTTCCTTACATAAATTTCCTTGACATTCACTTCTATATCCATCTACTTTATGTTTAATAACGCCTATATACTTTTCATCAATATAGTTCCATATTAATCTACTCATTTCATTTAAGTCTTGCTCAATATTCATAATGATTTCTTGTTTTTCCACTTTCCTCACTCACTTTACTATTCTCCTTGTAGTATCCTATTCAGAAGACTTCATAAAAATAACTTTTTTAGTTCTAGCAAAACTTATCCACAACATACATTTATATAAGATATAATAAACGGAGGTATATTATGACTAACCTTGACCGAGCTATTAATAACGATATTCTAGTTGTGTCAAAGTCACTTTTACCTTATTTAAATATAGACCGCCAAAAGCCTATGGCTGTTTTTATTAAGCTAATGGAATTGGTATATACTATTAATCTATTTTCTAATGAAGCTTCTGTTCGTTCTATGAGTCGCTCCCAAGAAAGCGGCTGGGAAAAATCTTTTTTAAACGATGTCAAAGCTAATTTAGGGGATGATAAAGCTTACTTTGTAGATGTCATTTTAAAACTTGCAGAAGCCAAAGATTTACTTGCCAAACCAGAGCCATCTACATCTAGGCCTAGTCAAAACACACCTGAATATCATCTACATCCTTTAGATTCTGGTACTCTAGAAGATGCTCCATTTCCTGATGAAAAAACTGCACCTTCTACCCCTAAATCAACACCTCCCCCAAATACACCTCCTAAGTCTGCTGGTCCTTCTCCTGAACAAATTATTAATGGTCTATCTTCCATGTTAGACCCTAACCAAGCTCAACTTCTAAAAGTCATTGCTTCTATGTTTAATTCAGGAGGTAACTCTGGGAATCATTCATAATATTAATTTATTCTATTAATAAAGGAGGCCTATACCATGAAACTCTATGACGATCCTGCTTTTTCTCATCTTGACCCTCGTCTCGTCATTCACCTTCAACACATGATAGATGCAAGTTTAAAGAAAAAAAATGCCTATGATACTTTACAAGGTCTTATCCAAGTCAATAATGAATTAAATGCTCAAAACATCCAATGTACTCCCGAAATGCAACGCTCTTTAATCAATTACTTTAAAGAAACATTACCTAAACAACAACGTAAGCAATTTGAAATGTTCTTTAATATGCTTGGTAAAATGAAATAATGCTAATAAGGGAGGCTTTTATATAGCCTCCCTTATTAGCATTATTTCATCGTTTATTTATTATTTTATCTATTTACTCTATAGCTTGAAATCAAGCTTCCTTATCTAATTATAGTGGAAAATTTGGCCCTATTATAACACCTATGCTTAAAAATACAAAAAATGCTATAAGTGCTATAATCAAACTTGTAAATATAAATCCTAACGAAAGGACTTTTTCCTTTTTCACTTTCTTTTTATTAGAAGTTGTATTTTTTGAAGATGTATATGTACTCTGTTCTAAACGCTCATGGGATTGATATTGCCTTGGCATCATTTTTACCTACCTTTATATTTCTTATATCTATGATAGTACGAATCCCACCTTTTTTCAAGTCAGCACCATTTTAGTTCTTATCTTCAAAATTAAATCCACCCTCATATAATCTTCTCATACCTTAAATTACCTTAAATTAACTTTAATTAACCTTAGTTTTCATACCATATTCATTTTCTAACTATTTAAAATCCCATTCAAATAAGTAAAAACCACTTATTTGAATGGGATTTTTTAAGTTCTATTTTATTTTGCTACAAGGTTTACGATACGACCTTTAACATAAATCTCTTTAACAATTGTTTTTCCTTCTAATTTAGCTGCAACTAATTCTTTTGCTTTAGCAATAGCTTCTTCTTGAGTTGCATCTGGAGAAATCATCATACGAGCAGCAATTTTACCTGTAATTTGTACAGCAACTTCTACTTCGTCTTCTTTCATTTTAGCTTCATCATATGTTGGCCATGTATTAGCAAATACGCTACCTTCACCACCAAGTTTAGCCCAAAGCTCTTCAGCAATGTGAGGAACGAATGGTGCTAAAAGAATCGTCATGCTACGAAGTGTTTCGTTTGCAAGACCGCCTTCTTTCTTTTGAAGGTCAAGTAATTTATTTGTATATTCCATAAATCCACTTACTACTGTATTTAAGTTGAAGCCTTCCATACGTACTGTAATATCGCGGATTAATTGATGACGTATTCTTTCCATGTCTCTTGTTTCTGGAACTTCTTTGTTTTCATCAACTAATTTCCATACTTTATTTAAGAAACGGTATACCCCTTCAATACCTCTATCATCCCATTCAGAATCTAATTCTGGTGGTCCAATGAATAATTCGTACATACGAAGTGAGTCACAACCATAGTTCTCAACAAGTTCATCTGGAGAAACAACATTTCCTTTAGATTTACTCATTTTAGCTCCAGCTTTTGTAACCATACCTTGGTTGAAGAGACGTTTGAATGGTTCTTCAAAGTCTACTACACCAATATCATATAAGAATTTAGTATAGAAACGAGCGTAAAGAAGGTGAAGTACAGCATGCTCAATACCACCAACGTACATATCGACTGGTAACCATTTTTTCATATCTTCTTTGCTGATTAATTCTTTATCATTGTGTGGGTTTGGATATCTTAAGAAGTACCAAGATGAACCAGCCCATTGTGGCATTGTGTTTGTTTCACGTTTAGCAGGACCACCACAACATGGACATGATGTATTTACCCACTCTTCAATAGCAGCAAGTGGAGATTCACCTGTACCTGTTGGTTCATAGCTTTCTACATCTGGAAGACGTACTGGAAGGTCTTCTTCTTTCACACCTACAATACCACATTTATCACAGTGAACTACTGGAATTGGTTCTCCCCAGTATCTTTGACGAGAGAATACCCAGTCACGAAGTTTGTAGTTTGTTGTTTTCTTACCAATATTTTTAGTTTCAAGGAACTCAGGAATTGCTTTTTTAGCTTCTTCTGATGGCATACCGTTGAAATCACCAGAGTTAATCATTACACCTGGTTCTGTGTAAGCTTCTGTAAGTTCAGCTTCCTTACCATCTTTAGAGATAACTTGGATAATTGGTAAGTCAAATTTCTTAGCAAATGCAAAGTCTCTATCATCATGAGCTGGTACACACATGATTGCACCTGTACCATAATCAGCAAGCACATAATCAGAAATCCATACTGGGATTTTTGCACCGTTAAGAGGATTGATTGCATATCTACCTAAGAATACACCTGTTTTTTCTTTATCAGCCATACGATCTACTGATGATTTAGTAGAAGCATCAAATACGTATTTTTCAACTACTTCTTTTTGCTCATCTGTTACAAGGCTAAGTACAGATTTGTGTTCTGGTGCCATAACCATGAAGCTTGCACCATAAAGTGTATCTGGTCTTGTTGTAAAGACTTTGATTTTTTCATCTGTACCTTCGATTTCGAAGTCGATTTCCGCACCATAGCTTTTACCAATCCAGTCAGCTTGCATTTTTTTAACTTTTTCTGGCCACTCAAGACCTTCTAAGTCATTAAGAAGTCTTTCTGCATATTTTGTAATTTTAAGCATCCATTGACGAAGATTTTTCTTAGTAACTGTGCTACCACAACGCTCACAGCAACCTTCTTTAACTTCTTCGTTTGCAAGACCTGTTTTACAAGATGGACACCAGTTAATTGGCATTTCTTTTTCGTAAGCAAGTCCGTTTTCAAACATTTTAAGGAAAATCCATTGTGTCCATTTATAGAACTCTGGGTCTGTTGTGTTTACTTCTTTATCCCAGTCATAGATTGCACTAATATCGTGTAATTGACGTTTGAAGTTTGCTACGTTTTCTGCTGTAGCTGTAGCTGGATGTACTTTCTTTTGAATTGCATAGTTTTCTGCTGGAAGACCAAAAGCATCCCATCCCATTGGGTGAAGAACATAATGTCCTTGAAGTACTTTATAACGGCTCCATACGTCAGATAATACGTAACCTCTCCAGTGACCTACATGTAGACCATTTCCTGATGGATATGGGAACATATCAAGACAGTAATATGGTTTTTTATCTGGAGTTTCTACATTAATAGGGTTTTCTTCCCAGTGTTTTCTCCACTTTTGTTCAATTTCTTTGTGATTATATTGCACAATAATTCCTCCTTCTTCATTTAAAAGCTTCATCTTAAGTATTTCATTCTAAATCTTTATTTCTAGAATCTTGTTCTAAAACGCTTTAAGAATGAATTAACCTAAATCTTATTTTAATTTTACTTAAATTAAGACAATGTTATTTTTATAGTAGACTCAAAATAAAAAAACCTTTCGTCTCTTCTACATTATAAGAGACGAAAGGTTATTATTCCGCGTTACCACTCTTTATTGCAAAAGTAAAATACAACAAACACTATCTTACTTTTACCACTCAATCCTTCTATAACGGGAAGTCCCGCCATAACCTACTATCATTTCAGCTTGGAACTTAGCGACGAGTTCATCAAATGCTACTTACTATTTCTCACCAACCAATAGCTCTCTTAAAAGTTTCATTTCATTACTATTTCGCATCATTGTCTTTTTAAATATCACATTAAGGGCATTTTAACACACATATCCTTTAAAATCAACGGTATTTTCCCTTTCTTAACACTTTTATTTAGTATTCTTTTGTGGTATTAATTTAATACCATCTGTTCCTTCTACTCTTTCTACATTTAATCCATTGTGATCTAGTAACTTGCATAACTTTTCTTCATAATAACTTACAAACTCATTTGTACTAGGTTGTGCCACCTTCCCTACTGCTGGCTGTGTTGTAATCACTCGTTGGTAGTCATTTTTTCTTTCATATATTATATAAGAAAACTGCAGCATATTAACTAATAATGAAAGTATAAGGAGCATCCCTAACTGTTACTGTATATTCCATCATTAGCATTATCTACTATTCTATGTCTAATCATTATTTTATTAGCATTTCTATCTGAAATTATTTATCTAACTTAAACCATAAATAATATATATTACTCTTTTCAACTTCTGGTACAGGTATATAAGACTCTTGTACTAGAAGTGTTGTATCTTCTTGTATGTAGTATGCTTGTGGTTTATCAATACTTCTCATGACCTGAAGTCTTTTCCCAGGATTAGAATCTATTTTAAAGTGAAAAATAGTTTTTCCATTCTCTTCTGTATAAGGATACACTGACCATGTCCCAGGACAACCATAAGTTTCTCCGATAATTAAACGGCTACTTATCAACTGGTTTTCTCCTACAATAATTTCATGGACTTTTCTTTTCCAATTCAATACACCTTGCACTTTCTCTACAACTTGCTCTGGCTGTATAATATAAGGTTTTCCCTTTTGAGTTGCCCTTCCTTTACATAAAGCAATCTCTAAAATACCATAACCTACAGCTTTTATAGAAAACTGTGTTTCACAAGGAATATATACCATTGTTGGCTTTCCTGAAAAAACATCTTTTCTTTTTCCAACTTGTTCTGCTCTAAAATCACCTGCTTGTATATTGGCTGTTCCTTGTAATATAACAACTCCAATTTCATAGTGTTCTGAGTTTAAACTAATACTTTGCCCTTTTTCCATTTTTAATGTTTCGAATTGCAGTTCATCCGAATTAATCTTTGTTTGATATTCTATTGGATTACTTGTTACAATTTCATTCCTAAATAAATCCTTTCTATAAAACGGTCTCATAAATCCTCCTGCTAGCCTTATGTATTTATTCAGTCTCATCTATTGTAACATACGAATCTATAAAAAGAAGGTTTTTTTATTTTTTTACCATTAAAACAAAATTTTCCTAATCATTTCACATCATTCATGGTTAATTTTCAACTTTTTTTGATATCTTTTAATGCATGGCACGGCAAACTTTTTAGGCATTTTAATCCAAAATTTATTTTTAATACCCGGTACAATAAGTCTTTTATTTTTTATAAGTCCTCTATAAGCTTTCTTAGCAACTACTTCAGCTGTCATAGCAATAGGCGCATCCACCCTACCCGCCGCTTGAGCAAAGTTCGTTCTAGTTGCCCCTGGACATAAGCTAGCTACATGAATCCCCAGTGGCTTTAGTTCTTCATATAATGCTTCAGACAAAGACAAAACATATGCCTTTGTTGCATAGTAAACAGCTGTATAAACACCTGGATGGTATGCTCATGTTGATGCAACATTTAATATTTTCCCTGTACCTTTTTTCTTCATTTCCTCTGCAAAATACCTAGTTAATACAGTTAAACTCACCATATTTAAGTGCATTTGTTGTACTATTTCCTCTATATCTTCCTCTACAAACTGACCAACATATCCTGCTCCTGCATTATTAACTAGGATTTTTACAGATAAATTGTGTGCTTTAACTTCTTCATAAACCTTTTGAGCTGCATTTTCTTGATTTAAATCTTGACAAATGACAATAACCTCTTGATGTAATTGCTCTTTTAAACTAAGCAACATCTCTTTTGTATCTTGTAATTTCTGCTCATTACGTCCTACTAAAATTAAGGATTCACCTTCCTCATAAAAAATCTTTGCTAAGGCATATCCAATTCCACTTGTCGCCCCTGTAATTAATACATATTCCATTTTCATTTATCCCCTCAATTGTACTATTAACTTTTTTAATCTTATATTCTAAAATACCCAAATTGACTATTCCATTAATTTATATATATATCTTGTCCTCATTTTAGCATAAAAAATAAGGCTATTTCTAATTTCTGCTTTAAAAGCCATCACTAAAAATAGCCCTATCCCTATTTATTTCTAAGCTCTAGCCTGAATGACTTTAGTTTGAATCTCACTTGGTGCCTCTTCGTAACGCTCAAATGTATAGCTTACTTCTCCCCTACCTTGAGTTATAGAACGTACATCTGTAGCATACGTATAAAGTTCAGATAAAGGAATTTCTGCAATAATAACCTGCTCCCTCCCTCTTAGTTCCATACCAATCATACGCCCACGACGCTTTTTCATATCCCCCATAATATCTCCTGTGTAAGATTCTGGTACAGTAATTTCTACATGGGCAATAGGTTCTAATAGGGTAGGTTTTGCCTTACTAATACCTTCTTTAAAAGCAATTGTTGTGGCCATCTTAAATGCCATTTCCGATGAATCTACTGGATGATAAGAACCATCTAATAATATCGCCTTTACTCCTACTACCGGATAACCTGCTAATACACCCCTTTGGACACTTTCTTCTAGCCCTTTTTCTACTGCTGGAAAATACTGTTTTGGTACTGCACCACCAAAGATTTTTTCCTCAAATATAAATGGCATTTCAAGGTCTCCTGATGGCTCAAATTCCATAACTACATCTCCATATTGCCCATGTCCCCCAGATTGTTTCTTATGTTTTCCTCTTACATTAACTTTACCTTTGATAGTTTCTCGATAAGGAGTCGTTGGATCTTGAAGATATACTTCTACTTTAAATTTATTTTTTAACATACTAATAATCACATCAATTTGCTGCTCTCCAATAGCAGATATAATCGTTTCATGCGTTTCCTTATTATAACTTATATCAAATGTTGGATCCTCTGCCATTAACTTATATAGACATTGAGACATTTTCTCTTCATCACCTTTTCCATTTGGAAAAATCGCTTTTTTTACAACGCCTACCGGAAACTCTATTGGTAAATATATCTTATCAAAACCTTTTTCATAAAGTGTATCTCCAGTATTTGGATTTTTTAATTTCGCCACAGCTCCAATATCTCCTGCATATAACGTAGATACTTCTTGTTGCTCTTTTCCTGAAATAACATATAAATGAACTAAGCGTTCTATCTCTCCTGACTGACTATGTACTAAAGCATCATCCGTAGCTACTTTTCCCGTCCTTACTTTAAACATAGAAAGCTTACCAATAAAAGGATCAACTAACGTTTTAAAGATAAATAGTGAGGTTGCATCCTGCCCATCACATTTCACTTCTAAGAGCTCTTCACTTCCCTCCTTAGTTGCTAATACATTTAATGCTTCATCCGGTGCTGGGAAAAGTGCAATCATTGTATCCATTAAAATAGGAATTCCCATTCCATTTAAAGAACTTCCACATAATACAGGTACAATTTGTTTAGTCACTACGCCCTTTTTATAAGCTATTTCAATTTCTTGCAAACTAATTTCCTCTTCTGCCAAATATTTTTCCATAAGTACTTCATCTGTTTCAGCTACTGCTTCTAAAATCATTGTACGAACAGCTTCTACCTCTCCTTTAAGATGTTCTGGAATAGGTGCATCTATCATCTTTCCTTTTTCTAAACGTCTTCCTATCATTTTTAGTACATGAACATACCCTATAATCTGCCCATCTTCATACCAAGGTACTTGAATAGGAGCGATGCTCATACCAAACCTCATTTTACAATTCTCCAATACCTTCTCAAATTCAATTAAAGGGGCATCCATCTCCGTAATATATAACATTTTAGGCACATCTGCTTTAGTTGCATGCTCCCATGCTTTTTCCGTTCCTACTTCTATCCCTGCTGACCCTCGTATGACTATTAGTGCACTATCTGCTACACTCATTGCTTCTTTTATACCACCTACAAAATCAAAATAACCGGGCGTATCTAATAAATTAAGTTTATAGTCTTTCCACTCTATCGGTACTAAAGAGGTTCTAATAGAAAATTTTCTTTTTATTTCTTCTGGTTCAAAATCGCTAACCGTCGTTCCATTTTCTACTTTTCCAAGTCTTGAAGACTGTCCTGCTTCATAAAACATTGCTTCACATAATGTCGTCTTCCCAGCTCCACCATGTCCTAAAATAGCAACGTTTCTAATATTCTTAGTCTCATATATCTTCATACCAACAACCCCTTTCTTTAAAATAAAAACTACCTGTTATCATTCTTATTTCTAAGCTTAGGTGGGTATGCTATATTTTTACTATGATTTTTATTTTTATAAGAATATTTTTGTACAAATATACAAAAAACTAACATAACAATTTTATGCTATGTTAGTTTTGCTTTCTTATACTTCTAATTGATTAACAATCTCCTCTAATGTAACTAATAACAGATCAAGTTCTGTCTCCATATCTGCTGACCTAGCTAATTCTTCAATCCTTCTTAAAATATCTTCATCTATTTCTTCAATTTGCTTATCCTCTAGTTCCTGTAATAGATAATTAAAAATCAACGGATATAAATTAATTATAAAAAGACTCGTTAGATAATTATTTAACTCTAACATCTGCGTAATCGTTGAATTAATATCTAGGTTCATATGGCTTAGTATTGCCTCATTGATTAATTTAGATATGACTAGCTTCAATGTTCCTACTCGGCAATCATATAATTTGCATAAAATCTCCTCTTCATTAATCTCTTTATAGTTTTTCCTTAGATGTAATGGGCGATACAAATACCTTAATCTTGGCATAATTTTTCCCCCCTATACCTTTTCTTTAAACTTTCCAAATTAAATACTATCCGACATCTTACCATTTTATTCCTTGCCAAATTAATTATACTCTACCTACCTTTCATCATAATAAATTTTATATTTTTATCATTCTTTCTAAACGCTTTCTTAATATAATTTAACAAAATAATAAAACCCTCGAGATTGTAAACTAAATGAGTTTATAACCTCAAGGGCTTTATATTCTATAAATCAAAAGCTTTTACTTCTTATGGTATGTTTCCTAGTATAAAGGATATTTGTCTAATAAAGTTTTCACTCTCTTAGCACACTCTTCTTGATTCTTTTCAAAATCACTAAGTGCTAAATAAATAATTTCTGCAATTTCTTCCATATCTTCTTCTTTCATGCCTCTTGTTGTAACGGCTGGTGTCCCTAGTCTTACACCACTAGTTACATTTGGAGAAGCTGGGTCAAATGGTATTGTATTCTTATTACATGTAATACCAATCTCATCTAATAAATGCTCTGCTTCTTTTCCCGTTACATTCATACTTCTTACATCTAGACTCATAACATGATTATCCGTACCACCAGATACAATTCTCATCCCTTTGGCTGTTAAAGCGTTAGCAAGTGCTTGTGCATTTTCAATAATTTGTGCTTGATAAGCTTTAAATCCTGGTTGTAAAGCTTCTTTAAAACAAACTGCTTTTGCAGCAATAACATGCATAAGTGGACCACCTTGGATACCTGGGAAAATTGCTTTATCAATCATTTTCGCATGTTCACTATCACATAATATCATACCTCCACGAGGCCCTCTAAGTGTTTTATGAGTAGTGGTTGTTACAAAATGTGCATATGGCACAGGATTTGGATGAAGACCTGCTGCTACTAGCCCTGCAATATGTGCCATATCTACCATAAGATATGCACCCACTTCATCTGCAATTTTTCTAAATTTAGCAAAATCAATTACTCTTGAATAATTACTTGCTCCTGCAATAATCATTTTAGGTTTATGTTCTAATGCAATTTCTCTTACTTTATCATAATCAATCATTTCTGTTTCTGGATCTACTCCATAAGAAACGACATGATAATTTTTACCTGACATATTAACTGGACTACCATGAGTTAAATGTCCTCCATGGCTTAAGTCCATTCCCATCACAGTATCTCCAGGCTTAAGAGCTGCAAAAAATACAGCTTGGTTAGCCTGTGAACCTGAATTAGGTTGTACATTAGCATGCTCTGCACCAAATAATTGCTTTGCTCTGTCTCTTGCTAAATCTTCAATTTGATCAACAACTTCGCAGCCACCATAGTAGCGTTTACCTGGATAACCTTCAGCATATTTATTGGTTAATGTACTACCCATAGCTGCCATAACTGCTTTAGAAACGAAATTTTCTGATGCAATCAGCTCAATCTTATTATTTTGTCTTGCTGTCTCTTCTTTGATAAGAGCCATAATTTCTTGGTCAACACTTTGTAATTCGTCTAAAGTATACATATCCTTCTACCTCCTACATTTATGGATAATTTGACTTATCTAATTTTTACTATGATATCATTATTATGATATATTTTTCAATATATTATAAAATATTTCGCAAATTATGTCATTTTTATTTACTAGGCCCTACTACTTTACACTATTTTGGGCTACATGTATACTAAAAAATAATATCTATACTCAGAGAGGATTCCACGTGCAAAATAATAGTTACTATGAAAAAATTTTAGACTTTGCTGTACATACAGGGGAATTGATGTTAAAGAGTGGTGCAGAAACCTACCGTGTAGAGGATACTATCACTCGTATACTCAATCATCATGAATTTCACTCTGTAGATACATTTGTTATTCCTACTGGTATTATGGTTACAGTAGAAACGAAAACTTATTCTTTATCTACCAAAGTTGTTCGTGTAAAAAATAGAGCAAACAGATTAGACCGCATTGAAAAATTAAATCAACTATCTAGAGATTATGTAAGTGGAAAGATTACTATAGATGAAGGCTATAGTAAACTAAAAGAAATCAAATCTTCAGCTTCCTATAAAGCTAGTGTAATCATTCTATGGATTGGCATTAGTTGTAGCTTTTTTGCTGTTATGTTTAATGCCACACTCATTGAATTTATTCTTTCTTTTTTCATTGGGTTAGGAGTAGGTTTACTTCAATATCATTTAAATGAAAAACAAATCGTTAACTTTTTTATTTTATTTATTTGCTCACTTTTTTTAGGTTTTTCAGTTATGCTTTGTCATGCTCTATTGGGGAACATAATGAATATTGAACCTGTTATTATCGGATGTATTATGCCCCTGCTTCCTGGAGTTGCCTTTACAACTGCTGTTCGTGATGCCATTAGTGACGAACTTATTTCTGGTATTTCACGTGCCGTTGAAGCACTACTTATGGCGGTTGCTCTTGCTACTGGTATAGGAGTATCCCTTAGTCTTTCATACTATATAGGAGGTTTACTATGATTCTTAGTGTAATTAGTGCCTTTATTTCTACTATTGGCTTTTCCATTGTTTTTCATGTTCAGAAAAAGCATCTTCTGATTTGTGGAGCTGTTGGAGCTATTGGTTGGCTTATTTATCTATTAGTTAATGAACGTTTCAACTCTTCAGTTATAGCTTCTTTTATAGCTGCCCTAGTTGTAACAGCACTTTCTTATCTATTGGCCAAAAAACGTAAAACACCTATTACTATTTTTCTAGTAGCAGGAATTATCCCTCTCGTTCCTGGATTAGGGCTTTATCGTATGATGTATGCTGTACTAAATAAAGATTATTCTTCTGCCTTAAACTATGCCACATTAACTTTTGAAATAGCAGGTGTTATTGCAGGGGCTATAGTCATTATCTCTCTCCTACCTTTATTATGGCGTAAACAACCTAAGTAAATAAACGAGCGATAGAACTAAATGTTTCATTAGTTTTATCGCTTGTTTTACCTTTCTTAAATTTTTTCCTGGTAATTATGTTAATTTTTAGTCCTTATCAATAAATCTATACAACTTCTATAATATATCTTATAATAAGTTCATATCAAACAACCTATAAATATAGACAAAATATAGACAAAATATAGACAAAATATTAACATTTTTTAATTGACTGAAAGGGGTTATCATCATGGCAAACGTAGGCGTATTTGACGTACTTGGTCCTATTATGATTGGTCCATCTTCCTCACACACAGCTGGTGCTGCTAGACTTGGAAAAATTGCAAGAACCATTGTTGGCAAAGAAATTAAGGAGGTTACTTTTCTATTACATGGTTCTTTTAGTAAAACCTACAAAGGTCACGGTACAGACAGAGCTCTTGTAGCTGGTATCTTAGGAATGAACCCTGATGATGCAAGATTACGTAGTTCTCTAGAATTAGTTAAGCAACAAGGTATTAAAATTGAATTTGTTCCTACAGATTTAGGAGACTATCATCCTAATACTGTTAAATTCTTAATAAAAGATATAGATGATGTAACTTGGGAAATACTTGGTTCTTCTATTGGCGGTGGTTTAATTAAAATTGATGAAATTAATGGAAACAAAGTAAACCTAACTGGTGAATATCCAACTATTATTACAAGTAATGAGGATGTTCCTGGAACTTTAGCTAAAATCTCTGGTATTCTTTATGATGCTGGGATTAATATTGCTTCTATGAAATCTGATAGAAGCCAAAAAGGTAAAGAGTCAACCTTAACATTTGAACTCGATCATGAGGTTCCACTTGAAGTTGTTGAACAAATTAAACTCATTCAAGGTATGAACCATGTTATTACTATTAACCCAGTAGGAGGACCTAATAATGAAAATTGCTAAATCTGGTGCAGAACTTATTAATATTTGTGAAGAAAATCATATTTCTCTTAGTGAATATGCCATTGCTCGTGAAATGGAATCAAAAGGCCTATCAAGAGAAACGCTTTTCTCTTATATGCACTCTACTTTATCTGTAATGAGAGAAGCTGCTACTTTAGGTCGTGAAAAAGAAGTTTACTCATTAAGTGGCTTAATTGGTGGAGATGCTTATAAATTACAACAATATCTTAATAGTGGAAAATCACTTATGGGGTCTGCAACTATTAAAGCTATGGCTATGGCTTTATCGGCTTCTGAAGTCAATGGTTCTATGGGAAAAATTGTAGCTTGTCCAACAGCTGGCTCATGCGGTATCTTACCAGCTGCTCTTTTAACAGCAGGTGAAGAACTTGGAAAAACAGATGATGAACTGGTTCAAGCTTTATTCGCTTCTTCTGCAGTAGGTATGATTATTGGAATGAATGCTACTTTTGCTGGAGCTGAAGGGGGTTGCCAAGCTGAATGTGGTTCTGCTGCTGCTATGGCTGCTGCTGCTATTGTTGAACTTATGGGCGGAACACCTGAAATGAGTTTAAATGCAGCTGCTATTGTTTTCAAAAATATTCTAGGTCTCGTATGTGACCCTGTAGCTGGTCTTGTAGAAATTCCATGTGCTAAAAGAAATGCTTCTGGTGCTATTAGTGCGCTTGCAACAGCTGACCTTGTTATGGCTGGTGTCGCTTCTAAAATTCCATTTGATGATGCACTTGCTGCTATGTACAAAGTAGGTCGTGAACTCCCTAAAGAATTACGTGAAACAGCTTTAGGTGGAGTAGCTATTACACCTACTGGTCTTAAATATAAAGAACAAGTCTTTGGTAAAGATGCCTAATCTTTAAAAAGATATAAAAATGCCAAGTCCTCTTGCTAAAAAGGACTTGGCATTTTTATCTTTTTTCTCCCATAAAGAAAATAGCAATAGTCCCAGGCCCTGCATGACTTCCTACTGCTGCTCCAATATAGTTAATCCACACATCCTTCACATGACATTCCTCTAAAATAGCTTTTTTAATCTGATGCGCTTCTTCCAAAACTCCCCCATGACTTATAAAAATGATCTGATTTTCTGGTTCAACAATATTTTCTTTTACTTTCTCAACTAATGCTTTTAAGGATTTCTTTCTTCCCTTCACTTTTTCTACAGGAATTAACCTTCCTTCATCATCTACATGTAAAATAGGCTTAATCTGAAGAAGTGTTCCTAATGTAGCAGCTGTTTTGCTTACTCGTCCCCCTCTAAATAAATAATTTAAATCGGTAACTGTAAACCAATGATTTAATTTTAGTTTATTTTGTTCAATCCAGCTGACCACTTCTTCTAAACTTTTTCCTTGCTTAAATGCTTCAACTGCATAATAGATTAATAATCCTTGCCCCATAGATGCACATTTACTATCTACTATTACAATTTGAGCATCTGGATATTCTCCTTTCACTTCTTTCTCTGCTAAATATGCACTATTAACACAACCGCTTAATGCCGAAGAAAAGCCTATGTATAAAATGCTTTTTCCTTCTTTTATGTACTTCTCAAATATCTCTTTAAACTCGAAGGTATTAATTTGCGATGTCTTTGGCATTAATCCATTTAATATAGATTCATAAAATGCTTCATATTCCTTCGTCTTTGCTAAATCATCCTTTTTTTCTATTTCATTCATTTCTATATTCATAGAAATCATTTGAATATAATTCTCTTTAATATATGAATAAGGCAAATCACAGCATGAATCTGTTACGATAATCGTTTCCAATTTATCTCCTCCCCTCTTGCCTTAATTATACCATAAAATTTTTATTATATTGAATTTTTTTACAATTAATTATCCTGTTTTTATAATTGGTTTCTCTATAATTTATAAATACACTCCATAATTATGAAAGGTGTTACGAATCAATCGTAACACCTTTCTTTTTGCTATATTGATTAGTTGCTACTTCCACATCCACTATTGTTGCAACTGCATTTATTGCAAGTTGTACCACAGCACTTGTTGTTTGCACTATTGTTTGTATTATTGTTACAACATCTGTCATTTTTAATAGATTTTGCTTCTTGCCCTACTTCTAGTGGTCTAATGCTTGCTTCAAGTAAGTCACCGCATACAAAGTCTAAACAATTGTTATTTTCTTGTTCATCAATTGGTGTTAATTTAGGTGGTACAGTTAAGCCTTCATGTCTGAATTTATATTGTACGAAGTAAATAGCTTTAATATAAAGTGTAAGTCCAATAGCAATACATTCATCATCATATGCTACAACTTTAGCTAGTGCTTGAGCAGAAATGCCTTGTTGAATGCCATTATTAGATGGATACTCAGCAAATCCACCTTCTCCACAACAACCTCTTCCCTTTTCACTATTAACATAACCCATAAAATTAATAGTTGGAACAAGTTTATTACATCCTGATGGATTTTCTGCTGCAAATGCAACGCCATATGGTGTATAAAGATCAAATGCAATACATGATGGATTTGTACATGAGTCGTATGCGCAGTCTCTTTCATCGCCTAAATATCTTAATGTCATCATACCTTGTTTTACTATTTTGCAGCAACTATCAATAACAGATACTGAGAAAGTTACATCGATGTCTTTTAATGTAATGCGGCTTAAATTTGGTTTACATTTTGCAGGTTGAATTTCAGAATATCTATTACCCATTGGGTCTACGAAATTAAAGTCAATATCTACTACCTGAAGTTGAATTTTTTCAGCATTAGCTAAGTCACATTTAGTTAAACCACCAAATACAATATCACACTGTCTTCTTGGCTCTCCACTACAAACATCTTGTAAGTCACAAATAGCAACTGTACGGCAAAGATTAATACCACATTCGTCAAATACAACTGGAGCCATCATAGTGAGTAATTTAGGTTCTCCCATAGGAGGACACATTGCAACTGCTTCGATAGGTGACATTTTATTTTCAGCAGGGTGACAAATATCACAAATACCTGCATTAGGTTTCTCGAAATACTTCATGTCGTTGTTACAACAACTTTTTTTCATAATTTAAAACCTCCTGTATGATCCCTGAAGGATGGAAATCATAATTTGTCGTTTCCAATACTATAATATGGAAATTAAAGTTTTTGGTTACATTTATGTATAAATTTATTTATGATTCAATATATTTATAAAGTAATAGCTCCAAATCCATTGAAAAAGTTATATTTCTTACTCAAAGGAGGTTTTAATAGATGCCTTATATATTTCATACTAATCGTTATTTTTCTTTAATTAATGCCACACCTAAAAATGGTGTATTTTGTCAGTCCTTTTCTCCATCCTCTTCTAAGCCCATTCCTATATCTAGTCAATATACAACTGACTATAGTGCTCATATGGATACAAATGGAAAACTATATGTAGCTGTCATGCCTGATGCCTTCCACTTAAATTACTATATCTATGAAGGGAATCGCTTTGCGCGTAATTCACTGATATCTAATGCAAACTCTAACTTTATACTTACTTCTCCCATTATCTATACGCTTCAAAATACGCCCTATATTGTATACCTATCTCACCAAGCCGAATCTACATCTTACAATTTTGTTCAAGAAAATCTTTATAATCCACAACTCATTACGCTTCTTACTTGCCATACTCAACCTAGCTTAATCAAAAGTTATATAACCCCTTATCAGCTCTTTGTCTTTTTTATCACCCATGATGAAGGCTATCATCTTAATGTATTACAAATCTCCGAAACTCAAGTAACTTCTTCTGTGTATCTTAATTCTCCTCAGCCTATATCCGATTACAGTGTCTGTATCGAAGAGGATACACTACACATTACCTATATCTCTGAATTACATGGTAAATATCAGCTTTCTTACTTTAATAACTACTCAACCCAAATCACCGCTTTAGCTACCACTCAGTATCCTTGTAATCCCGTCATTTTTTGCTACTATAATATCATTTGGATTAATGCCTTAATTAATCATAAACTGCAAATGATTATTTCAATAGATAATGGCAAGACTTTTAGTCTCCCTGCTCCTTGCTCTATACAAAATAATATTCATCGTTGCTACTTTTTGACGCATACAACTTCACCTTTTATCGGGCAAGAAATATATGCTTCTATTACGTCTTACCTTAAATTATGTACGTTATCTATGATTGACTTTCCTAGGTTTCATACCGATACAGTCATTTCTTCAGAGTTAGAACTTTTATTAGAAGGTCTTCTTTTAACTATTGAATCTGCTTCTTCATCTACTCAGACACTCGTTCCCAAAACTGAACCCCCTATTTCACAGCCTACAAAACCTAGTAGTTCTGAGTCTACTACATCAGGTCATACGATCTCTGATGCAAAAAGTGCTTTTATGAATGAATTGACTGGCTGGGACTTACCACCTAGACTCTAATTAAACTCTTATTCTTCTTTTCCCTAGAAATTTTTATTTATTTTGCACTTTGAATTTTACATTCCTATATTTTTTGCTATACTTAGTACTATAATTTGCATTCTTAAACTTTACATATAGGAGATACTTGTATGAAAATTATTATTATAGGAATTGGAAAAGTTGGTTATGCTCTTGCCCAGTCCCTCCAAACAGAAGGTCATGACATTACAATTATAGATAATAATCTAAAAGTCATTGAAAAAGTAGATAATACTTTAGATGTAATGCCTATTAAAGGAAATGGATTTAGCACTAGCACCCTGCTAGATGCTGGTTGTAATGATGCTGACTTTGTTATTACGGTAACAGGAAAAGATGAAATCAATATGCTTTGCTGTTTAACCGCTAAGAAATTAGGGGCTAAGCATACAGCTGCTCGTATTAGGGACCCCAAATATGCTAGAGAATTACTTCTTATCAAAGAAGATCTTGGTCTTGATATGGTTATCAACCCTGAAGAAGCTTCTGCTGATGAAATTGCTCGTCTTTTAACCATTCCAGGTGCCATCAAGATTCAAAACTTTGCTAAAGGTCGTGTCCGCATGATGGATTTTATTGTAAAAGAAGATATGCCAATTGCAGGCATGCAATTAAAATCTATTGCTAGTATTTATAATATTCCTATATTAATTGGAGCTGTTACAAGACAAAATGAGCTTATTATCCCAAATGGTGATTTTAAAATTGAAGTTGGAGACTCTGTTTTCATTATTGGTAAGACAGCAGATGTGTACTCCTTCTCTAAAATACTATCACCAAATCCTACTAAAGTACGTAATGTTATGATTGTTGGTGGTAGTAAGATTGCTTACTATTTAGCTCGTTTACTAGGGCAAATGCACATTAAAGTTAAGATTATTGAAAAAGATGAAGCTATTTGTGAAGTTCTTGCTGAAGATTTACCTCAAGCTCTTGTTATTAATGGTGATGGTACAGATGGTACACTCCTTCATTCAGAACAACTTGAGAATGTAGATGGCTTTATTTCTCTTACTGGAAGCGATGAGCAAAATATCATTTCTTCTATTTTAGCGAAACAAGCTTCTGTTCAATGTATTATGACTAAAATGAGCAAAAATCATTGTAGTGAATTAACTGCTCCATTAGGTCTAGATATTATTATTAAGCCTCAAGAAATTATTACAAATCAAATCTTAAAATTTGTCCGTGGTCAATCTATTGAAACACTTCATCGTATTTTAGGTGATGAAGGAGAAATTATAGAATTTATTGCAGCTGAAGATGACCCAATTATTGGTATTCCACTTAGTAAATTGCATCTTGTACCTGATGTACTCATTGCTACGATTGTACGTAAAAATGCCGTTGTTATTCCTTCTGGAAATGATAGTGTGCAAGTTGGTGACCGTGTTCTATTAATTACTAAAAGTCACATTAATAGTTTTAAAGATATTGTATTGTCAACAGGAGGGCTAGCAAGTGAACTTAAGAATAGTATTAAGAAGCTTGGGAATGTTATTGGTATGTGAGTGTATCACGCTTTTTGTCCCAACGCTTACTGCTCTCTTTTATCAAGATGGAGATTTATCATCTTTCCTACTTACAATGTTAATTATTTTAGCTTGTGGGGTACCTTTACTACTGATTAAACCTAAAGATCAAAATATTTATCCTAAAGAAGGATTTGCTATTGTAGCTATTGGATGGCTCCTTATTTCTTTCTTTGGAGCTTTTCCATTTTATTTTAGTGGGGCAATTCCATCTTTTGTGGATGCCTTTTTTGAGTCAAGCTCTGGATTTACTACAACAGGTTCTACCATTTTAACTGAAATTGCCTCTTTACCTCATGGTATTGCATTATGGCGTTGTTTTACTCACTGGGTAGGTGGTATGGGGATTTTAGTACTCACTATTGCCCTACTACCCTCTATGGGAATGGGTTCTATGCAAGTTATGAAGGCTGAAAGTCCAGGTCCTATTGTCGGTAAAATTGTACCTAAACTTGCTACTAGTGCAAAGATTTTATACTGCATTTACTTAGGCTTAACACTTTTAGAAGTTGTTTTATTAATGCTTGCAGGTATGTCTTTCTATGATGCACTTTTACACTCTTTTAGTACACTTGGAACAGGTGGTTTCTCTAATAAAAATATTAGTGTTGGTTACTATGATAGTGCCTTAATTGATGGGATTATTACAGTATTTATGATTCTTTCAGGGATTAACTTCTCACTTTATTACTTTGTTCTAAAAGGTAATTTGAAAAACTTTTGGAAAGATCAAGAACTACGTCTATATCTCTTTATTTTAAGTACAGCTACACTTTTAATCATGATTAACTTACTAACTACTGGCTATTACACTTCTGTTGGAACTGCTTTTAGATATACTTCTTTCCAAGTAGCTTCTGTCATGACGACAACAGGTTATGCTACAGCTGACTATAACCTTTGGCCAATGTTTAGTAAAATTTTACTTCTCCTCATTATGTTTGCAGGTGGTTGTGCTGGCTCTACAGGGGGAGGCATTAAGATTTCAAGAATTTTAATTGGCTTTAGAAGTTTATCTTGTTCCTTTAAACGTATCATCCATCCTAACGGATGCTATGTTGTACGTTTAAATGGTAAAAAAGTAGATTCTCAAACTGTTTTAAGCGTCACAACTTATTTCTTTGTTTATATGTTAGTGTTCTTTACAGGAGTCTTAATTATCTCTATTAATAATTTTGATGCAGCAACAACTATTACTTCTGTTATTGCAACACTTAATAATATAGGACCCGGTATTGAAATGGTTGGACCAATGGGAAATTTCTCAGCCTTTAGCGATCTTAGTAAGCTTACTTTTTCTATGTTAATGATTATCGGACGTGTTGAGATTTATCCAATTTTACTATTAATGATTCCTGAACTTTGGAAGAAAAATTAATTTCCTTAAAAAATAGCCATTTGGATTGATGTTAAAATAATACTTCATCCAAATGGCTATTTTTATACTTAATATTTTTCACTCTATAGGTTGATATTTCTATTTCATTTTTCAGCTTACTTTATTTTATAATCCATTCCTTTCTTCTCTTTAAGCTCTACTTCATACTTTCCTATAATTTGTGGTAAAAACTGCTCATAAGTTTTTTTATGATCCTTTACTTTAATATAAAACATACCAAGCCCTATGCCGATTATCATAGATACTACAACAACAATATCCTCATACTGTACACCTATGACTCTAGATACACACACACCCATACCTAAACCTAATAATAAACCTACTAACGGAATACCATAAATCAAGTAAGTTGCCTTTAAAAAGTAGTCATTGGTAATAGAAACCTCAACTTGATCTCCTATCTGACAGGGAATATCCGTTTTACAATTAAGTGTACATTGTTTCTTACCACTTAACATTTCACAGGCATGACAGTCTCCACACATATCTTGTCGTTGCATTGTAACTACTACAGTATTGTCCTTTATTTCTTTTACAATTCCATATGGCATCTTATTCTTCCCCCTATTTTCATAACAAATATAAAATGATACTTCATTTATAAAACTTTCAAACTCTATTTGCATATCATTTTATATTTGACTATAATAAAAATTATATTAATTATCTTAAGATTTTATTTAATTTTAAATTGTTATATCATTTCTGTAGGGAAATCAATTATAAACTTGAGCGATTCATACATTTAGTTTGGTTTCTCTTAGTGATTTCACATTCATAAAGTTGATAAATAACTATAATTCTTGTTTGTGAAATCTATATTTTACCAAAAAGAATCTGGAGGAATAATTATGTCAGTTAATGCTACTACCCTTACACTTGATGATGTCCTTGCGGCTAAAGAACGTATTGCATCAACTTGTATTCATACTAATTTAATTTATAGTCATGAGCTAAGCCATGAGTATAATAACAAAGTTTATCTAAAACCTGAAAATCTTCAATTAACAGGAGCCTTCAAGCTCCGCGGTGCATTAAATAAAATAAAAAAATTATCTGATGAAGAAAAACAAAGAGGCTTAATTGCAGCTTCTGCTGGAAATCATGCTCAAGGTGTTGCTTACTCTGGTCAAGCACTTGGCATTAATACAACAATTGTTATGCCTAAAACAACACCTCTTATCAAAGTGCAAGCCACAAAAAATTGGGGCGCTAATGTAGTCCTTGCAGGTGATGTATTCGATGAGGCAAGTGAAGAGGCAAGACGCCTAGAGAAAGAACACGGTTATACTTTTATCCATCCCTTTGATGATTTAGATGTAATGGCTGGGCAAGGTACTATTGCTCTTGAAATTCTAGAAGACCTACCAAAGACAGATATTATCCTTGTTCCTGTTGGAGGTGGTGGCTTAATTAGTGGTATTGCTGTTGCCGCTAAAGCAATTAACCCTAATATTAAAGTCATCGGTGTGGAAGCTACTGGCGCTATGGGTATGAAAGAATCTCTTATTGCTGGTCATCCTATTACTTTAGGATCAGCTGATAGTATTGCTGATGGTGCCAATGTTAAAACGGTTGGTTCTTTAACTTATGATATTGTTCAAGAATATGTAGATGAAATCATTACAATTAATGATGAAGACTTAGCTGAGGCTATTTTCCTTCTTGTTGAAAAGCATAAAATCGTAGCTGAAGCAACAGGTGTTCTTCCTGTAGCTGCACTCAAAAAACTTAATGTCACAGGTAAGAATGTCGTTTCTGTTATTAGCGGTGGTAATATTGATATCTTAACTATGTCTTCTTTATTAGATCGTGGACTTTATTCTCGTGGTCGTCTTTTCTGCTTCTCTGTTAAACTTAAAGACACACCAGGTCAACTTGTTAAAATTGCAGAGATTCTTGCTGAGGTTGGCGCAAACGTAGTTAAACTAGATCATAATCAGTTTAAAGCTTTAGATCGTCTTCGTCATGTTGCTCTTGAAATCACTGTTGAAACAAATGGACATGAACATATTAAGGAAGTAGAAAAAGCCCTTGAAGCACATGGTTATGATGTTGAAGTGATTTATTAGTGCTTATCTTTTTTCATAAATCTAACGATACATATAAAGCTATCCATAGATGCATTAATATTGGTGTGCTTCTTAGTACCCATTAATAAAAAAATATCCCTTAAAAAGAGTAATCATATTATTCTTTTTAGGGATATTTTTTATTTTAATTATTTTTCATCAGGCATATTTCTTGATACCCATTGATTATTTGTTGCTGTTTTTTCAGCTTGATGGCGATTTGAATACTTTGTTCCCTCTGTACTTAGATGATTGGCACCAATCCACTGATTATTGGTTGCTGTCTTTTCAGCTACTACACGATTTGAATATTTTGTACCTTCTTTTGTAAGAGAATCTGTTTCTACCCAATCATTGCTTGTTAAGCTCTTTTTTTCATCTGCCATTTTCTTAAGTCCTTTCTTATAAGATAGGACTAGTTTATGTGGAAATCTTTAAATTTATAATCCATATCATTTATTTGAATAAATTACATCCTATACCCCATAAAAAAGCTAAATTTATTTTTCAATCATATAAATCATTTGAACTTCATCTCGATATGTACCATCTTTTAATTTAAAAGCACGTGGTTGAACACCCACCTGTTTAAATCCCATCTTTTCATACAAGTGTCTTGCCCTTTCATTATCTGCAAAAACACCCAACTCTATTTGCTCAAATCCCATTTGTTTTGCATAAGATAATAGTTCCTCTATCATTAGTGTTCCAAGCCCTAAATTACATGCCTTCTTTTGAATTGAAATACCTAGATATCCTCGATGAAGATACTTTATATGATTTTTAATTCTTTGTATCCCAGCATGTCCAACTAGTTCTCCCTCTATGTAGGCTACTAACATACACTCACATGTAGCTGCATTTATACTTTTTAATCTTTCTTTTTGCTCTTCTTCTGTTATAACAATCTCTTCTGGATAACGTGCCATATAATAAGTTTCTTCTGCAGTCTTATATATATGCTGAATAAGTGCCTTCGCATCTTTAATTAATGGACTCTGTAATATAGCTTTTTGCCCATTCTTTAATAGTATTTCTTTTTTCCCAATAATCATATCTATTTTCCCCTCTATTTTTATAAATTAATCTCTAGCATAACCGGACAATGGTCAGACCCTAAAATATCTTTATGAATTTGACTATCTACTAATGCGTCCTTTAAGTCTTGTGATACTAAGAAATAATCAATACGCCATCCTGCATTTTTCTCTCTTGCTTTAAAGCGATAAGACCACCAACTATAAGCCCCTTCTAAAGTCGGATAAAAGTAACGGAAAGT
>JAFOHG010000003.1 GCA_017421915.1 Cellulosilyticum sp. | reverse complement strand
TTTTCTTAATTTATAGCTTAATTTAAGAAGTTATTTCTTAAGATTATTATATCACATTTTTATATTTTCCAATAGGCTTTTACTTCATATACTCTCAAACTAAAATGAGCTATAAAACTAATCCATTTTTAGTTTTATAGCCCGTTTATTCTTATTCTTATTTAAATAGCACTTGCATACCTTCTAAAAGTCCTTTACCAAATTCATGCTTTAAAAGCTGCTTATTTACTTCATACACAGTTTGATAATCTTCTTTCCTAAAATACTCATCGTGTTCTTCTTCATGAATACATCTTAACTCTACTTCTAGGCTTTTATAACTTCCCCATCTACTAAATGTTTCTGCAAACAACTCTTGAACTGCTGCTGTTATCAAAAAGATAGTCTTTCTTTTATCTGTTATAAGTTCCATAATCTCTAGTGGGTACATTAAGCAAGATAATGGACAAAGGTCATAAATAGGTATTTTTTTATCTAAAGCATATTTATGTGCCATGCATTTATAAACACCTTCATGTGCAATTAAAAAGCTACAGTGTCCATCAAAAGATTTAATTTCTCCATTTGCAGCTATAAATCCCCCTTTTGCTTGTAGTCTTTTATACTGCATTTTATCTAAATCCTTAAGGGCCTCTTCCATTCTAATGAGGTGCTTATCTAATAAATTCATATTCTTTTCACTCATAGCACACGGACTACCACAGCAACAACCATATTGATGACTCTTAGTACACTCAAAACAATTTAAATTAATCTTTGTACCTAGTGCCTTTTTATCTATTAAGAATATTTGATTTTGTTGCTCAATAATCGTTAGAGCCTGTTCTTTTAAATAACGCTTTAACTTTTGTATATCTTCCTCTATTAAACCTTCATCTAAATCATAATAGTCAACTTCTACAACAGAATCTATTAGCTTACAAAGTCTTTTATCATCTTCTACTTTTGTAGAATCATGACTGATTATAAATTGATCTTCTAATTCTAAATCACTTAAAGTAGTAGCTAGTTTTTTCTTTGTCCCTTTCATCCATTTTTGTAAATTAAGCTGTTCCTTACTAATAAGTTGAAAAGATAAAGTCTTTTCTTCTAGATGAAAGTCCTTTAACTCTATCTCCTGTACTTCACATATATTTCGTAATTGACTCTCTATTTGCCGAGCTTTATTTTCTTCCATGAGTGACTTGTAATCTACTATTTCCCAAGCAATATCATATTGCCATCGTTTGAAATCTATATTTTGCTCTTTCATACTCAATATTCCTTTTCTTTCATCATCCGTTTATAGATTACCAAATTTAAACCTTTCTACATTATATCGATTTCTTTTCTGAACAACAAGTCTACTCATACTTATTTCTATTCAGCGATTTCAAAAGCATTTATGATTCTCTCTAATCCATCTGAAGAATATTCAACCCCTTTAATAACTTGATTTAAAACTTTAATGTCCTGGTCAAGCTTTTCTGTTAGCTCTAAGAGCTGGGTACTGTTATTTTGCTCAATAATCTTCTTATTTTCTTCATTATAAACCATTTTGTCCATCTTTTTATCTGCTTTCTTAATCATCTTATTTTGTATTTCCATTGCTTCTATAACTTCTTTTAAAATAGTGGAAATCTCATCGAAAAGTGTAAAACTCTCCATGCTTTCCATAGTACTTTTAGAAGATGCTGCTACTTTATCACTGATAATCATCATATTCTCATTTGTATTTCCAATTAAACGTTGAATATCTAAAACGAGTTTTTCAATCTTTAAAGTAGACTGACTGGTTTCATTGGCTAAACTTTTAATCTCTTCAGCTACAACTCCAAATCCTTTTCCTGCATCACCTGCTCTTGCAGCTTCAATAGAGGCATTTAATGCTAGCAAACTTGTTTGTTTACTAATACCATTAATTGTACCAATAATATCTGTAATTGCTTTAGATTGAAGCGTAAGTGCCTCCATATGACTCACTGCATTTTGGGTTGCTACTTCTAGCTCTTCCATCGAATGAAGTGCAGAAGTTCCTGCTTCTTGTGCTACTATAGTAGACTCATTAGTGATTTCAATCTTATGCGTAATACGTTCTACCAATGTATCATTTTTCTTAAATAGCTCTGAAATATTCAATAGCTCATCTTGTGTGCTTTTTAAAAGTTCATTTTGTTTTAAAGCATTTTCAGAAACTACTTGTACAATAGACTCTATTTTTCCTATTGCTTTTGTAGCCTTTAATACAGCTCTTTTAGTTGTATGTGTTGCATGAATGATACGTTTTACCATGTGCATTTGATTACTAACAAATTTATTAAACCATTTACCAAGCTCACCTACTTCATTTTTAATTGGATTTTCTACACGTTTTGTAAGATTACCTCCTCCTTCTGCAATATCATATAAAATATTAACTGTTTCATTAATTGTATTCGTAATATAATGATGAATTATTTTATAAGTTACATAATAGGTTGCTACTCCTAAAAGGACTGTGGAAATTAATCCTGGACCTTTTAAAAAGATACATAAAATGGCATTTAGCAAAATAAATAGCGTTATAATGCCTGCTATGTATAGAGGAACTTGTCTATCTATACTATTAAAATTATAAATCTCTGCTATATCCCCTTCACACATCATGCCCCATGTCTCATCTGAATAAGGTGGTTTAATAGTAATCCCTTTTCCACCTACAAGAATATTCCTATAATCTGGATATCCTGGCCAACAATCACAGTTAGAACCATTTTTAATCGTTAGACTAACTCCTAGTTGAAGCTTATTTGTTTCCGGATCATTAAAAACAATTTCAAACTCTGTATGATTTTTAATTTTTATCTTGCGATTAAATGAGGTTTTAATACCATCCTTTAGGTTTTCTCCTAAGGTAAAAGTACGATCTTCAAAACGACTTCTAGAGATAGCTGTTCCCGGCTCAATACCTCTGTTATTTTCAATCATAAATAAGTAGTTATCACCAGATTCTTTATATATATGAACATCCTCTTTTTGAATGACATTGGCTAAATCATCATTTAACACTCTAGCACAAAGTAAATACTTTTCACCTTCACTCGTTTGATACGGCTCCGAAAATAGTAAAGTTACCTCATCTTTAAATAGACGCTCTACTGGAATATCTAGTGTTGCTATATCACAATAAGGCCCATACATATACCTTTGACCTTCTCTTGCATATTTAAGATTAGGAAATTGACTCAGATTTAAATGAATATGTTTTCCAAAAGAAGATGCTATAACCTCACCAACGGTATCTAGCACAAATAATTCAATTAATTCCTTATTATTATGTGTTCCCTCTAGTAAAACTTCATTGAGCTTACCTTCATTATAATCATGTGTTAAAATTTGATTCTTGATCATTTCTAATTGATACCATTTGTCCTCAAACCATTCTTCTAATGCTTTTTTTCTTCCTAATGCAATCCCTTCAAATACTTTCTTTGAATGTTCCTTCAGCTTTTTATTCCTACTGTATCGCCTATCTTCCATTCTACTTGCTTTCATATAGATCTCCTCTTTTTTAAATATAAACATTAATATAAACAAATAAAAATTTTTATTTTCTCACCCCCCATTTAATTCTATTGATTCTATTGTTTTTTATAACTCAATTGAAATCTGATAACGGTCTAACCAGTATTCTAATTGAAGCATCCAAGCCATAAGTTGAGGTTTAGACATAAGCTGACCAAACCATGTTACATTTTGTTTTTCTAATAAATTCTTTAATTTATCCCTAGAAACAATTTCATGCAGACGTGAACTAGGATTATTTAAAACACGATTTAACTTCTCAAATACAAACTGCTCATAGACTGGATTATGTGTTTTAGGATAAGGACTCTTCTTTCTTTTTAAATAATACTCTGGTAGATAATCTGCCATAGCCATCCTTAGTAATGCTTTTTCTGTCTGACCTTTAAATTTTATTTCCCAAGGCACATTGTACACATACTCTAAAATACGATGATCTGCAAAAGGTACTCTAACCTCCACGCCACTTGCCATACTCATACGATCTTTTCTCTCTAATAAAGAATTCATAAAATAATTAACAGATAACCAAGTAGCAATTCTACTTTGTTTCATACTTTCACTGTCTGATTCTAATACAGGACACTGTGCAACGCTCTTTAAATAAATAGCCTTTGTATAAGCATATCCTTCCTTCAACTTAGATGCACTAAACCTAAAGAGTCCAGCACGCTCATGGGCATCGTGAATCCATGGGAAGAAACCATTTTCCAACATTTCTTTTCTATAAAACCAAGGATAACCACCAAAAATTTCATCTGCACACTCTCCAGATAAAACAACTGTATGCTTATTTTTTATTTGTTTGCAATAATACAATAAAGAAGAATCAATGTCTGCCATACCTGGTAAATCTCTGGCATAAGTAGCATCTTCTAATAAACCTACTAAAGTAGCTATATCAATGGTTAAAATCTCATGTTTTGTTCCTAATACCTGTGATAATGCAAAAGCAAACTCATCATCACTTTGAGGTTGAAATAGTGTACTTTGAAAATACTTTCTATTATCTTCATATTCAAACGAATAAGTAGTAAGCTTTTTTCCTTCTTCTGCATACTTTCTAGCTGCTACACTTGTTATAATAGACGAATCTAATCCTCCAGAAAGTAAAGTAGCTAATGGTACATCTGATACTAACTGCCTTTCTATAGCATCTTTTAATAGTGACTTAGTTGTATCAATGGCTTCGTCCTCGGTTTCGTTAAATACCTTTGCCTCTAAATGCCAATAAGATTTCATTTTCCATCCTTCTTTATTGTAGATGCCATAATACCCCATAGGTATTTCATCAATATCCTTTAGCACACTTTTACCATTTATTGTGGTAGGTGACATATATAAAAGTTGCCAAAGTCCTTCTCTTCCTAAGACTCTCTTCACTTTAGGATGCGCTAAAAGTCCTTTAATCTCAGAAGCAAACAAAAAGGTAGTACCTACTTTTGTATAAAATAATGGCTTAACTCCAAAACGATCTCTTGCTAAATACACATGATTTTCAGATTCATCCCATACTGCAAAAGCAAAAATACCATTCAAGTAACTTGCACACTGCTCTTTAAACAAAATATACATATATAAAACAACTTCTGTGTCACATCTTGTTTGCAAAATGATTCCATGATTTTCAATTATTCTTCTTAGCTCAGGTACATTATAAATTTCACCATTATAAACCATGACATACATCTTTCCATTATAAATTCTCTTCATAGGTTGTAACCCATTATCAATATCAATAATAGCTAAGCGATTATGTTCAAAAGCAACGTGCCAATTAGTATAAATCTCCTGTTGATCTGGACCTCGATGTATTAATGCCTTTCCCATCTTCGCAACCATTTCAGATCCTATATTATCTTTATCTTCCCAGTCTATCATGCCACATATAGAACACATTTCTTTTGCCTCCTTTTTTACAAAATATAAAAAAGGCATCATAAACACACTCTAATAAGTAATGTTTGTGACGCCTTTGTCTACATCATTATTCTATTTAGTAGAATTTTAAAATATACCTTTATCTTCTATACTGATTTGCATCTAAAAATCTCATTTTGGATTTTGTATCTTCCTTTTTTTCTCCCACAAAGCTTCCCTTCATTTGATTAAGTGTCTTCATAAGTTCTGCCGAACACTCATTACACCTTGTTCCTGTTAAAATTTTCTTACCACATCTTTCACATACTAAACTAATAGCTGAATCAGATGTCACTTCTAAACGCTCTTCTCTTAAAAATCTTAAAATAAGTTTACTACTTACTCCTGTTGCTTCACTTACTTGCGTTAAAGTCGCACCCGGATACTGTCTTAAATACTCTTTTACAATTTTAAATTGCTGTTCTTCTTTTTCCCTACACTGTGGGCATACTACAGGCCCTGCAATATAATGAAACATGTGTTTACAGGATAGACAGATTCTTGTTTCCATATTAATCTCCCCCATTTTATAATTCCATGACTTATGTTTACATGATAACTATAATGTTAACATTATTATAACATATTTATAATTATTTAAATATAAATACATTATCTTTTCTTGAATATATATCTTTAATTAAATATTATTCAGATTTTAATATTGTGTGCTCTTGTTGATTTTAATTTCTTATTTTTTTCCAAAAAAAGAAGGTGCTTTTAAACACCTTCTTTTATGCTTTACTCTATGCCTTTAAAGTATATTAAGTTGATTAATATTAAGCTTATAAGTTACATCCTTACGCTCAACAATAATTGTTACCTTTTCTCTAAGTTCTTCATCTTCTCGAATTTTGTTAAGTAATTCTCTTGTTGGATTAATAGCAAATGGATGACCTACCATTTTAAGCATGGTGAAATCTCCCGCTGTATCACCATACGCATAGCTCTCAGATAAATCAATATTATACTGCTCTACTAATTCCATAATCGCTTTTCGCTTACTCACAGCGTCCCACATTGGTATGACTTCACCTGTATATTTCCCATCCCCACCTGTTTGATAGATAGTCCCTCTACAATCATCTAAATCATATTTGTCTGCCATCTCTTTTACTAGTTCATATGGTGAACCTGATACCGCAATAACTTTATTACCATTTGATTGATGCCATTTAATTTGTTCTCTTGAAAAAGTATAAACACGATCTCCTTTTTGCTCTATGACACGTTGAGCAACATATGCTATTTGATCTTTATGAATATCTTTTGTTTCCTCAGTATAAATATCTACCATTTTTTGAAGATAAGTATCATAATCTCCTACACGCTTGTCCCAATTTAAAAAAGCAGGACGTACCTCATTGTACCATTTACCACCATCAATTAGTTCATAGTTTACAAGTTTCTTAAAAACTTCTGTGATAAGCCCTTCGCGATATATAGTACCATCAATATCAAAAAATGCTGCTACTTGTTTCATATTCCTGCCTCCTTATAATGTCTGTTTTAAATATTTTTACTATCATGCCACAAACAGATGATAATTGCAAGCATTATCCCCTATCCTTTAAACAAAAAATAATAAGGTTTATCTTAAGCTTAGTGCTAAGATAAACCTTATTTAAATAACGCATTCATTATGACTGCTTATTATACTAAACGATATTTTTCATATACATTAGAATAGTCTCTTACTTGATACTCTTTTCTAAGTGCTTCCATCCAATCTAAATTAAAATTGGTTAACTTTTCTACAGCCTCTACAATATCTCCTTGAATCAGATTACGAGATATACCTGCATTAGCTCGCTCTAGACCTGTTACTCCATCTTGGAATAACATCTTATGATGCTGTTGCATTCGACTAATCTCCACTAATGTTTTATAAATTTGTTTAAGCTTAGTCATTTGATTTCTATCTACATCAATGCTAAATGTTTCTTCACCTAAATTAAATTTAATTTCAATATCTAAGTCAATCATTCCAGCTGTCTCAATATATACCTGACTTAAAATAGTCGATTTAAATTCATAGCGTTTGACTAAACGTTTTTTATCAACGGCAGATTTACCATCTACATGGATTAAACCATAATTTGTAAAAACATATTCATCCGTTTTAGACTTAATCACATAGTAAATCTTTTCACCATCTTCATGTAAGATAAAGTCATCCCCATCTACCTTATCAAAATCTTTTACATCAATAATCTTACCAATATCAGAAATGCCTAACGTATCAGCTGCTACTCTTCCTAAGAAACCTCCTGCCATTTGCTACCTCCTTAATATTTTAAATAAGTAATTATATTTTAACATAATACAATTATACCTTATAATTAAAATATTGTATGTAGTAAGCGCATTTTCATTCTATTTATCGTTTAAAATATATTTTTTTACTCTGCTAAAGCTGCCACTACCATTTTAGAAATATATAAAGTATTTTCTTGTAATTTAGCAGCTTCTTCTATAGTATAAACTTGTTCATTACAAATATACTGTTTTTCTCCTACTGTTACTTGAAGTACTTGATCTTCTTTAGTTAAAGTAGCTGTTTTTGTTTCATTATCCCATTTTACTTCATAGCCTAATGTATCTGCTACTTCTCTAACACTTTGATAGGCATCTACAACTGCTGTCTTAGCTTCTGCTTCACTCTTTACCTCTTCTGTAGTTTGTCCTTCTTGTGTTGCTTCATTTTGTAAGTCTAAAATCATTACAAATTCTGGTGTTGTTTGAGCTGGAATACTACGAGTTGTTGTTGTATAGATTACAATAGCATCTTTATTTTTAATGTCTTCTGCATCAAAAATACGTCTTTCACCTTTATCATTTTGAATCATTGTATCTTTTTCAATATTAAGCTTAAGTGTATTTGCTTCATTGATTAATTCTTCATTAAAGTAACCTACTTCTACTTGTTTTTTCTCTGAACTTACTAAAATAGCTACTTGTTCTGTACAGATTGCAGGTAAACTCATTGTCATTGGTGTATTTTTATTTAATACAACTTCAAGCTTCATCCCTACTTTAATCTCTGAAACATCCATAAACTGCAAGGTTTCTACATTGATTACTTGTGTATTAGGTTTTACTATAAATCGAGTTCCCTCAATCTTTGAACCTACTAAAATTTCATAGGCATCTTCTACTTTATTAACTTCGCTTACTTCACCACTTTTAACGCAAACATTACTTGCTTGTTCTACTGTTTCTACAGTATCTGCTTCTTGTTCCATTACTACTGACGCTTCATTTTGTGTAGTTGTTGTGCTTGCCATTGCAGTAACACTTTGTAAACTTACGATTCCTACTAATAAGAAACTCATCCATTTTTTGTTCATATTAAAATACTCCTTCGTGCTTTAATTTATGTGATTGTTTTAGAAATTATATTATCCCATTAAATGCCAATTTTTTCAAACCTATTTATACTTCTTTTTTAGATTTTGTTTATTTTACATTTTATGACTTACTCTTTTCATCTATTAGCTTTTGTATATACTCATTAATATAAGGTGAATCTCCTATAAATTCTTCTATTGCACGTCCTTCATAAGCCATACGAATAATAGCATTTCGCTTAATCACATTCTTTCCACGCCAGCCACAAGATGTTCCACTTATTTTTTCCTTAAAAAACTTATTGTCCATTGTAGCATAAATGTTTGCATCTTCTTCCATATACATAAGCTTTTTAAAATCTTCAATTGCACTTTTTTCTGCTTGTTGATTATATGGACACTTTAACTGACAAAAATCGCATCCAAATATATTCCCTTTTAAAAGTTTCATCTCCTGCATTGTAAGTTCTTTCTTTTGTGTGAAATAAGAAAGACAAATATTAGGATTACACCTCTTTTTATTAATAGACTTAGTTGGACATTCTTTTAAACAATTTTCACAGTTCCCACATTCTTTAAACTGCATAAGTTCACTCTGTTTCCTTTGTTCTGCACACGGTAGCTCAAGATTCATGATAATTTCTCCTAAGAAGACATATGAACCATATTTTTCTGTAATAATCATGTTGTTCTTACCTATAAAACCTACTCCTGCTAAATAAGCAATATAACGTTCTGGTAAAGTATTACTATCTACTAAAGCAATAGCTTGTCCACCTAATGTTTCTATAAAGCTTACAATCTGATCCAAATATTTTTTTACCACACGATGATAATCTAATCTTTTTGTATAAATGGAAAATCCATTATTTGCTTCTTCTTGTTTTTCTTTGCTATCTTCCTTTTCTTCTTGGGACTCATAATCATATGGGAAAGCAATGGATAAAATAGTTTTTCCATCTTCCATGTAATGATAGGGACTAAGTCGCTGCTCTAAATCTTTTGCCTCAAATTCATTTTGTAATTTTTTCTCTTGGCGCTCTTTATAAAAGGACTCTAATTCATCAAATCTCCTACAAGGAATAAAGCCAAAATACTCTAGCCCTAACTCCAGGCAAAATCTTTCTATTTTTTGTTTTACCATTGCTATTACCTCTTTGCTTACATATTACTTCATTTTATATTGACTCATTTCTTTTAATCTTCGTCCTAAAACTTACTTATTATACCACATTTCTTTTGCTAGAGATTTGGAATCCACATAAATTTTTCATTAATGAAAAAGGCTATGTTAAATAAATCTATCGATACCTAGATATAGAAATAGGACTTCCCTCTCCAGAAGCCCTATCCTTATATAAAACAACTATTCTATTATTCTTGACTTTTCTTTATGTATGTTAAAATAAACCAAGCAAATAAACTTTCCAGCTAATCAATCATTTAATTAATTAAATAAATTGCTAAATTTAAATAACCCGCAAAAGTTACCCAGGCCAAATACGGAATTTGTAATTTACCTGCCAAAGAATTAATCTTATTAAAACTGATAATTGTTAGTAAAATAAGAATCCATAGCATCACTAATACAATAAAAGCTGCTAAATATTGATAAAATGCAAAAAAGATAATGGTCCATAAAAAGTTAAAAAATAACTGAAAGCCATAAATACTTAATGCCTTATCTTTTTGTTCTTGTGTTGCATTTGACTCAGAAATCATGTACGCTGAAATCCCCATTAAAATATACAAAATTGTCCATACTACTGGAAATAGCCATGCAGGTGGTGATAGCGGTGGCTTCTCAAACTGCATATACATGCTCATATTGCCTATTGTTAAAATAGTAGCTAAAATCCCCGTCCCTAAACTAATTCCTAGACTAATTAATAGATTCTTAATATTAATTGACTTAATCATATACAGACCTCCTTTTCTGTATATGATATGAATGTCAATCCTTATTTATGAGTTTGCCTTTTTACTATATAGCATAATAGCCATATTCACATAAAACTTCATAACAACTATTTACTTCATCATCTGAGAATAATTCAGAAAATCTTCTATCTACTACCAAAGCTTCCATAGTCAGCTTAATAAGTCCTGCTTTTTCCAGTACTTCAAACTCATCTGAAAGTCTACCTTTACGAATAATTTCTTTTGCGGTTTTGACACCTCCAAACTTTTGAATAGTTTGTATAAAACGAATACCTCTATAGGCACATGCCTTCTGAGCTTCTTCGCAATTTTTAATAAGTAATTCAGTAAATTGTTTTTCTAATGTATTCATGCTTATCACTACTCCAAATTTTTATGCTTCATTATACTATAGCTTGCTATTTCTTTCAATGCTCCTATCCTCTCTAATTTAAAATATAGAGGTTTTCTTTCCTTTGAGCGAGTCTTATATTGAAATCTTTTACAAATGTTTGATATTCTTGTGTCTCTACAACCTTTGCTTTTGCTGGGCATTGGCGGATACATCTAAAACATGAAATACATTTGCCATCATCTAAAATTCTAGGATTTTCTTTTAATATTGCTTGTTCAGGACAAAGCGTGCTACATAGACCACACTCTATACATTCATTTGTTGTTGTTGGCCTAAAAGAGCCTCCTTTACCTCCCACTCTATAAGGACGATTACCGGGCATTGGTACTTCTGTTAGCTCTTTTCTCATTAACTTTTGTTTTATACACTCTGCAAACTTTCTATCTTCTTCTAAATCTACTTCATTCGGTCTACCTACTTGTATTGCACCATATGTATGTTCTGCTACTACTGCTGCACCTCCAATTGGAATAAACCCTTGTGTTTTAGCTAAATCATAAAGTTCAATTAAAGCATCATCAAAATCTCTATTTCCATATGCTACAACTATTAAACATGGTGTCTGCTCTCCAACTATCTTTTTAAATCTTTTGATTGCTCCTTCATAAATTCTTCCTGAATAAACTGGTGCACCAAAAATAACAAAATCATTTTTCCCAAATCTACTTTCTTGTATAGCCTCATTACAAATGGTTAAATCCATTTCTTCATAGCTTTCATCTAATATTTTTGCCATTTCTACCACACTTCTTTTAGTGGTTCCTGTTGCTGAAAAATAGACACACGTTGTTTGATATGTTTTCATTATATTTCTCCTCCATAATCCTCTTCGTTTATAGCATACGCCTTTTTTATATTGTAAAACAATCTCTTCTTTCTCTAAAGTTTTAAACTTATTGAACTTTACTTCTAAAATATGCTAAAATATAATCTATTCTACAATTTTGGGAGGACACTATATGAAAATGTTACACACTTGTATTCGTGTTATGGATTTAGAAAAATCTTTAGACTTCTACAAAAATGCACTTGGTTTAATTGAAGTAAGTAGAAAAGATTTTCCTGAACATAGCTTTACTTTAGTTTATTTATCAGATAAAATAGGTGGCTATGAATTAGAGCTTACTTATAACTATAATCCTGAAAAACCTTATGAACTAGGTAATGGCTTTAGCCATATTGCAGTTGCTACACCTGACCTCGAAGCAAACCACGAAAAACATGCTGCTATGGGCTATGAAGTAACCCCACTTAAAGGTCTTCCAGGTGAAGCACCACACTACTATTTCGTAACAGACCCAGATGGATATAAAGTAGAAATTCTTAGAGAAGAAAACTAAAAATCCTTTATAAATCCAAAGGCTATTTGCACTTCATTTTGCAAATAGCCTTTTGTTCTTCTTATTTTGTTTTCTTATGCCCTCTAAAAGGTGTTCTTGATTTACTATTTTTATGAGCTACTGGATTTCTTCTTTCTTGAATAAGTCCTTTTACTTTTAAATATTCGCCTAATTTTTTACTATCTTTGTGGACAAAGGTTTCATTATAATCTTTTGTAGAATATTTAATGAGTCCACATTCACGTGCATTACGTAATATTTCTCTTACTTCATCACGAGATATTTGTGTACGATGTGCAATGGCTGCTATACTATCACTTCCAAAATAAAAAGCTTTAAGCACAGCTATTGTTTGAGTTGTATTCATTGAATCTAATTCCTTTCGAGTTAAACTGATGCTCTTATTTTATCCTAAATTCGACTCAGCGAAAAGTCTTATCTACAAAATCCTTATTTTATAGGTAAACCTTATAATTACCATAAAAAAGCAGCTCTTATTCTTCTTACAATTATTTACACTAATATTAATAACCTATAAAATATAAACTAGTTCATTGTACATATATTATGGCAATGTACAAATTAACAAACACATATATGGAGGCAACATGAGATTACTTGAATTAAGAAATATCAATAAGTCCTATAAGATTAATGATTCACAATCTTTTCAGGTACTTAAAAACATTAATGTTTCCTTTGACAAAGGTGAACTCGTTTCTATTATTGGTGAATCTGGAAGTGGAAAATCTACTATTATGAATTTAATTGGTGGACTCGATTCTCAATTTGATGGCGAATTACTTGTTGATGGACAAAATATCGGTACCTTTTCCGAAAAAGAACTAGATTGTTACAGAAAAGATCAAATCGGTTTCGTCTTTCAAAACTGTAATTTAATTCCCCATTTATCCATACTAGATAATGTAACGATCGCTTTAACTTTATCTAATGTAGATAAAAATGAACGTATTGAAAAAGCTACAAAAGCTTTAGAACAAGTTGGCTTAGCAAAACATATTCATAAAAAACCAAATCAACTTTCAGGAGGTCAAAGACAAAGAGTGGCTATTGCACGTGCCCTTATTAATGATCCTGAAATTATTTTAGCTGACGAACCAACTGGTGCATTAGATTCAGAGACTACCGAGCAAGTTTTAGATATTATTCAATCTATTGCTCAAAAAGGCAAACTTGTCATTATGGTAACTCACTCCGAAAAAGTAGCTGCTCATTCTAGTCGAGTGATTCAAATATTAGATGGTGAAATTATTAAAGATACGACTCAATCTGTAAGTGACTGCTCATCTACTTTAGAAAATAATATAAAACAGAGTACGCCTAAAGTAAGCGAAAATCTTAGCTTTTTCTCTGCTACTAAACTGGCTGCTCATAATATGAAACAAAAATTAAAAAGAAATATTTTAGTTGCACTTGGTGTGAGTATTGGGATTATGAGTGTTGTTACGATGCTGGCACTTGGTAATGGGATTAAATCCTATTTTAGTAATATGATTGATAGCTTTATGAATCCATTAGTTGTAGAAGTGAGTATGGAGCAAGCTACTATTGACCCAAATGACCCAATGTCTGCTATGACAGCTATTGGAATGAAAGAACCTTTTAAAGAAGAAAATTTAAAAGAGCTATCTGAAATTAAAGGTGTTAAAGAAGTTGAAAAAGGCTTCCAATATATTACGATGACGCCTAGCAACAGTATTAGCTATGGTGATACAAGTTGCTACCTTATGGGTCTTACAAGTATGTCATCTGTTTTAACAGAAGCTAATCTTGCAGAAGGTAAACTGCCTTCAGCAGAAAATGAGATTTTACTTAATCAATCGGTTTATGATGAATTGGGACATGATGTACTTGGTCAAGTTGTTGAAGTAGATGCACTTATTGACAATCAACCTATTAAAGGTGAATTTGTAGTGAGTGGTGTTTATACAGCAGGTGACCATAATGCTCTTGCAGATACGAATCATTCTATCTATGTCAATTATTCAGCCATTGAATCACTCTTGGCTGAGCAAGGTCATACATTAGAACCTACTATGGTTTATTTAGTAGCTGATGATGAAAATACAGCAAGCCAGATTAAAACAACCATTACAGATTTAGGTTATGGTGGTTCAACTCAAGAAATGATGGGTGACCAAATGCTTACAATGCTCAATATCTTAACTATTGTTTTGGCAGGTATTGCAGGTATCTCTCTTCTTGTTTCTTCTATTATGATTCTCGTTGTCCTTTATATTAGTGTTGTAGAAAGAACCAAAGAAATTGGACTTCTTAGAGCAATTGGCGCAAGAAGCAAAGACATTAAACGTATCTTTGTATCAGAAGCTTTCTTAATTGGTATTACAAGTGGGACCATTGGACTTGTAACAGCTTATGTTGTTTCTATTGTCGTTAACTACTTCTCTATGCAAATCTTTGAAATGAATGTAATGAACCTTACTATTCCATACTGCGTTGTAGGTGTCCTTCTAAGTACAATTGTTAGTATGATTGCAGGTCTCTTCCCAGCTCAAAAAGCTGCTAAATTAGATCCTGTTGACTCTTTAAGAACAGAGTAAATTTTACCCCTGATATGCTATTTCAAACACATATCAGGGGTATTAAATTTAAATATTCAAATCATTCAGTAAATCAATTTCAAAACATGTTATAATTAAATAAATAACCATTTTATAAAGGAGCCCAATCATGAGAAAAGTCATAGCATCGACAAAGATATTAACTTTTTTCACTATTACTACTTTACTATTTACTTTCACAGCTTGTTCATCCCAAAACACCACTCATCAAATGTATATTCAAAAGGCCAAATTAACCAAAGAAGAACAATCACTTATTGAACTTATTGGAGTAGAATCCATCCCCTATATATTAGATTTTTCAGTAGATGATACCATTCAATCTTTACAAATTAATACTTACGAATTAGTAAATAATAAGTGGAACCTACTAAGTGGTGGTGCTCAACAGCTAAATAAAACCACTGGTCGAATAGCCTTTACTTTTGAAAATGTAGGCTTAGGCTTAAAACTAGCTATCGAAAATGAAGGTTTTAATAGCTATGAAACAAAAGCTGATTTTAACTTTAAAGGATTAAGTACAGCAAATTCTTACTTAATCAATCGTAAAACAATTAAATATGATCAAGAGATTCCACTAGTTATTCAAGTCCATACATCTCAAAATGGGGTATCTTGTCTTTTACCAGAGTATGGTTTCTATCAACCACAACTCTATAAAGATTTAGGATACGAAAAGATCTATGCCATAACTTGTTTATTTAGTCAAAAAACAGTTAATGAGTTATCCTCATCGTTAGATACATAATGGATTTTTACTTGTGTTTACATCTACTGTTACTTTTCTTTGTTTACAATATAAATACCGATACATACTAAAATAAGTGAAACAATACTCATATAATTTAGCGTTTCATATTCCTTTAAAAGCATAGCTGATAACAATACACCAAATACCGGATTCATGAAACCAAATACAGCTACTTTAGATACAGGATTATATTTTAATAAAATTCCCCATAAAGAATAGGCAACTGCTGAAAGAAGCGCAAGATATAAAAGCATCATCATTCCACTCGTTGTGATGGTATGAATGCGTCCACCACCTATTAAGCCCCATAGTACCATAATCATGCCACCTATAATAAACTGATAACCACTTAGTACAACTGGATTTTCCTCTTTTGAGTAATTTTTAATCATAACAGAAGAAAAAGCATATGCAACTGTTGATAAGAAAATAGCTCCTTCTCCTACTAATGAAAAACTGCTACTTACATCAATTCCTGTTATATTAACTAATACCACGCCTATAAAGCCAATTAAGCTTCCTAACATCTTTTTGCCATCTAGTTTTTCCTGATGAAAAATTAAACTTGCTACTAAAATAGCCACAAATACATTAACTGCTTGAATAATAGAAGCCTTCACACCTGTTGTATGCGCAAGTCCAATATAGAAGAAAATATATTGGGCTACCGTTTGTGTTAAACTCAATTTAAAAATAGGGGCTAATGATTGTTTCTTTGGTTTTAAAAATTGGCCACTCATTAGACTCCCTATTAAAATAGTCAAAATCCCTGCTAAAGTAAAACGACATCCTGCAAAGAGGATTTGTGTCATGGTTTCACTAGACTCTATCTCAAATAGCTTATAGCCTATCTTAATACAAGGAAAAGCACTTCCCCATAATGCACAACATAAAAAAGCACCTAACCAAACGACTAGGGTCTTTTGCATAAAATTTTCTTTTAGTCTTATTTTCTTCAAGTCCTCTTCTCCTTTTCTTTTTATTACTTCCTTTATTATCATACCATTATTTAACGGACTAGTGGATGAAATGCACCAACTTATAATGAAAACTGAAAAATTAAATAAGCTTTCCGGATATAATTATTTCCAACACTTTCATTATTTCTTAAGAAAATAATAGACAAACCTCCCCTAAACTACTTACAATAACTTAAGACTATTAATTAAGGAGGTATTTTTATGGATATCGCAAGTTTAAGTATGTCACTATCTGCACAAGAACTTAGTACTGCTGTTGGATTAGCTATTACAAAACTCAATATGGATACATTAGAACAATCAGGTAATCAACTCATTGAAAACATGAAAGCAATGGAACTTTCAGTTAATCCACATTTAGGCAGTCAACTTGATTTAAGTATCTAATCTTAAAAGAGTACTTTAGAAAAGTATATCTTAATTGCCAATTATAAAAAGGGTGTATATATTTTGTTACACCCTTTTTATTTTACGATAATTTCTATTATTTTTTTATCTTTTTTTCCATACTTTGTAACTTCTTGTCCGGTAGCTTCATATGATATAGCAGAAAGTCATTTCATTATGATTTTTATTTAAGGAGGAAAATATATGCGTTATCATAGTAACTACTGTAATCAATGTAATATCAACCCTAATACTGCTTATCGCTATTCATCTTGGAATCAGTGCGAACAATCTTCTTGTTCTCAAGAATGTCCTTGTAATCAACCTTCTTGTCCTCAAGAATGCTCTTATAATCAATCTTCTTGTTCTCAAGAATGCCCTTGTAAACAACCTTCTTGTTCTCAAGAATGCTCTTGCAATCAACCTTCTTGTTCTCAAGAATGCTCTTGCAATCAACCTTCTTGTCCTCAAGAATGCTCTTGCAATCAACCTTCTTGTCCTCAAGAACGTCCTTGTGCTCAATCTAAACCTTCAAACTATTGCTGCTATTATCCACCTTTTATTCCACCACATAGACCACCACATAAACCATGTCCTTCATGTCCTTCATATCCCCCAACTCAACCTGGTGGCTATACAGACTTTGAAGCTTTAGATAGTTATGATTTATATGTCTTCCAAGCAGCAACAGCTGGCCTTACAGGTGTAACTTATGAACCAATTGCTGTACGTACCCAAATTGTAAATGGTACAAATTATAACTTTATTGCTCGTGCAACAACTACTACAAACCCACCAACCTCTTATTATGTTATGATTTCTGTCTATCAAGCACCAAATGGTGGAGCAATTACTTTAGGAGATATTCAACCTATTAACCTATAAGTAATATTTCTTGGCTATACTTTTATATCCTAACTCTCCTAGGTATTTATTCCAAGAGTAGTGGATGTAATAAGGCTGTTGGATATTCTCCAACAGCCTTATTACATATTCGCATATTCTTATGCTTTTTCATATATTCGAATTTCTTTTGACTTTACAATAAGCCATTTTTATTCTTAAGCAGCTTTTTTCTCTGTTTCTGCTACTGCTATAGTAATGCGTCCTTGTGAAGTAGCATAGTCCTCTCCAATAAATCCACCAAGAGATTCTTTAATATATGTAATAAGTACTTGATTATCTAACATAACAGAATCTTGTAGTAATTTATTGTCTGCAAACATACTATAACCATCACCTTTTAATTTAAGCATATAATTATGAGAAGCTAATGTGTATGTCTTCTCTGGATCAATTGCTTCATACTTATTTGTTTTACTATTTAATACTTGAACATCTTTTACACGACGTTCTCCTTCTACTTTAACAAATAAACCTTCTTCATCTGTCATTACTGTTGACTTAATAGATGGATCAATTGTATATTTTACGCCAGATACTTGAAGGAATCCACCACTTTCACCAAGTGCATTTTTTCCATCTGATGATTGGTCTGTTACACTTTTACTTCCTAACTCTAAAGCATCCAATATTTCTTGTCCTGTTGCTTCTATAACACAAAGTTCATTGCCATATGGATGAACACTAATGATATCTTTATAACTTATATCGCCTTTTTTAATACTTGCACGAATACCTCCACCATTTACAAAAGCAATATCCGCACCAGATACTTTACGATATGCATCTGCACATAAATCCCCAATAGCTGTTTCTTGATTACGTACAGCACGTGTACCATCTGCAGCATTTGTACTTAACTCTATATCAGATTTTGCCACAACTTCACCAAGTACTTTTTCAAGAGATTCTTGAATACCTTTTATAACTTGCTTCGTCGTTTCATCTTGTTTTGCATAATCTTTTACAAGTTCTGTAGTCATTGTGCCGTCTGCTTTGATGACTAATTTACCAAGTGTTGCAAGTTTTGTTCCTGTTTGAGAAAGAATAACCTCTTTTCCTTCTGCATTTTTAACTTTATCACTAGCTACTGTATTATGAGAGTGACCATCTAGAACAACATCAATACCTGTTGTTTTTGCAATAACATCTGTAGAACGATAAGGTGCTGATGTTTCTTCAATTCCAAGATGAGCTAAAGCTACAACATGTTGTGCCCCTTCTTTACGTGCTGCATCTACAGCTGATTGTACTGCCTTATAAAGGTCTTGTCCATCATTACCTTGGCAAAAACTATAAATGTATTCGCCCTTTTCATTCATAAAATAGGCTGGTGTTGATTTAAATAATGATTCAGGTGTACAAATTCCTACATAACCAACTTTTACACCGTTATAATCATGAATAGCATATGGTGCAACATTTAATCCTGCTTTAGGATCTTCTCCTAAATACTTAAAGTTACATCCTAAATATTTCGCTTCTGCTTTTTCCACTAATTTAGTAAGCTGTGGAATCGTATAATCAAATTCATGGTTACCAAATACGGCATAGTCATAGCCTGTTGCATTCATAATATCTATTAGATACTCTCCATTGGAAAGTGTACCAATAGCATCTCCTTGAATAGCATCTCCACAATCTACTAAAGTAACTTGTTCTTCGCCATACTCTTTAGCCATTTCTGCTTTATAAGCAGCTACTCCTGAAATCCCCATACTCTTTTCTTCATTAACTCCACAGTGAATATCATTTGTATATAATACAACAATATCCTTTTCATTTGATGTTGTCTCTTCTGCTAATACTGGCATAGCATTCATAGACATAACCATTGCTGACATAAGAGATGTCATTAAGATTTTGTTACCTTTTTTCATATTTGAAGCCTCCCTATTTAACCTCTATATTACCAAGACCATTATATCAAACCAAAATAATTTAGAGTATAAGCAACTTTTTATAATTTTTTTAATAAGATAAATCATTTATTCTATTAAATGTTATGATATGCTGTATAGTAGCTTCATACTAACTAATTGCTTATTTATTCTTATTACATTTTGTTACGTTTTTATATTTTTTATAGGTGATTTTGTCCACTATTAGCCATAATGCTTTCTTCTACTCGCTGTGCCAAAACTTGCGCAGCATTATATCCCATCTTCTTTTCTCTAAAATTAACTGCTGCAATTTCACATAAAATAGCTATATTACGTCCTGGACGAATAAGAATTGTATTCGTAGGAATGTCTACCCCTAAAATATTAGTAAACTCTTCTTCTAACCCTAAACGATCTTTATCGCTGCCTTCTACATAAGGTTCCAACTTAACGACTAAATCAATACGTTTCTTTTCTTTAACAGCTCCTGCACCATATAGTTCTTTTACATCTACAATTCCAATTCCTCTTACTTCAATAAAATATCTTGTTATCTCAGGTGCCATCCCTAATAGTTTATTAGAAGCCATTTTTCTAATCTCTACTGCATCATCTGCAACCAATCTATGACCACGTCTTACAAGTTCAAGTGCCGCTTCACTTTTTCCTATACCACTTTCCCCCATAATGAGTACGCCTTCACCATAAACATCTACTAAAATTCCATGTCTTGTTACTCTCGGTGCCAATTTTTCCTGAAGCCATCTATTAACTTCTGCCAAAAGTGTACTTGTTGGCAATTTTGACTTAAATAGAGGAATTCCACTTTGTAAGGCACAGCAAAGCATGTGTAAATCTATCTCTACTTCTTCTAGGCAAATAATAATACATGGAATTTCTTTATGCTCCATAAATTTTTCTATCCTCTGTTGTCTTTCTTTACTATCCTCTATTTCCTTTAAAAAATCACTCTCCACTTTTCCTATAATCTGAACTCTATCCGAATCAAAATTTTTAAAAAATCCAGCCAACTGTAGAGCAGGTCTATTCACATCACATACTGTAATCTTTCGATTTTTATAGGGTATGTCTGGTACTAAATTTTCTAATTCTAAATGATTCACTAATTCCTCTACAGTCACAAAATACATATTCTTTCTCCTCTGTGCTTTTTAGTTCTTTTTTCTAGTTATTGTTTGCACATAGATTTCATTTTAATATGTTTTGATAAAAATATCACTATAAATAGTAGAATTGTTTTCCTCCCTACCTTTAACAAGCTTGTCTCTCTTATGTATTTACATTTTTTTACATTTTTTCTTTTTTTATTCTAGCAATATACCGATATATAGTTGTATATTACTAATTAATGACTGAAAGGATACTATTATAATGAACAAAAGACTTACTTATCTATTGACTGTTTTATTAATGGCTCAAACATGTTCGCCAATTTCTGCTCAGCCTTTAGAAATCAATTCTCCAAATAGAGTATTTACAGCGCATACTCTTCAAACTACAACAGATTCTTCTATTGAAATCAACCGACCAACTACAGGCCCTTCTATCGAAATCAATAGACCAACTACTAGCGCTACTATTACATGCGTTACGGTTAATGCAGATTCTATTTCTAATGGTGATACCCTAACTGTTTCTGCTTTTTCTAATGAGTATATTTCTCTTAAGGTTCAATTGCAAGGTACAGCCTTCAAAGATCCTAAAGCTGATGCTTCATCTATTGCATATTATATAGAAAATTCTTTAAATCTAGAGCCTTCTGAAGATATATATGAGCATCAAAAATTGTCTAGCCTCTACATTAATAACGAAGCTGAAATGATTCTTAATCTTAAAGCTGCACATATTGATTTAGATTCTTTAGGACATGCACTTACTTTCACCATTCCACATTATTTATTAACAACCACTAAAGATGTTACAGTAACTGTGCCTATTGTCTATGATATACCATTGCCAGATAGTTCTGTCCTTGTAACCTCAAATCCTGTTCTAGCTTCAGATATTGCAGGTGGATGCTTTACAATTTCAGCTCAGCTCTTAAATACGGCTTTTATAGATCCTCAAGCTGCAGCTAGTTATCTTCACCCTGCTATTCTTAGCTCGTTAAACCTCAAAACACTTGACGGTAATAATCAATTTAGTGAGTCTTCTAGTGTGACAGTTAATAATGAAACAGAATTTGTATTTAATATGGCGGCCACAAATATAGACCCAAAAAGTATCCCTAACATTCTTACTTTTAAAATTCCTGGTTATTTATTAACTCAAGATAAAGCTGTAGTCGTACGCGTTCCAGTAATCCATGATAAAGTTGCCCAACCTACTATTTCATTACCAGAAGGTAAATACAACGGTATTCAACATGTAACTTTAGATTGTACTACCCCTAATGTTCAAATTCGTTACACCCTTGATGGAAGTGAAGTGACACTTAATAGTCGAATCTATAAACCTGGGCAGCCTATTGCTCTAAAATATTCTGGTACTTTAAAAGTAGTTGCCTACAAAGGCACAATGCCAAGTGAAACAGCACTTGCTCAGTATACTATCATTCGACCTAGTTCTAGTGAATCAGTTAATAGTGCATCAGTTTCTAATAGTCAACCTTCTCTAGATCACCCATCTAGTTCTACGGTTAAAGAAGATCCTTTAGTTGTACCTTCTCTTACACCAAATAACTCAGAAATTTCTAGTACTGATATTTCTTCAGACACTACTGGAAAAGTAAATGATTCAGTTATTCTTTCTGATTCTGTAAAATCTATCATTGCATCACAAAAAAGACAACTTAACTCAAAAGTTCAAGTCGCACAATACGGACTCGCAATTAATAACCAAAAACTTGATCTTAAAAATAATCTTTTAATTAGTAACGGAAGAACTCTTGTTCCTATCAGAGCCTTATCTGATGCACTCAATCTTCCAATACAATACCACCAAGCTACAAAAACTGCAGTTATTCAAACGAATGATATGGTACTTGAATTTCCTCTTGGCTATAATGTTGCAATTGTAAATGGTGAAATTATGCCATTAGATGCTAATAATACAAATGTCATCTCTACCCTTCAAAATAACAAAGCTTACCTACCAATTAGTTTTATTGCTCAAAAGCTTAATCTAAATCTTTATATTGACAACCAAAATATTCACCTTACTTCTAATTCTAACTAAATCCTAATATCTAATAAAAGGAGATACTGATTCAAAATTTACTTGTCAGTATCTCCTTCTATTAGTATGTGCTCCATTTAACTAATCATTCTGTATTAATATTTCTTTTACCCTTCTTAAATCCATCTCTTGTAAAAAATAGGTACTTTCAACCTCTTGCTCTAAATCAGGTGATAAATTAGAATGAATATAAAAAGTATCTAAACCTACTCCTTTCGCCCCTAATATATCACATTTATAATCATTGCCAATCATAATACTTTCCTGTGGCTTAATTTTATATTTCTCGATAGGTTTCATATAAAATGATGAATCTGGCTTTTTACAGCCATATTGTGATGAAATAAAAATATCATCAAATAAATGTTCAATTCCGAGATACCTTAGTTCATAACGTGTAAAAATATTTTGTGCATTAGATAATAAATAAATAGCTTTTCCTTTACTTCTTAACGCTTCTAATAACTCTTTTACTCCATCATATAATTGTATGTACTGAGTGGAAATCACTCTAAAAACTTGTGCTGCATAAATACTCTGTGCTAAATCTGCTTGAACTCCTTTCTTATTAAAAAGTGCTTGAAAAACATATTCTAATTCAATTTCTGGATTTGCTTCATGACTGATCTTTTGTGTACATCTAGCTTGTTTCTGCCTTTGCTCTACCTCTAAAAGATAACTTTGTCTCAATTCTTCTGGCGTATAAAGTGCTCCATAATAACCATAAAACAGACTTAATCTTTCCCATAATTCTTCTTTTTCCTCATCTGTATGAATGTCTACTAATGTCCCATATAAATCAAATAAGTAACAATTATACATTTTTTCTCCCCTTTTCTTACTTATTCTATCTACTTTTTATCATACTCTATATAAAACAAAATGGACAGTATGAATGATGTTTTAATCATTTTCATACTGTCCATTTTGCTGTTATATTCCTACATGCTTCTCATTTAAGAATCTACAATTAAATGAGTTATTGAACTAATCTATTCACCAATCTCTTTTGTAATTTCTTCTATAATCTTTGTTGTTGTCGGCATCATTTTCATACATTCAGCCACATCTGTATATTGTGCATTCTTACAACTTTGAATGAAGTCAGCATGTTCTAAAATAATCATTGCTATCTGTATGCTATTTTCCTCACAAATAGCTATCATATGATTAACCTCTTCAATGTTATTAATATCTGCCATCGCATCTACTACTTTATATTTTAAATAATCTAAACAAAAATCTCCAAATACTTTCATATAATGAGGTAAAGTTTTGTAGTTTTGTTGACCGTTAATCATGATATCATATGTTCTAATAATTTTTATTCCTTTTTCAAGTCTACTTAAATAAATCTGTTTTGTCATAATATTAGTCTCCTAGCTGATTCTTTTTAATGTGATATTTCTATTAGTCTTTATAGATTAACTCTAATATTTTATCCAAGCTATCAAGATATTATATAGCCGCCTATTGTTTCTATGCAATAGGATTTTCCGAATCATTCCATATTTATTACTATAAGTAAACTATTCTTATTTAAGACTATTTAAACTTATGTAGTAAAGATAATATGATCATCTTGCTTTCTAATCGTTATATTAACTTGCTCCTCATCTACATATCTAGTTATATGACCATGTGTAACCTTAACACCAGGATAAACCACTCCTGAGCACTTTATCATACCTTCATGAGCATCTTTTAATAGATCTCCAATTTTTTTCTGTTTAATTCTAAGATTTTCATACTCCTCACAAATTGGTTTTCTAGTAGATTGCAGTCTTTCTAGCATAGTATGTTTTTGGGTATTTAATTGTCCACTACGATCTTTACTCAATAAAAAGCTAATACTTTGATCTATTTTATTTAAGTTATCCTCTTTTTTCTTAATTTCTATTGCTAATTGTTTATACTCATGGTGAATCTTAGGTAAAGTTCCTACTTGAAGTACCGTTACTGTTCCCATAGGTGATCCAATACTAGATGCCACAATTTTATTTGTTGCAGCTACTCTGCCCCCTACAATAATCCCTTTACCTATATCTGCTTGAATACTATCTCCTGCTATAGCATTAGAGTGTAAAATAGCTTCTGTAATAACGCTCCCACCTGCTTCAATATTAGCATTTTGAATAAACTTAGCAATGATATTACCTTGGGCAATTAATTTACTTTTTACTGTCCCTTGAATGCCATAGCTTAATATAATATCCTCACCTGCCATAATTATTGCATCATCTACCGAGCCTTTAATTTCTACAGAACCTCCTGCTTTCACAAAAAAGCCACTATGAATACTCCCTTCTACAACTACACTGCCTACAAAATCTATATTTCCTACACTACTATCTACATCTCCCTCCACAACATAAACAGGATAAACACAAATATTATGCTCATCATACTCTAACTTACCATCTATATCTGATACTAATGTCATACCATCTTCTAATATTTTTGTATTCTTACCCTTTGGTAGTTTAGCTTCTTTTACTCTTCTAGGATTTACAATATGTCCACGTATATCATATCCTTTTTGACCAGGTATAGCAGGTATCCTGACTGCTAATACATCACCCTTTTTTACATTTTTTACAGCACCTAAATCTCTAAGGTCTACTGTTCCATCTTCCCTT
>JAFOHG010000018.1 GCA_017421915.1 Cellulosilyticum sp. | reverse complement strand
TTTTATTTAATGTAACATACTTACTAATAAAACTAAATAGTTAGATAGCTTTGTTGAGAGTTTTTAATAACAACATAAATGTCTAACACAGCGAAAATAATTAATAAAAAAGTAGTTAAGAAAGTAAAGTTAAAAATTTCTTAACTACTTTTTATCTATGCACATTTTTAAAGCCACAATAAAAGAAGGTTATCAAATGGCATAAAATGTAGATAAACCTTGAAAGGAGAAAGTAAGATAGCTATAATAAGCAGAGTATACATATGGTGCTTTTAAAGGGAATTTAAAAGGTAAAAGGGAATGTAGTGTAAGTCTACAACAGCCCCCACTACTGTAAGAGCTGATGAAAATCTAATCATAGACCATTAAGACGAAGACTTGAGAAGGGATAGATGAGTAAAATGAAGCTTAAGTCAGGAAACCTGCCATAATTTATAACTCGTGTTCTTCTTTGGGAGGAAGAAAACAAGAAGGAGAAAGAATGAAAAATCTATTAAAAAAAGCTACGACATTATTAGTTGGAATAGGATTTGCAATGAGCATAGTAGGATGCTCAAGCAATCATGTAAGTCCTAACCAAAAAGAGATGCAAAATGAAGTGGTTAACAAGCAAAGTGTGTATCCTGTAACCGTAACAGATTCCTATGGTGAGCAAGTTACATTAGAAACAGAGCCAGAACGTATTGTTTCAGTAGCACCAGCTATAACGGAAATGGTTTATGCCCTTGATGCAGAAGACAAACTAGTAGGTCGAACAGATTATTGCGACTATCCAGAAGAAGTCAGTGAGATTGAGTCAGTTGGCGCCATTATACCACCAGATATAGAAAAAATAATGAGTTTAGAGCCTGATTTAGTCATTACATCCACTCATTTTGATGAAGAAAATGCAGAGAAACTAAGACAAATAGGCATTCCAGTTATCGAACTATTTGAGGAATTTAATGTAGAGGGTGTCTATGATATGCTGGAAACATTAGGCGTCGTTTTAAATAAACAAGAAGTAGCAGACGATATTGTAGAAGACATGAAAACAACGATTTCAGAGGTACAAAAAAAGGTAGCAGGTCTAGAAGAACCTACTGTTTATTATGTTGTAGGATATGGTGAATATGGTGATTTTTCAGCACCTGAAAATACATTTGTAGGACAACTGATTAAACTTGCGGGTGGTAAGGATATTGTACCAGCATCAGATAGTTGGTCTTATTCTTTAGAAGCCTTATTAGAAGCAGACCCAGATATTATTATTGTAAGAAAGGGTGATAAAGAAGGTTTCATGACAACACCAGGGTATAATCAGTTAACAGCAGTAAAAGAAAATCACGTATATGAGATAGACAATAACTTATTAGACAGACAAGGTAATCGTAATGCAGAAGGTGTTTTAACGCTTGCAAAAATCATCCATCCAGAAGCATTTAAAAACTAAAAGGGAGTAGGACATGCAAAGCAAGAAAAGAAAAGCTATTTTTACAATAGTAGGACTTAGCAGTTTATTGATTCTATGTATCCTTATATCAGTAGGAGTAGGTTCTGCTCATATGACGATTATGGATAGCCTAAGGATATTGTTAGCGAAGATACCTGGATTAGGCCAATTTGCAGGAGCAAATGAAATCAAACCAATGTATGAGGTCATCATATGGCAGGTACGTATGCCTAGAATACTACAAGCTGCTTTAGTAGGTGCGAATCTTGCAGTAGTAGGATGTACTTTTCAAGCTATTTTTAGAAATGCTTTAGCAGATCCCCATGTATTAGGTGTTTCATCTGGCGCTTCTTTAGGAGCAACCTTAGGCATTGTATCAGGCATAACTTTAAATTTTCTAGGTTTAGGTATAACAAGTATTTTTGCATTTATAGGTGCTATTTTAACAGTAGGCTTAGTTTATCGTATAGGAACATTGGGAAAAAAAGTAGTCGTTACAAATGTTCTATTAGTAGGAACAGCTGTAAGTACGCTTTTAAGTGCAATGATTTCATTGTTAATGATTTATCATAGAGAGCAATTAGAAAAAGTCTATTTATGGACAATGGGAAGTTTTAGTTCAGCCAATTGGAGTAAAGTAGCCTTTTTGGCAGTAATGACTTTAATCGGAGTCATCATAATTGGCATATTTAGTCATGAGCTCAATGTGCTTTTAACAGGCGATGAAATGGCAGAAAGTTTAGGGATTGATGTAGAAAAGATAAAAAAACTCCTCATGATTATTGCCTCATTATTAGTGGCAGCAAGTGTTTCGGTAAGTGGTGCCATTGGATTTGTAGGACTCATTATTCCACATTGTATGAGACTAATGATTGGCTCGGATCACAAAATACTGCTTCCTGTATCGGCACTAGGTGGAGCAAGTTTTATGGTGATTTGTGATACCATTGCAAGGACGATAGCAAGACCTACAGAAATTCCAGTTGGTGTGATTACGGCTGTATTTGGTGCACCGTATTTTATATTCTTACTGTATCGTCAAACAAAAGAGGGAAAGTTGTGAGGGAGAAGACATGCAAGGAAAAGCTTTAAAAATAGAAAAACTAGGATGGCAGCCCGATTCAAAAAAACAGCCCATTCTTAGTGATGTGTCTACGATTTTTAAAGAAGGTGGCTTTTATGGCATCATGGGCCCAAATGGTTCTGGAAAAACGTCACTTATAAGGCATATTTTAAGATTTTTAGAATTAGAGGAAGGAAAAATTTCCTTAGAAAATAAAGAAATCAAGCATTATCCAAGAAAGCAGTTAGCAACAAAACTATCTTTTGTGCCACAAAATGTGAACTTAGAAATAGATTTTACAGTATATGAAATCATTGCAATGGGCAGAACGCCTTATCAAAAGCGATTTCAAGCTTTATCTAAAGAAGATCAGAAGAAGATTGATGATGCAATGAAAATAACAAATTGTATGAGTTTAAAAGACCGACCTTTTTCTTATTTAAGTGGAGGTGAAGCTCAAAGGGTACTAGTAGCAAGAGCCATTGCACAAGATACGAAGTATCTTATTTTAGATGAACCAATTTCTCACTTAGACATTCGTTATCAAGTAGAGCTCATGGAAACTTTAAAGCAGCTTAATGAAAAAGAAAATAAAACGATTATTGCCATTTTACATGATTTAAATTTAAGTGCAGCTTATTGTAAGGAAATTGTGCTTATGAGAAAAGGAACTATTTATAAGAGTGGATTAGTAGAAGAAGTTTTAAGTAAACAAAATTTAAAAGCAGTCTATGATATGGAATTTGAAATCTATGAAGCAGAACATAGAAAGCAAAGATTTTATATACCAGTTTTACCTTTTTAAGTTTTGTCTTTTGAAAAAGAAAATGTTTAAAGAGAAAAATGAATAAATCGTGCTATTGTTAGTCCAAGGGGCTGTCGCATGAAGCATTTTAACTTATCTTTAGACAATTGTTAAAGTAATTAACTTGTTTAAGTCTAACAATTGTCTATTTATAAGCTAGATGCGGTTCGTGCAACAGCTCCTTATTTGTTGAAACAAATAGAACCTCTCTTATTTAAGGTTCTATGAACTTGTAAGTTTATAAAAAGCCTGCATAACCATAGGGATATAGTGATGTTTTAAGTTAGCATCATAGATTTTTAAAGAGATATCTTCAGCTTGATGAAGAGGATTAGGCATATCATTAAGCGTAAGTGGGATAGACTTGCAAGAAGTAAGAATAAAGTGATTAATTTCGTCCATATTTTGATTAAAACATAAGGTAATAATAATAAATAAATCTAAATTCTGATCGGCTAAATACTCAGAGAGATAATCTAGTGATGTAGATGGGTTAAGCTGAAGTTCAATGCCTATTTGATGATAAACATTTTCAGCAACATCTAACATAAGATGTGTTAGAAAAGAAGATTTAATAGCTGATAGCATATTACTAAGCAGTAAATCTTCATCTACTTGTTTACGAAATAAAGGTGAGCAGTTAGGGTGCCAAGGGTAATATCCATTACGATCAGGTAGGATGATATGGCATATACCATCACTTTCTAAAAGGACAAAAGGAAGCAAACAAAGATGCGTATTTTCTTTGAAGATGTAATGAATCCAAATATCGTTAAAAAGAAAAGGTTCATCTACTAATAAAGCAAAATGATGGGCTACTTGAGAAAGCATACCCATTCCTAATGGCTTAGCAAGAACGGATTGTATACTAAGTTCCACATTTAATAAAGAACTTAGACCAAGTGTTTGTAGTGTGTGTTGACCGTTTATACTTAATTCAATTACTTGATAGTTTAAATCATCATTCATAAAAGACTCCTATTGGCTGGAAATATATATTATCAGTATGAACATATTGTAAAAAATATATCCAATTGATTGGTAAAATCTAAGACGATGAGATGGTTATGAATAAAAATAATAATATTTAGTCGAATGTTCGATGGCAGCATTGATAAATTTAAATATAAAGAAAATAACAATTAAAACTAAGTAAAATAAAGCTAATCCCAAAAAGATAAAAAAATTTTTTCGTACATTTAATAAAAAAGCTTGATTAATATTCGGATATTAGATATACTATACAAGTCGACAAGAGTTAACATAAATATTTCAAAATAAAATAATTAAAATAATTAAACATAAAGGGATAAAGGATTAGATACATGAAAAAAAGATTATGGAATGGCATTTTATGTAGTTTAGTAGTAGCAACAACATTAGTAGGATGCGGTACAACAGATGCTACTGAGAAAGCAGAGACAACTGAAAAAACAGAAACAGCAAAAAGTGAATTAAAAGTAGGACTTGTAACAGGTATTGGTTCTATTGATGATAAATCTTTCAATCAAGGTTCATGGGAAGGGATTACAGCTGCAGAAGAAGCATTTGGCATTGAGAAAAAGTATTTACAACCAGCAGGTGAAACAGATGCAGATGCACTTAATGAAATTGCTAACTTCTATGATGCAGGTTATAACTTAATTGTGGCACCAGGATTCCAATTTGGAAAAACAATTTTTGAAGCACAAAATAAATATCCAGATACAGACTTTATTATCGTGGATGCAGTACCACATAATGGAGATAATGTAGCTGCTATGGCAGAAAATTCAGTAGCGATTATGTTTGATGAGCATGAAGCAGGTTTCTTAGCAGGTCTTGCAGCAGCACTAGAACTTAAAGAAGGTGAAGCTGGATTTATTGGTGGAATGGCAACAGATGCAGTAAATAGATATAACTGGGGATATCAACAAGGTATTCAATATGCAAATGAAAACTATGGCACAAATTTAACAATGGACCCAAGTAATTTCGTTTACCAAGGTACATTTACAGATGTAGCAGCAGGTCAACAAATTAGTGGACAACTTTATGATAAAGGTGTAGATGTTATCTTTAGTGCTGCAGGTGCAGTAGGTTCAGGTGTTATTAAAGAAGCAAGCGAAAGAGCACAAAAAGGCGAAAAAGTATGGGTTGTTGGTGTAGACGTAGATCAATATGATGATGGTATTTATAGCGAAGGAAATTCAGTTATTTTAACATCAGCTATGAAAAAAATTAGCACAGCAACTTATGATGTTATTAAACAAACTGTTGAAGGAAGCTTCCCAGGTGGTCAAATTTTAACTTATAATGTTCAAAATGATGGTGTAGGTCTTCCAGATCAAAATCCTAACTTATCAGAAGATACAATGAACATCGTAAATGAAGTTTATGGAAAAATTAAAAATGGAGAAATTAAAGTTTCAAATGAAGGAACAGGTTTAATTTCTTAATTCTATAAAATGATTATAGATAAAAAATGCTAAAAAAAAGATGATTCTTATAAAGTAGATAATACTTAATGAGAGTCATCTTTTTTTTTGCCTAAAAATTGTTTTATACATATGTCTTTACACATATCTGAAAGTATAATAAAATTAATTTAAAATAATTAAATTTATCAAAATATTAAGGTTTAATGTTTGGTATAGATTTCATAAATACCAATGATAGTGATTCATCCGTTTTATAAATGTGAAATCATTAAGAGAAACCAAATTAAATGAATGAATCACTCAAGTTTATAATGGGTTTCTCTAGAAATATTAAAGAAGGGATTTTTTATGGGAAAAGTTTCAGTTCAGCCACATATTCAGTGTAGTAGTCTGGATGCAGCACCCTATGCCTTGTTACCAGGAGACCCTATGCGGGTGGAAAAGGTAAAGTCTTATTTAAAGAATGTAAAAGAAATCGCTTTTAATAGAGAGTATAAAAGTATAGTGGGCAGCTATAAGGGTGTACAAGTCATGGTAGTATCTACTGGAATTGGTGGTCATTCAACAGCTATTGCAGTAGAAGAACTAAGTCGTATTGGTGTGCATACCATGATTCGTATTGGAAGTTGTGGAGCATTAGATTCTAAAATTCAATTAGGAGACTTAATTATAATTGATGGTGCGGTTAGAGATGAAGGAACGTCAAAGGCATACATTGATTTAAGTTATCCAGCCATTCCAGATACCAAACTGTTAATGAACCTTATTTTATCAGCAAAGTCTAGCGCATTGCCTTACCATGTGGGTAAAGTGAGAAGTCATGATAGTTTTTATACAGACCAAGAGGACGAAATTGATTCATATTGGGCAAGTAAAGGCATATTAGGTTCTGATATGGAGACAGCAGCATTATTTGTAGTGGGTGGATTAAGAGGTGTTCATACTGCTTCTATTTTAAATAATGTTGTGACTTATAAAGGTGAGTTAGAAAGTGGTATTAGCCATTATGTTGAAGGAGAAACTCAAACAGCTCAGGGAGAACAAAATGAAATAGAGCTAGCACTAGAAACATTAGTCATTTGGGATAAGCAAATAAAGGAGGAAATTTAAATGAAGAAGGCAAATATATGGTCATTAAAATTAAATACAGCAGCATTAGTGCTGATTCCAGCTGCTGTAGGCATTAACTACATAGGCAAGATGTTTGCACAAGTATTAAAATTACCACTATGGTTAGATGCTATAGGAACTGTATTAGCGGGATTATTAGCAGGACCAGTAGTAGGCGCTATTTGTGGTGCCATTAATAATATTATCTATGGATTAACGATGGACCCTATTTCTTTTGTTTATGCACTTTCTAGCATAGGTATAGGGGTAGTTGTGGGTGTTTTAGCAAGGCTAGATAAGGCTAAAGGTATTAAAGGCATTTTAGGAATGGGTGTAAGCGTTGTTTTAGTGTCTGTTATCATTTCTACACCTATTAATATGATTTTCTGGGGAGGAACAACAGGAAATATTTGGGGGGATGCTTTATTTGCATGGGCTACAGCAAATCATGTACCAGGTATTTTAGCATCTGCTTTAGATGAACTTGTTGTAGATATACCAGATAAATTTGCAACTATTTTTGTTAGCTATGCCATTTTTAAATGCTTACCTCAAAAGTTAGTTTTAATGTATGACAGTCAATCTGAAATTGAGTATTTAGACTAAAGGCTATGAAATAAAGAAGAGGAGGTTAATGCTCAAGCTAAAAAGCTAAGCATACCTCCTCTTTTTATAAAAAGAAAATGTTTTAAAATACAAAGATATAAATGGGAGAATGAA
>JAFOHG010000017.1 GCA_017421915.1 Cellulosilyticum sp. | reverse complement strand
GCAGTATGAGGAGCTGGAAAAGACACATTTGGATGTATTTGATAACTGGGTAAAAACATTTGCCCTACCAGAACAGCTTTGCGAAATCGATGTGGATACCTCCAAATTTCGGTTTGTTCGCAAGTTCTCCAAGTTTTTTAACCTGCCGGAGCTTTCCAGAATGTTCTCCCAAATTGCTATTTTCCATGCAGTCAATAATCCTGAGGATATTCCCAAGCTGGAAGGATATACGGATGAGGTTATCAAGAAATACCCCGCGCTGACCCAGTATATGAAAGAACTTTGTGACCGAACAGAGGCCATCCGCGCCAAAGAAGTGAATCGAAGAGAGGATAATATGCTGAAAGTTAGTACGGACGGTAGAAAAGCGGCGCTGCACCTGAAGTTGGTAGGAAAGGAACAGCCAGAGGGCGAAAGCTCCAAGGTATGCCGGTGTGTGGACAATGTTGCTGCACTTTACCGCAAGCATCCCGATGCTACCCAGCTGATCTTCTGTGATTACTCCACACCCAAGGGTGAGCTTTTCAATGTATATGATGAAATCAAAGAGAAGCTGGTACAACAGGGCATCCCGGCAAAGGAGATTGCATTTATTCACCATTACCACACGGAAAGCCGAAAACTGGAACTGTTCCGCAAATTCAATGCAGGCGAAATGCGCATACTGATCGGCTCCACCTTTAAACTGGGTATTGGCGCCAATGTGCAGGTAAAGTTGAAGGCAATCCACCATTTGGATGTCCCCTGGCGACCTGCGGATATGGTGCAGCGGGAAGGTCGTATTTTGCGTCGGGGCAACGAAAACAAGGATGTTCTGATCTACCGCTATATCACAGAGGGCAGCTTTGATTCCTAAATTAAGATATTACCTAATAAAAGAATAATAAATTCAGCAATGCCACTAGGTACCATTTCAGCCATTACTTTAAACGCCATAAATAAACCTGCATGATTTAAAGCAAAGGCACCTACACGAATAAAAGAAATAGAATTACTTAAAGTAGAAAGAATCGTTTCTACTCCTTCAAAGCCGCTTTCAATATAATAAGATCCTTTATCTCCTGATATTAATGGTCTACTTCCTTCTAGCAAATGCGTAAGAGGTTCTTTAAAAACCATAACCACAAGCATCATAATCATCATACTAACAGGTAATGTAACTTTCACTGAAATGACTTTCATAATAGCAAGCACACTACAAATAAGACCCATAAAAAAGATATATCCTGCTACACCATTCTTTCCAAAAAAAGCACTTTCAATATCTTGTCTTCTGAGTGCATTGATAATCCCTAAAATAAAGGAAATGGTTAATACTATTACCCCAAATGCTACTCCAGCTACTAAAATAGTCATAATATTATTTGTATTTAGTGGCCCTCCATGAACAAGTGCAATATTTTTAAGCCACTCTACATCCTCAAGACCAAATATACTACCGTATACCACTCCAAAAATCATAGAACTTACACCTAAACGCATTAAAATTCCTGAAGCATCTTGCATTTTCTTAGCAATCAATTTTCCTGCTAAAAAATAAATAAACCCTTGCCCAATATCTCCAAACATGATACCGAACATTAAACAAAATGTAATTGCTAAAAATGGAGTAGGATCAATTTCATGATAACTTGGTAACCCATATAATTTTACAATCATTTCAAATGGCCTACTAAACCAATGATTCATTAATAAAGTGGGTGGTATAACTTCTTCCCCTATGTCATCTGGTTTACGTGCCATCATGACATATTTATTAGTTACACTAGCAATTTTGTCTTCTAGTTTTTGATAATCTCTAGAACGAATCCAAGCATTGAGTACAAACACATTATTTCCTGCTATAGTTTGTTTTTGAAGCTCTAAAATCTTAAGTTCTAATTGTATTCGGGTATAGATTTTATTGAAACGTTTTAATAAATCTGCTTTAGATTCAAATAAGTCTTTTTCTAAAATCAAAATTTGCTTTTTAAGAATTTCTATTTTCTTTTCATGATTTGCTTTACAACTTGTTACATTTCCCTCTAGCTGGACCTCAATTTCTACCTTATGCCAATTTAAAGATTTTAATAATCGCCTGGTTTCATCCTCTAACTGCCCTAGATAAAACACAATATAAATATCTTCTTTGGAATTTGCAATTTCTCCAATCTTAAATACAACAGCACTCATATTTTCGTAATTCTTCTTAATATGAATGCTATTATCCTTAGACATTGTTCCAATTTCATATTGAATATAATTTAAGTTTTTTAAAACCGTAAAATCAATTTTGGCATGAATATCATTTAGAATCTCTCCCATTTCTCTAAGATGATTTAACTGACTTTTCTTTTCATTAATAGCTGTTATGTTGGGCGCTATTCTATCCTTCAAATATTGCAAGTCTTCTAATGCTTGCTTTCTTGTATAACTTTTAATATCTTCTGTTATCGTATGTAACTTTACTTCCAATTCTTCTGCCATGTATTCAATTTGCCCTAGTGCTTCTTGACATTGGCTCTCTATAATCTCTTCTTGACCTACTTCTTTTGTCTTTTCACCTACTGGTAACATTGCTTCATATTCATGTAAGATATAATTATTGCCGTAAGTATCACTATGCTCCAAGTCAATATGAATCTTTTCGCATAGAACAAGCTCTTGTAAAATATCATGCTCTGCCCCTCTAGCTCCTACTAGACTAAGTAGCTTCATTTTTTCAATTGCCATCTACACACCTCCGCTCAATCTGCTATATGGACTAAATATTTCCTTAAATGACTTTCCTCTAGCTTGTACCTAACCCCTTCTGTAAGAGCAATTAAATCATTCATTTCAATAGTTAATAGCATAATGTATGCAATTGAAGATGCAATACTTTCACCATCCTCATCCATATGACAGGCAAATTTATAAAGATAACGATCTGTCATACAATCTACAAAAATATCACTTTCTCCTTTAAACAAACGATATCCCAAATATTTTTCTGCTAATCGCTTAAACTCCCCTATACTCTTTGAGTAACTGAGTAATTTTAACTTACGATAACCTAATTTATTTCCATTAGGTAAACTATAAATTAAAATCTCTTCTGGTGAAATATCATAATATTTTAAAGCTCTATAAATCCACTGTGCATTAATAAAATCTATTTTAGTCCCTATCATTTCTGTGGCAATTTGTTTATCTTTATCTTTTAATCTACTTGCCTTTTTCAAAAGTTCATTATAGAAAAGAACATATAACTTCATTTCCATATGAAATTCTCGCTTTACTATATCTTCACTAGACATAGTCTTTAACGCTAAATAATAATGGGTTCCTTTTAAAGCTTCTATAAATTGAGGTACTGTTTTACATTCTAATAACTTATTATAATTTGCTATCTTCCACCTCTCAGAATGTACAAAAAATTTTTCAATACCTTTTACCTCATCTGCTCTTGAAATTGTTCTAAGAATTAAATCTAAATCACTAATCTCATATTCTATTAAAAAGGCTTTAAAAAATTCTTTATAATCCCCTGAAAAATAATGAAGCATCTCCTCAATCTCTTGGACACAATATTTATCTAAAATCATTTCTAAATCAGAGCGATGCAATTCATTTGATGTATACTCAACCATCTGCTTCTTATATCCTTCTCGTTTTTTTAGAAACTCAATAATCTGTGCTACATCTTGATATTGTATAAGCTTTCCCCATTCATTCTTAGAGAGTAAAGTACGTTTTTTCGCATGGAGCTTTGTATTAATAGCTCTATAAGATGCAAAAGGATTCATATTATTCCTCCACCCTAAATAATTCACTAAAAACCTCATCTAATAGTTCTGCTTCTATTTTAAGATAATGACTTTGTATTTCTGAGGCTAAACTCCTACACCTTCCAACCTCTTCATCATAACTTTTTTCACTTGACATAATCATTTGATTATAGATTTTTTCTGCCTGTGCTTTAGCTTGACTAATTACTCTTTCTCTATATGCCACCATTTCTATTTCATATTTCTCTTTTTTTTCCTTTAATGCTAATTCACTACTTTTCCTATTACTTAATGCCGCCGAATCAATCTGTGCAATCTGTTTAATAATTTCCTCCAAAGTATCCCCTTCTCTCTATACTCAATTTATAAGCATATCTTTATTTTATCATTTTAGAGAAGAAAATAAAGATAATTTTTTATATTGTTAATTTTCTTATTGTAAGTGTATTTTTATATAAAAAAATAGATGTTTGCCTATTATGCAAAACATCCATTTTTAAGTCTTTTAATTTATTTTATTTTCTTAGATTCTACTAATTTTTCTAATACTCCAGTTAATGCCTCTTTATTAGCACCAAAGATTAAAATCTTTGCATAGTTATAGCTTTCAACTTCTTTATTAAAATTAAGATTTAACCTATATTGGTTTTTACCTTTTTTTACTTTTAAATCTGTAATATCACCTTTTAATAAAGTATAGCCTAATAAACAAATATTTTCTTCTTCTTCTGAAAATAAAATAAAGGTAAAGCTATTTAATAATGTTAATCCTATAACTAAAATGGTAACAAGTATGCTTGAGGTATTTAAGGCTTTTCCTCCTACAAGAGCTGCTATATTGATAGCAATTGTTACACCCATACAAATCACTGCTACAGTAGTGAAGAAGTCTTTTTTAATAGAAAATGCTTTTCGATAATGTAAGTTTTCTTTCTTATACGCCGTTTCATTCAAATAATTAATTCCTCTTAATATGATAAGAAGCATATAAATTCCAGCAATCAAATAATAACACCATCTAATATTCACTTTAAAGCTCCTTTCTAATTAAAAAATAACTGCTCATCTGAGCAGTTATTTTCCACAGCATTGTTTGTATTTTTTACCACTACCGCATGGACATGCTTCATTACGTCCTACTTTTTTAGCTTTAACTACTGTTTTAGTTTTATTGTATTCTCTTTTAATTTCAGCTCTTTCTATATCTGTTAAAAGAGTTTTCCATTGTGGTAAATTGTAAAGCCATTCAGCTTTAGCATCTAACATATTCCAGTATAATTTTTTAAGGTCAAATTCTAATTTAACAGAAGATTCTCCTGTGAAATCTGTTAAATCATATTCACCATTCACTAAACTTGTGTTAATTCCATCTACGAATCCTAAGAATTCAACTTCGTTCATGTTAAAACGTTTACCAAGTTCAGCAATTGTGCCTTCTACAATTTCATCTGTATGAGAAAGTAAGTAAGCATATACATCTCTTTCTCTTCCTAAATAGTTTTCTACAACTTTTTTGTATTCTTCTACAGATCTTTCTTTTGCATCTTCACCATAATTATTCCATAATTCAAATAATGTCATTGGTATTCTCCTTTTCTTACGTTAAATATGCTCCAATACTTCATTTTAGAATATTGTTTACATCTGTTATAGCTTATGCTTCTATTTCTTGTTTAGCATTACTATTATACATTACTTCTAGTATTTTGACCACTACCTATTTTAACTAATTCTGTATTATCTTCTTATATAAGCTTTATTTTAGAGAGAATAAGTCAATTACTGGGCATATTTATACCAAAAACTTACTTACCATGTCTTTCATTTCATTTACATTACATACTGTATTATGTAAAATCTCTCTAGTTGCAATGTGATCCATTGCTTTTGGAAGATCGCCTTGTAGTAAATTTTGCATATGATCTAATAACTCAAAATCACTAATACCATCATATTTTTTATCTACTGCAGTCATAACACTATGTGTAAATTTATATGGGCTTGCTGTTGAAACAATAACTGTAGGTGTTTCATCTTGAGTCTCTTTAATGTATTGGTCATAAACTGCATAAGCTACAGCAGTATGTGTATCCATTAAGTAACCTTCTTCATCAAATACTTTTTTAATATACCCTTTAGTCATTTCATCATCTGCATAGCCACCATAGAAATCCTGAAGATTCTTACGCATTTCATCGGTAATAGTATATTTACCATCTTTCTTAAGACTTGTCATTAAATCATTAACGATATTCGTATCTTCCCCACTAATGTGATAAAGCAATCTTTCTAAGTTACTTGAAATTAAAATGTCCATAGATGGTGATTCAGTTAAGAAAAATTCTCTATTTCGATCATAAGTACCTGATTTAAAGAAATCAAATAACACTTTATTGCTATTTGATGCACAAATTAATTTACCAATTGGAAGTCCCATTTGCTTCGCATAGTAGCTTGCTAAGATATTTCCAAAGTTTCCTGTAGGTACAACAACATTCATTACTTCTCCAACTTTAAGTTTACCATCTCGAACCATTTTTCCATAAGAAGCGAAATAATATGCTACTTGTGGAATTAAACGTCCAATATTAATAGAGTTAGCTGAAGAGAATTTATAATTTTTCTTAGCAATTTCTTCAGCAAATTCTTTGTTCCCAAAAATTTCTTTAACTGTTGTTTGACAATCATCAAAGTTTCCTTTTACGCCTACAACAAATGTATTTGCTCCTTCTGTTGTCACCATTTGTTGTTTTTGTACATCGCTAACACCATCTTGTGGGAAAAATACAATAATCTTAGTTCCATCTACATTTGCAAATCCCTCTAATGCAGCTTTTCCTGTATCTCCAGATGTTGCTGTTAAAATAACAATATCTTTTTCTTCTCCATTATAGCGTTTACTTGTAAGCATTAAATAAGGCAAAATAGATAGGGCCATATCCTTAAATGCAATAGTTGGACCATGAAATAATTCTAAAAAGTTTCCTGTTTTTGTATGTACTAGTGGTGCAATTTCTTGTGTATCAAATTTTTCATCATATGCATGTTCAATGCAGTATTTTAAATCTTCATCTTTAATCTCATCAAAAAATAAGTGCATAATGCGATAAGCTATTTCTTGATAAGACCATTTTGAAAGTTCTCCTAAATCAAAGTCTATTTTTGGCATTGTACTAGGAACAAATAGACCTCCCTCATTTGAAATTCCCTGAAGTATTGCTTGTGTTGCAGTAATATGTTCTAACTTTTGACGTGTACTTGTATATAACATTAAATTCTCTCCCTTTCCTTATATATAGTAAATTTATACCCTAATGATATTTTTATATGATTATATCATCTTACGCAAAATTTGCAAAATATTATTTATTTTTTAATTGAGTTTATTTTTTTATATATTGTAAGTTATTTTGTATTTTCTTATACTTATTTGTAACATTAATTCCAAGAGTTTCATACTTTATACTAGAGAAATGTAATGCGATTAACAAATCGTTTCTCTATATAATTACTGGCAATATAAATGTTTCTAGGAGGTCTTATTATGGCATATCAACATGACTTAGCTTGTCTTGTAAATCAAAAAGTTATCATTCATACTGATCGTTGTAGCTACTGCGTTATCATCTCTCAAGTATGTCCTTGCTACATTAGAGCAATCGAACTCGGTTCAGGGAATGTAAGATACTTCAATTTTGATCGTATCGATTATGTAGAAGAATGTTTGCCTCAATGCTAACTACACGCCTATTTGTAAAGATATAAGGAGGAATAAATATGAGTTGTTGTGGAAGAAAAGGCAGTAATTTTTATACTCGCACTAATGTAGGTAAAACTTGCTGTAATAATAAATGTGGAAATAATAACTATGGTCATCATAGTAATAATAGTTGTTGTGGTCAAAGCAATAATAACACAAGTTGCTGTTCTCAACAAAATAGCTGCTGTTCTCAACAAAATAACTGTTACTCTCAACAAAATAACTGCTGCTCTCAAACTTATGATAATACTTGCTACGAATCAAACTGCTGCAATAACAACAATGGATTAGATGGAATCTCTTGCCCATTCCATAATAATAATGATTGTGAATGTGAAAGCAGCTTAAAAGATGCTCTTTGCAACTTAACAAATCAACGTGTTATCATCCATACTGATGGATGTAAAATGTGTGTTGTTATCGTAAGTGTAGGTAGCTGCTTCGTTAAAACTATTAATCCTTGCACTCAAAAAATTGTATACTTCAATATTAATCGTATTGATAATGTTGAAGACGTATTACCACGTTGCTACTAAAATTCTCTCTAACTATGTTTATGCTAATCTAAAAAGAAGGATACCGCTAAACGCGATATCCTTCTTTTTTACTATTTTTTACACCTTCTAGCTTTTTCTTAATGCGCTGCAAGGCATTATCTATAGACTTTGGTGACTTATCTAATATTTTTGCAATCTCTTTATAATTTTTTCCTTCCATATAAAGATGAATAACTTGTATTTCTAATGCACTTAACGCCTTATCCATATAATCATTAATATCTTCTACATTTTCTTTACTAATGACCTCATCTTCAGGTGTAAGCGAGACATTGTTTTTTATGACATCCATCAAGGTAATACCTTCATCCTCTTCATCGGATGTTTTATTAATAGGTACACTTAAAGAAACGCTTCTATTAAGTGGAATATGCTTTTGCCTTGTAACCGCTTTAAAGGCTGTACTAATTTGTCTCGTTACACAAATTGTAGCAAAAGATTTAAAACTTGCTTCTCTTTCAGGATTATAATCACAAATTGCTTTAAATAAGCCAATCATTCCTTCTTGAATTAAGTCATCCTTATCTGCGCCCACAAAAAAGTTTACTTTGATACGATTTCTTACAAGTTTTTTATAACGCTGTATGAGCTCATCTATTGCTCCATTTACACCTTCTCTATAAAGAATGATTAATGCTTCATCAGATAGATTTTCAAAAGTATCTCTACTCTTTCTTCCCTCATTAGCTGTCTGCATATTCTCTCCTTACTCTATTTACTTCCTATTATTCCTTCAATTTTCCCATGCTTTTTATTTTTAGTATACACTATATCTTAATTCTTGTTAATATGTTATGCCTAATAAAATCAGATTATTGTATGCTAAATATATACTAAAATAGGGAGTAGTAAAACTTTTTTAGTCTTACTACTCCCTATTTTAGTATAATATGATCTTCTAATATCTAACCCATTTAACGGTTATTATACATCCTTAATAGATATATCTAAATCTACTACATTATTACCTGTGGCATCATTGAAACCAAGTACAAGTGTTGGTGTAATTTCATTAGAAATACTAAGCCCTACACCTGTCATTAATGTTGGTGGTGTAATATCAATTACTACATTAATTTTTTCAAATAATGATGCCACTCTTCCCATCATCATATTTGTCATTTCTCTAATAGCACTTTGTGGCATTTCATCAAATACATCTACTGGCATACCACACATCATTCTTGATGCAATTTCTTTTGCATATTCTACATCCATGCTTACTGTAATAGAACCTCTAACTTGTCCTGTTAATCCAATTAAAACTAAAACGTTCTTTTCATAAGCACTACCATTTCTAACAGATTTACTTCCAATTGTTAAGTTTGTTTGAGCTGTTTCTTCAAACACTTGGGTTACTGCACTAATAAAAAGGTTAATATATTCTGCATTCATCCTTATCAAATGTCCTTTCATTACTGTCAACTTGCTATTTTATTATTTAAGCATAACGCATTCTTAGGATTTTATCTATAACTTTTTACATTTCTTTACAGTTTTTTTCATTTTATTGCATCTCTATTGTCTATATTAACCTTATTAAGACGCCTCTTTATTCCCAATATGTCGTTGGCGTACATTCTTTAAGTAAAATTATGCCATCATAAGCTTCTACTGGTTTGACTGTAGATGTATAAAAAGCCTTGTTCATCTTATGTAGCATTCCAAAACTTGAACCTATACTCAGCATAGGCTGTTTTGTATTAAGCAAAGTAGCTATATCTTTGTTTTTATTGGCTATTTTTAAGTCCATGAAGCATTCATTTTCTTTTAAACTTGAAAAAGCGTTTACAAGGCCATTACTATTAGTTATCTTAAAAACTTCCATCTTATCATTATTAGTTGCATTAAATTGAGTGGTCATCATATCTGTTCCTATACTATAATATTCACTATTATATATCTCACTTAAATGACTTCCCATATTATGATAACTTAATCCATCTGAAGTTTTACTAATATGCCCATTATGTCCATTAATAAAAATCATTTGTTGATTTTCATAGTTATAAATCCATTTAACCTTTTCTGCCATATAGCTATCTCTTAATTCATTATAATTCATGCCGGATAATTCTAAATGAGCTTTTTCTCTAAGGCACCCAATACATTGGTAGGCAAAATCAAAATCCTTTTGATTTGTTTTTTTAATATATTGCTCTTTGTTTTGATTTACCACACTTAAAAGCGTCTCTATAGTTTCTAATGCTTTCTTTGTTTCCTCATAACTTAACTTTTTATCATCACTAAGCCCTATTAATAAATTCTCATAAGTTGTTGCTAACTTCTCATCTACCTTTTTTAAATATTCTAATGCGTAGGTCTTATTATAAGTATAACGCTGCATATCAAAACCATAGAATTTTAACTTTTGTCCTTCCTCTACTTGAGCATTATACTCACGCATCCACTGCACTAAGTGCACCATTTCTTCTGTATCATATATTTTAAATCCTATTGCCTCTACTGCTTGATAAGCTGTTCCTGTTGCTCCATTTATGTACTCATTAACTTTTTGTGCTCCCCCAAAGTCCCCTTCAATAGCAAAGATTTTACAACCATTATTGTTTACTAGCGCTTTAAATACATTTTCTTTTAACTTTTGAAGTTCGGCATTTCCATGAGTTGCTTCTCCTAATCCTACTATTTTTATAGAAGGATCTACTTTTATTTTGTCCACTGAAACTACATAATCTGAAATATTAACTCCTTGAACTGCTACTTTTTGCACATCTCCTTTTTTTATTTCATTTGCTAGGCATGAACTGCTCATAAATATATTTGTTCCCATTAGCACGATACCTACTCCGTAAAACCATCTTTTCATTACTAATCCTCCAAGTAATATTTATATTATATTAATCTGAATAATCTTTATTTTTAATTTTATATTTATTTCGGTTTGTTTATCCATAAGATTAATCTTAATGCTCGCTAAATCATTATTATGGTTCTAAAAATAGCCTTATAGGAAGTCTTCATCTTCTCCCTATAAGGCTATTTTTTAATAAATCCTATTATTTTTTAAAATTTCTCTGTCTTACAACTTCATAAACCATTAAGCTTGCTGCTACTGAAGCGTTAAGTGAAGTAACTTTTCCATACATTGGAACACTTACAATGTAATCACAATTATCTCTTGTAAGTTTAGATACCCCTTCTCCTTCACTTCCTACAACAATACCAATTGGACCTGTAAGGTCTTCTTCATATAAT
>JAFOHG010000016.1 GCA_017421915.1 Cellulosilyticum sp. | reverse complement strand
TATTTACAATTTGATTATTAACTTTTACACCTTCTTGTTCAATTTGTTTTTGTATAAATGAACGGGTGTAATCGGTGAGTTGATCTGCTAAATATTTATCTAAACGTATACCTACATTTTCACCTACAGTCATTTCAATCCATTCTGCCATTATTTTTCTACCTCTTTGTTTTCTTCTATATCTCCAAAAAACATAATAACCATTAATAATCCTACCCCTAATACAACCAAAATATCTGCTATATTAAAAATAGGAAAATCAATTAAAATAAAATATAAAAAGTCTCTTACATAGCCTAAACTTACACGGTCAATCAAATTCCCTATTGCACCACTAATAATCATTGTAAAAGCAACTTTAGTCCATATGCCTCCTTTTGTTTTGGGAAGCTTTGTCATGTAATAAATCATACCTAATATAATAATACCGGTTAAAACAATTAAAAAAACTTGTTTACCACTTAATATTCCCCAAGCAGCACCATAGTTAGAGATGTAATGTAGATGAAATACATCTTTCCATACATAAATATCTGTCCCATTTCCTAAAGTATTAACTGCCCAAATTTTAGTCCATTGATCTACTAAAATTAAAGCAATCATACTTATTATCACTATTAAATTCATTTCTCCTCCTTTTACTAGAAAAAACGTGATTTAAAGCACGTTTTTTCCTTTATTTTAATTTATTTTTTGTAGCACTAATTAAGTAACCCATCCAGCTCTTCCTGAGATACTGGTACGTACTCCTTTGTAAAATGTGCTTCATCATCTAAATCTGACTGAATAGGCTCTTCTTGTATTTCCAATACTTCCTCTTCTTTAATAGATGGTTCTGGCTTTACATCACTAGCTGCTTCCTGTATTTTAGCAAAAGCATTTGATAAATCCTCTTGCATACCATTCATACGTATGTCACCTTGATCTAAGAATTCACTTTGCGCTTGTAAAAGTTGCTTAAACTGTGTTTTATAAGCCATATATTGTCTTTTTGCTTCTTCTACTTTTTGCCCTAATTCATACGCTTCTTGTCTTCCTTGATCAATAATACGAGAAACACGTTCTTCTGCTAATGCAGTAATCTTGTCTGCACGTTCTTCTGCTTCCTTTTTTATTTGTTCTGCTTTTTCATATGCCGCAGCTTTTGTATCTTGAGCTGTTTTATCTGCTAATACAAGAACATTTTGAATAGTTGATTCCATTGTACGATAATACTGTACACTTTCATTTAAAACATTGACTTTATCTTTAAGCGCATAGTTCTCATTTAAAATCTCTTGATAAGATTTAATAATCTGCTCTAAGTAGTCATTGACTTCTTCAATACTATAACCACCAAACTTACTTTTCTTAAATTCTTTATTTTGGATATCTATTACAGATAGCATAGATGAACCTCCCTATATATATTTTTCAATTGTAATATGTGTTCTATCCTTTTTTGTTTGACCATTAATTGATTTAAGTTTTGCTTTTCCAAACCCCCTTAATGTAAGCACATCTCCTTCTTTTACAATGCTAGTTGTTTGTGCCATTAGTCCATTACAGCGTGCCTTATCCCCTTGAATAAGTTTCGCACACTCATTTCGAGACATACCAAATGCCACTGCACAAACAGCATCCATCCTAAGTGCACTTACTGTGCTTTCTATCATTTTTACCTTAGGTTTTTCAATATATACATCACTTAAATCAACCTCATCTATCTGGATTTTTTGATATTTCCCAATTGAAACTAACTGACTTCTTATATAAGGAATCATACTCATCTCTAAAAAAACATAAGCCCCAGATGTATGCAAAATAATATCCCCTATAGTATTTCGATCAATACCCAGTCCCATAATAGCGCCTAAATAGTCACGATGACTTAATGTTTTACCAATACCTGTTTTAACTTCTATGTTTAAAATACCTAGTAAATACTCTGTATCTGTAAGTTCATAAGGAGAAATAGCTAAAATTTGTCTTTCTGCATCTTCATAGCCCCCAAAAAATCCATAAGATAAGTAAGCATTCTGTGCCACATACTGTGTTAATAAGCTTTGCATCCAATCTTTATTGTGAAAATGTGTAAAAAAAGGTCTATTTTGTTGCTCTGCCTTCTTTGAATATTCTAAAACAGTCTTTACAAACTGCCTTTCCTCAATCCCTTTAATATGTTCAAATAGATTTTTCATGATTTAAACAGTTGGTGGAAAACCTGATCTTTGTTTAATTTTTTCTGGATTAATATTCACATGTTCTGGTGCAAAAATAAAGATATGATCTGTCACTTTTTCTACAGAACCATTTAATGCAAAACATGCACCTGTTAAATAATCTACAGCACGTTGCATTTCATGAGGTGCTAATTTTTCCATATTCACAATAATAGGTTTCTTATTCTTTATATAACCACAAATTTCCCCTGTCATATCATAACTTAACATTGTAAAATTTAAAATTTCCATACGATTAGGTTGATTTAACGAAACCACCTTTGGTACTGCTATTGGTGCTGGATGAACTGTATGGCTAGCAGCATGTTTTGGCGCTTCTTCTTGCTCCATCTCTTCATACTCATCCTCATCGTACTCATCCTCTGGTACAAAGATATTTTTTAATTTAGACATAATTCCACTCATATTAATCTTTTCCTCCTTAGTGATGTTTACTATAATCTCTATTCCCAAAAATAGCTGAGCCTACACGTACCATCGTGGCACCTTCTTCAATCGCTATTTTATAATCATTACTCATGCCCATAGATAGAATATTAGTACTTATATTATCAAACTTTTGTTTTTGTATGTCAACCGATAATCTATATAATTCCCTAAAAATGGTTCTATTTTCTTCTGGATTTTCCACAAATGGTGCTACTGTCATGAGTCCTTCTACTTTAATGTGACTCATTTCATTTAGTTGCTTCATGACTTCTATTACTTCTTCTATTTTAAATCCATATTTAGAAGCTTCTTCTGCCACATTCACCTCTACTAGTACTCTGGTAATGATGCCTTTTTTAGCAGATTGTTTTTCAATTTCTTCTGCTAATCTTAAACTATCAAGAGAATGAATAAGTTCTGTCTTTCCAATAATATACTTAACTTTATTTGTCTGTAAGTGCCCAATGAGATGCCATTTAACTGGCGTGTTGATGGACTCTATTTTTTGACACAATTCTTGTACATGATTTTCACCAAAATCCATACATCCATTAGCAATGGCTTCTTCAATAACGCTTGCTGGATATGTTTTTGATACTGCAATTAATGTAATATCTTCTGGATTTCGATTTACCTTATAAGCTGTCTCTTTGATTTGACTTCTTACTTCTTCTAATTGTACCTGAATCATTTCTTCACCCTCTTATTCATTTTGTATCTTCATATCATCTAATAATTGATTTTGTTTGATGCTCTTTGGATTAGATATAATCTTATCCATTTCTTTTAATTGACTTTTTGAATTGTATTTAACAAGTGCATATTCCTCATTTTGTGCTAAAACTTCAACTTCCTTAAACTTAGCTACCTGACTATTGATTACATATACACCTTTTGAAACTTCACTTTCTGTCACTTCATAAGTCTTTTCTTGTTCTGGTAATATTAAAGTATCATGTAGTTGTACTTTTGTTAAATCTGTTAAATCTTGAACAATATAGTATATTTCTTCTTCTATCGATTGCTTATTTATAGGAATAAACTCTGTGTTATCATTCTTTTTCCTATAAACGCCTTCTACATTATTTACTGTTACAACATATTCGGCTGGTATTTTGATAAGATTTAACTCTACGATGGCTTCTAATGGAATCTTCAATCCAGAATGTGCTTCCTCTCCAATAGTAAAGCTTACATCACGTAGTCCTAAAACTTTTCCAATCTGATTGGTTGTCTTAAATACTAACTGTATCCTATTTTCTTCCTCTTTTTTAGATTGTAATGCAAACTGTATACTTTGATCACTAATTCCATCAAATCTTAAGTTATAACTTTGTCCCTGGGTCCATTGATCGTCTTTACTATCTATATATGTTACTACATACCATTCATTATTGGTTACTATTTTATAAATAGGATCTTCTTTACTTAAATAACTCGGTGCTAAAGTAGCTACTGATCCCGCGCGCCTATATTTACTATAACCTTTATAATCTAGTGCATCTATAACAGCCTTTGCATCTTCTGTTTCAAACCCATCCATTTGATATGAAATCAATCCAGATTCTGTAACAGCTTTTCCCTTTTGATAATTTTCCATATTCGCTTCAATATCTTGTTTTAAAGCAATTAATTCTTGATTTGTCTTCTCTTGTTCAGAAGTATATAAATCTGTTCGGCTTGTCACACTACTATCTAATTGACTACGTAATGTATAAATGTTACTTGTGCTACTATCATAACGATTATTATAAAATTCTTCAAATTTACTTTTTACTTCTTTATCTAGATTATACCTTTCATCTTGACGATTTGAAGTGGCTTCTTTATTTTCTGCTTCATTATAAATTTGAGCCTCTACTTCTTCTTTTGCATCCGTACTAGTAGCTAAATTTTCCTCATCTACTAACACATATATTATCCCATCTTTTTGAACTTTTTCTCCTTCTGCAACAATATATTTTGCATAGCCTTCATCTTCACTAGTCATTATTTTTTCATTTCTAAAAATAACCCCATCTAATACTGTAGCTGTATCTAATGTACCTACTTTAACAGTTTGATGTGATATGCTTGGCTTTATTAAACTTTCTTTAAGCGATATACCACCCCAAACAACTGCAACCGTCATACACATAATGGCTATAACTTTTAATCTAAATTGCATTTGACGTCTTGCTTTAAGTTGTTTTTGCTGACTTTTATTCATCGTTTTAGGTTTTCTTTGCCTCACTGGCATACGTCTTTGTCCTGACATTAATGTTTCTTTTTGGTTTGTACGTCTTATTTGGGTTGATTGAGATGATTTAGGAGTAGAGTAAGCATTTTTTTTATTGACTGTCTTTCTACTTTTTCTTCCACTTTGTTTTTTTGACTCTACTTTTACTTGTGTATCTATTTTCCGCAATGAATTTTTACGTTTTTCTCCATTATATGTACTTCTAGCGGTATTTCTTCTTGCTGCATTTCTTGCATTATTCGTACTACTTGATGTTTCATATGGATTAAAATAGCTTCTATTTATATTGCTAACATTCGTTTTAGCATTACTTTTACTACTCTTCTTTTGTTTCATTTAGTCACTTCCAATTCTATCCTCTCATCCCTATCATCATATAATGTAATAGCTTATCTTGCAAGTGTCTTTACCTAAAAAACTATTGTCTAATTTTCTTTTTGTAGTATAGAAAGGTACTATGAGTAACTCTAACGCTTTCCTAACAAGTCACCACTTTACTCTATTTATAAATTTTCTCTATAGTTTAGCTTTAATGAATATGCTCAAAAAAAAGTGGCAAAGCCACTTTTGTTATATGCTTTTATAACAAGATACAAATAAGTCCACCATTACCTTCATTAATAATCTTTTGAAGTGTCTCCTGCAACTTTTGCTGTGCATCTTCCGGCATTCTATAAAGCTTATTTTGAAGACCTTCATTCACTAATTCATGCAAAGATTTACCAAAAATATTAGATTCCCAAATTTGTGTTGGATCTGTTTCAAATTCTCCTAGCATATTATTAATTAAATCTTCACTTTGTTTCTCTGTACCAACAATTGGTGCTACTTCTGTTTGAATATTCGCCCTAATAATATGATAACTTGGGGCACTAGCACGAAGTTTTACACCAAAACGATTGCCTTGTTTAATAATCTCAGGCTCTTCTAATGTAATTTCATCAAAAATTGGACTTACAACTCCATACCCTTTTTCCTTTACTTCATTCATTGCATAGGCTACTTTATCGTATTCTTTCTTTGTACGTGCTAAGTCTTTAATTAATCTCATAAGTTCATGATCCCCATGAATTTCAATACCAGTTGTTTCTGAAAGAATCTGATAGAACAAGTCATCTGCTGTATTAACATCAATTTTTACGATTCCATCTCCCAATTGAATTTTTTCTAAATAAACATTTTTGATAAATTCTAGTTCTCTTAAATGTGTAACAACATCTTTAACTTGGCGTATATTTTCTACCTCAGTAATGTGCTCTTTGACACAGTCAATCCAAGCTTTCTTAACCCAGTGTTCATTATCCAAAGTTTCTACCCATTTAGGTAACATGAATTGAATTTCATTAAGTGGGAATTCATAAAGAATCTTTTCTAATAATTGATGAATCTCTTCTGTTTTCATTTGTGCAACATCCATAGGAATAACCGGTACATCATATTCTCTGGATAGCTGATTTGTTTGTTCTATAACATCTGCATCAAATGGTTTCTTTGTATTATATACTACAATAAACGGCTTTCCTAAACGTTTTAGTTCACTAACTGCACGTTGTTCCCCTTCTAAATAACTTCCTCTAGAGATTTCTGTAAAGCTTCCATCTGTTGTAATGACTATCCCTATAGTAGAATGATCTGTAATAACCTTTTTGGTTCCTACTTCTGCTGCTTGTGCAAATGGAATTTCCTCATCAAACCATGGTGTTTTTACCATCCGAGGTCCATTATTATGAAAATGACCTTCTGCTTCTGGTACCACATACCCTACACAGTCAATCATACGCACTTTAACTTCAAAATCTCCACCTATTGTAATAGGAACTGCTTCATTAGGAATAAACTTAGGCTCCGTTGTTGTAATCATTTTACCATCACCACTTTGTGGCAACTCATCTTGTGCTCTCTCTTTATAATGCTCATTCTTAATATTTGGAAGAACAAGTGTCTCCATAAAGCGTTTAATAAAGGTAGATTTACCCGTTCTTACAGGCCCCACCACACCTATGTATATATCCCCGTTTGTTCTTTCCGAAATATCTTTGTAGATATCATAATATTCCATATCCCTTACCTCCCTATATTTAAATTGTATGGGTACATTTAAATATATTGTACAAATGGAGGATATATACCTATCTTATAACAAATTTATTCGTCCTTTTTCTAACCTTATAAGCCCTGTTCATCTTTCTTGTTACGCATCATTAAACCATCTATTGTCTCTTTAACAGGCTGTTTTTCAAATAACACACAATAGATTGCATTTAAAATGGGCATTTCTACCTGATATTTTTTCATTAAGTTATATGCAGCCTTAGTAGTTGGCACACCTTCTACAACCATATTAACCTGTTTCATGGCTTCCTCAATAGTCAGTCCTTGCCCTACTAATTCACCAGCTCGCCTATTACGACTATGTCCACTTGTACAAGTAACCACTAAATCACCAATTCCTGTTAACCCTGAAAAAGTAGCTTGTTTACCACCCATAGCAATACCTAAACGTGTTATTTCTGCAATACCCCTTGTAATTAAGGCAGCTTTTGTATTATCACCATATCCCATTCCCTCTACAATACCTGCAGCTAATGCAATAACATTTTTTAATGCACCACCAAGCTCTACACCTATTAAATCATCATTTGTGTAAACCCTAAAATACTGATTCATAAAAAGCTCTTGAATTTCATAAGCCTTATTCATGTGCAAACTACTTACTGTTACGGCTGTTGGAATATGTCTTGCTACCTCCTCTGCATGACTTGGTCCAGATAAAACGACTACTGGATTACTTAACTCTTCCTTAATGACATCTGCTAAGCAGAGTAATGAACCATCTTCAATTCCTTTAGATACATTTACAATAATAGTCTTTTCTAAAATGATCTTTTTCATAGCCTTTGCAGTACTTCTAATTGCTTTAGAGGGAACGGCTAAAATAGCTATGTCTGCCTCATCAAGTGCTTCTTTCATATCACAAGTAAATTGAACCTCTATTGGAATCTTAATACCAGGTAAGCATCTCTTATTTTCTCTATGCTGTAAAATGTCATTTTTTTCATATTCATCATAACACCAAAAAATCACTTTATTATTTTTTTCATGAAGTAAGAGGCCGAGGGCTAAGCCCCAGCCTCCTGCTCCAATGACTGCTATTTTTTTCATCTATTTTCCTCCAGTCATTATTTTTTACTGGTTAATTTTGCCTCTGTTCCATTCATAAGCCTTTTGATATTTGCTTTATGTCTATAAAAAGTAAATGCCGTAATAGCAAAAGCCAATACCATTGCTTCAATACCAACTGAACCTTTTCCAGCATATGCTATACTGATTAAAATAGGTAAAGAAGCTGTCATTAATAATGAGCTAATAGATACAATACGGGTGATTCCAAAACAAATCAAAAAGACTATAGCTGCAACTAAGAAAAGTCTTATATCTATACCTATTAAAGTACCTGCTGTTGTAGCAATTCCTTTTCCTCCCTTAAATCCAAAAAACAAAGGATAACTATGTCCTAAAATAGCTCCAATACCACTATAAAGTGCAATTAAAATCATAGCATCATTATGACTTGCACCAAATATAAGTTTGGCTATAACAATAGCTAGTACTGCTTTTAAAATATCTATCACCAGTACTAAAGCACCTGCCTTTTTTCCTAAGACACGAATGGTATTTGTTGTTCCTGCATTACCACTACCATGTGTTCTTATATCAATGCCTTTAAATCTTCCAACTAAAATAGCTGATTGTACACCGCCTAAAAGATACCCAATAAGTAATGCCCCTATTCTATACATTTTTATTCTTTCGCCCCTTTTTGTCTTACAATAAAGCGTACTGGCGTTCCTTTAAAGCCGAACGCTTCTCTCATTTGGTTTTCAATATAACGTTGGTATGAAAAGTGCATAAGCTCTTTATCATTTACAAAGATGACAAATGTAGGTGGTTTAATGCTTACTTGTGTCATATAGAAAATTTTAAGTGGTTTACCTTTGTCACTTGGTGGCTGATTCATGGCCATTGCCTCATAAAGTACATCATTTAATACCCCTGTACTAATACGTTGTGACTGGTTTTGTGCAATTGCAAAAATTGTGTCAAATAATTTTGGAATACGTTGTCCTGTTAAAGCAGAGATAAACATACATGGTGCATATTGCATATAAGCTAATGTATTTGTAATATCTTTTAAGTAATGATTCATTGTTTTATCATCTTTTTCAATGGCATCCCATTTATTAACAACAATAATACATCCTTTACCTGCTTCATGTGCCATACCAGCAATCTTTGTATCTTGTTCTGTAATACCTTCTTTAGCATCAATAACAATAAGTACTACATCTGCACGGTCAATTGCTGATAAAGTACGAATGATACTGTACTTTTCAATGTTCTCTTTGATTTTACTTTTTCTTCTAATTCCTGCTGTATCAATTAATACATAAGTTTGTCCATCTATTTCTACTTCTGTATCAACAGAATCACGTGTTGTTCCTGCAATATCACTTACAATAACACGCTCTTCACCAACAATTTTATTAACAAGTGATGATTTTCCTACATTCGGCTTACCGATGATGGCTACTCGAATTTTATCATCCTCTTCCTCATTATCTGCATCTTGTGGGAAATGGCTAACTACCGCATCTAACATATCTCCCATATTTAAAGCTTGTCCTGAAGAAATAGCAATTGGATCTCCTAATCCCAAATTGTAGAATTCATAAACACCCATCATTTGATGTACCATATCATCTACTTTGTTAACAACTAAAACAACTGGCTTATGTGCACGACGAAGCATATTGGCTACGTGTGTATCCGCATCTGTCATTCCTGTTTTAACATCTACTAAGAAAAGAATAACATCTGCTGATTCAATAGCTGCTTCTGCTTGTCTTCTCATTTGGCTTAAAATAATATCTGTACTATCTGGTTCAATACCACCTGTATCAATTAATGTAAACTTATGGTTAAGCCACTCTACATCTCCATAAATACGGTCTCTTGTTACACCTGGTGTATCATCAACAATAGATGTTTTTGTCTTAGTTAATCTATTAAATAATGTGGACTTCCCTACATTTGGTCGTCCAATAACTGCTACGATTGGTTTACTCATTTTTTTCTCCTTTTGTCATTATTCCTGATTATAGTAAAATAATATTCTACTATAACCAGGATCATTCTCTGTTTCATTCACTCTGTTTCTAATTTAAGCATTCTTTCACTATATGTCAAGTAGGCAATCCATTTACTTTAAACACATGAATGCACCTAATGTTCCTCTTTTACCACCAGTCTTTCTGTGTGAGAAAAAGATTTGATCATAACAACATGTGCATATACCTGTTATAGTGATATTTTCTTCTAAAATACCTGCTCCTAACAAACTTTGCTTATTACACTCCCATAGGTCAATACGATATTTATTCTTCTCATGTTCGTAACGAATAAATGCAGCATTAGGAAATTTTGCATTAAAAACATCGGCTACATCAGCATCTACTTCAAAATGGCAAGGTCCAATAGATGGGCCTATAACAACTTGAATAGCTTCTAATGGAATATTCTCTTTGTTAAACCATATTTCCACCATTTTCTTTCCTATTTCCTCTACAGTTCCTCTCCATCCAGCATGTGCCATCCCTATCATACCATAATCTGGTGCATAAAAAAATAGGGGTACACAATCTGCATAATGAGTTACAAGTGTTACACCCTTTTCATTTGTATATAGACCATCCATACTCTCCCACTTATTAGGAGTTTGGATTCCATTTCCACAATCTTCTTTATTGACCCTAGCTATTTGTGTCTCATGTACTTGCTTTGACAATACTAGGCTTTTAAAGGGTACACCTAACGCCTTACTTATACGTCTGTAATTTTCAACTACATTTTCTTCTTCATCCCCACGGTTAAATCCTAAGTTCAAAGTTGCTAAATCACCTTGGCTAACGCCACCATATCGTGTTGAAAATCCATGAATCATCTTTTCATCCTGTTCCCACTTATTAAAAGTAAGATAAGTTAGTGCATCTTTTGTCACAAACTTATAAGGTACTCGTTTAGTCATCACTTCTCCTCCTAAAAAGCTGCCTTTATATGTGTGATTTGATTATCCAAAATTTCAACTACATCAAATCTACAAGGTACTTCCTTACCAATTTGTGTAAGTAAAAAATACTGTGCTGTACGTAAAATATGTCTTTGTTTCTGATACGTAACAGCTTCCCTAGGATAACCATACCTTTTTGTTCTTCTATATTTTACTTCAATAAATACAATATATGCATCATCACGAGCTATAATGTCAATTTCTCCAAACCTAGAGCGAAAATTATTATATAAAATATCATAGCCCTGCTTAATAAGATAGTCTTTTGCCATTTCTTCATAATAGCTTCCTACTAGTCTCTTATTTATGGTATCCTTTTGTTTTTGCATATAAGTCATCCATATCACCTACAAAAATTAAAATTTTTGCTACTGCTTCATAAAGCTCTGGCGGAATAGTATTGCCTAAATCTAATTCTGTTAAGATTGTAGCCACTTTGGAATCCTCATAAACAGGTATATTATTTTTTTTTGCTTCTTCTAAAATATTATCTGCAACTTTTCCACTTCCACTAGCCACAATAGTTGGTGCGACCATATCTTCTGTATAAGATAAAGCAACTGCTTTTTTAATCTTTTGCTTTGGTGTTTTATGAGACATTTTTACCTCCTAAATTCTAAAGTCCATACGACTTAGAGTCTCTTTACTTTGAGGTACTTTTTTTACTATACTTTCTTTGATCACTTCTATTTTTATATCGCCTATTGGCATCATGGTTTCATCCATCAAAACATTTAACTTTTCTTTATGTGCTTCTATTTGCTTTAAAATCTGCGTATTGGCAACTTTTATTTTAAGCTCTAATTGTTCTTTTTTTTCTTCTAAATGAACTTCTATATGTTTTAAACTAGGCATGTCTAATGCTAATACAATATACATCCCTTGTCCATTTTGTCCACTTTTCTTTTGTTTCTTAGGTTTAAAAAAATACAATTCTCCTGAGGTTTGGTGTTCTTTAATTTGTAATGGAAAGCAATAGTATTGCCCTTGTGAATTATACTTTTCTAATGCATTTGCCATTTGCTCTAATGTTTGTAAAGGTTCTTTAATGTTTTCTTGATTTATATGTTGTTCTACATTTTTTATCACATCTCTAATCCGCTTAGCTTCTTCATGCACTTTATATATTTCTTGGGGATCGTCTAATACTTCTTTATGATGAATCATTAAATACTTATGTATTAAATGATTGGATAGTTCCTTTAAAGCCTCTTTTGAAACAGATTGTAAAACCTGCTCTATTGCCTTCCCATTTTGAATAATTGTATGCTCACTTATTTGATTTGAATTTGATTTTAAAAGTGTTTTTATTAAATCTAGCTTAGCCACATCTTCTTGTTTTAAATTTCCTACTTTTATCATAGAATCTTGAAAACTATCTAATGCTTTTTCTAATAAATTAGGTTCAAATTTCTCCATAAAACCTATATTGAGTTTAATAGCTTCTTTATGTCCTAATCCTTCAAAGCTTTTTTGGATTATTTGATCGATAAGTTGTATGCCTTCCGCCTTAAACTGATGCATTAATTTCATTTCTTGCTCAACTAATGGTATATCTTGTGCCTTTAATTGAGTTAGAGCTTCTGTCGGAATATTATAATTTTTGCTTAAATGATATAATTGAAGCATTTGGTTTTTAATAAGCGAAAGCTCTTGTCCCATCCACTGTCCTACCATTTGTTTCATTTCATCTGTATTAGGAAGCTGTAACTCTTTCATAACTACTTCATGTAATACTTGATGGTTATGAGTAGAACCTACCTGTACCTGCTCTAATTCTAAGTGTTGTCCTTTCTTACCTACTACTAAAAAATCTAACAACTGATCTGATAATTTTCCATTAGATAAATGTGCTAATAACTTTAGCCCATTTTCTAATTTTAGCATTGTTTGATTATCTTCAAGAATTAATTTTCCACTTATCATATCCCCAAGTTGAATTTTTGATAAAGCTAGCATAACTTCTTTACTTGAAGCCTCATTCCCTGATGTAATCACTCTTTGTGACAGCTCATTTAATACTTGATTTCTATTTAAATGATTTAATTCATCAATCACTTTATCCCCTCATTTTTTAAAAATGATTTGCGATGTAACGGTGTTATTCCATATTTTGCAATCGCTTCATAATGTTTCTGGCTACCATACCCTTTATTACTTTCCCAATCATATTCTGGATACATCTTAGCATACTCTTCCATCATTCGATCTCTAGTTACCTTTGCAATTACACTTGCCGCTGCAATACTTGCACTTTTATTATCTCCACCAATAATTGCTTCTTGCTTACACCCTATTTGTGGAATTTCTTTATTACCATCTACTAAAATACAGGCATAGCTCTTTTGAATTTGGCTAAGTGCTTGTCTCATTGCTTCAAAGGTTGCTTGTAGTATATTAATTTCGTCAATACGCTCAGCATCAATAATGCCTATCCCAATAGCTAATGCTTGTTCTTGAATTTGAGTATATAACTCTTCTTTTTTAGCATAAGTTAGTTTTTTAGAATCTTTTAATCCTAATAATTTAGCATGAGCAGGCAAAATAACTGCTGCTGCAACCACTGGTCCTGCTAAAGGGCCTCTTCCCACTTCATCAACACCTATTAATACCTCATGTTCTTCAAATACTTCATCAAATGCCATACGCATTTTCCATTCACTGACAATCGCTTCGTGTTGCTTATACTTCTTTTGATATTGAAGGATTAACTTTTGCACACCTGCTCGCTCATCACTTTCATATTGAGTTATTGTATTTAACAAATCTTCTATTGGTGTATTCTTTAAAACACTTTCTATTTCTTTAATATTCATTTATATATCACCTTTTAATTAATACTTCCCATTGATTGAAGTGGAAAAATTCTATAGCCTGCTTTAGCAATGATATCTGTTCTTGCAACTGGTCCAAACACACGACTATCACTACTATTTCTTCGATTATCACCTAACACAAAATAATAGCCCTCTGGCACTGTATAAGGAAAATGAACTGGAGACTTTGAAAAAGGAAACGTAACATTTTCCTCATCCAAATAGCCTGTCTCATCTAAAATACTTCCGTTTAAATATACTGTGCCATCCACAATATTAATCGTATCTCCAGGCCCAGCAATAACTCTTTTAATCAAATGATTCTTTCCTTGATTAAATACAATTACTTCTCCACGTAATGGATCTCGATAATAATAAGGTAAGCGATTTACAATCAAGTGATTTCCCGGAGCAATAGTTGGTGTCATGGATTCCGTAGGAACTTGTGTATGACTAATAATAAAACATGAAATAAGTAGTGCTGCTAGAAATGCAAGTATGGGCTCTTTAATCTTTTCAATAACTACTTTAATATTTGTTTGGGTCTTATCCATATTAACCACATTTCACTTTCTCTTTATTTCAACTTGCCTATTTCATTAAATGGATAGATTTTAATCCATGCTTTTCCATAAATATCTGCTCTATCTATAGCACCTAAATAACGACAATCTTGACTTACTAAACGATTATCACCCATTAAAAAATAATGATTTTCTGGAACAATATATGGAAAATCAATAGGGTCCATTCCAAAAGGTTCTGATGTTGTATTTTCTGCTAAGTAAGCAGATTCATCTAACATCTCTCCATTTCGATAAACGATACCATTTATAATATCTATTTCATCCCCTGGTTTTCCAATAACACGTTTTACCCAACTTTCATCACCATGTTTAAAGACTACAATCTCTCCATACTCTGGATCCCTATAATAATAAGGAATCATAGTTGTTAAAACGTGATCACCTTCATTAATTGTACTAACCATAGAAGAAGTTGGTATTTTATTGTGACTTACAATAAAAACAGTAAATAATAGAGCCACTAGTACAATCAGTACTAATTCTTTAATAAACTCTAAACCTGTTTTTATACCATTTAGTGTTTTTAACATCTTCTCACTTCTTTCTTTTTAACTTAAATTCATCTTACATGTAAAATTTAAGAACTTAAACTTCCCATATCTTTAAATGGATAAATTCTATAAATAGCTTTACCTGTAATCTCTTCCTCTGGAATAACACCAATATATCTACAATCATAACTTTCTAATCTATTGTCTCCTAATAAGAAATAACATCCCTCTGGAATAACATAAGGATAAGTCATGGCTGGTGTCAAAATAGGATTCGGATCTGAAACGCCTTCTTCTGGAAGATAAGATGACTCATCTAAAGGTTCTCCATTAATATAAATATTCCCCTCTTTAATGTCCACAGTTTCACCGGGTAAACCAATCACCCTTTTAATCCACTTTTCTCCATCTGGGCCATTAAAAACAACCATTTCTCCTCTTTGAGGGGAACGATAGTAGTAAGGTAACATAGATACAATAAGTCTATCCTTTATATTAAGTGTTGGAATCATAGAGCCACTTGGAATAGCATTTTGGCTAATTACAAAAGTCATCATAAATACCACTAGAAAGATGACAATAATCATTTCTTTTATCTCTACTAGTACCACTTTAACTCTACTATAGTGCATCTTTTATTCCCCCTGCTAAAATATTATCCTCTTTTCGGGAATTCAATACTAATTTTCCCCCATTTACCAGCTCTAAATTCATCAATAATAATTTGAGCTGTACGCAGTTCATCTAACTGTCCACCTGCAGCAATAAGTCCTCTTTTCATACCAATTGCTTTAAATGCTTCATAGCCATCATCAGGAAGTTCAAGTTTATAGCGTGTTTCTAACGCCCCTTTAAATTCCTTAAGTCCTTGTTCTAATAGACTTATTGCAATGTCACGATTATCTAAAATATTATCATTAATTGAACCGATATACGCTAAATGTTTGGCTACTGTTTGATCTTCAAATTTTGGCCATAAAATTCCTGGCATATCTAATAACTCAAACCCTTTTCTAATTTTAACCCATTGTTTACCACGGGTTACCCCAGGTTTATCTCCTGTTTTAGCAGTACCTTTACCTACAAGAGAATTAATAAATGTTGATTTCCCTACATTAGGAATACCTACAATCATAGCACGAATAGGTCTGTAAATACGGCCTCTTGCTTTATCTCTTTCAATTTTTTCTCTTAAAAGATCCTCTGCAATTTGTACAACTTCTTTAATTCCTTTACCATTTGTCGCAATAATTGGTACAACCTTTACATTATGACTACTATACCAATTAATCCATTCTTTTGTAACCTTTTCATCTGCTAAATCCGCTTTATTTAAAATGACAATACGCATTTTATTTTGAGCTAATTTATCAATATCAGGATTTTTAGTGCTATAAGGCGCACGCGCATCCAAAAGTTCAATAACAATATCTACTAACTTAATATTTTCTTCTATTAAACGTTTAGTTTTTGTCATATGACCTGGATACCATTGAATAATTTTACCTTGATTAATTTGTTTATCCATCTACTTTATTTCCTTCCAAATCTATTATATATATCGTCAATTTAATAATAAGTCTAAATTTTTACACTTATAAATAATAAAAAAAGGACTCTAAAAGTCCTTTTTTTATTATTTAATTAATTCTTTAACTTTAGCGTTTTTACCTACACGGTCACGTAAGTAGTTAAGTTTAGCTCTTCTAACTTTACCTAAACGTACAACTTCAATTTTTTCAATGTTTGGTGAGTGAAGTGCCCAAGTTTTTTCAACACCTACACCGTAAGAAATTCTTCTTACTGTGAATGTTTCACGAACTCCACCATGTTGTCTTTTAAGAACGATACCTTCGAACATTTGAACACGTTCTCTGTTACCTTCTTTAATTTTTGCATATACTTTTACTGTATCACCTACGTTGAATGCAGGGATTTCAGCTTTAAGTTGTGCGTTTTCGATTTCTCTAATAATTGGGTTCATTTTATTTTCTCCTTTTTTCATAGATGTTCTTAACAATTAAATTGACAGCGGACCATCCGTAATAACACTAAAAAATTATAGCATGTCTACTTTAGTTTTGCAATCTTTTTTTGCATACTCTTCTATAAATCGTCTTTCTTTTTCGGTTAAATTTGCCTTTTCTAATAAATCAGGACGTTTTTTATACGTATTAATAATAGATTCCTGTCTACGATGCTCTTCAATTTTCTTATGATTTCCTGAAAGCAATACATCTGGTACACTTTTGCCATGAAATACTGCTGGTCTTGTATAATGATAGTATTCTAATAGCCCATCAGAAAATGATTCTTCCTCAAAAGAAGCTTGTTTACCTAATACCCCGGGAATTAAACGCATAATACTATCTGCAATCATAAGTGCAGGTAGTTCTCCTCCAGTTAATACCACATCTCCTATAGATACTTCGTCTGTTACAATTTCATCTATAACACGTTGATCAATTCCTTCATAATGACCACATAAAATAATAATATTATCCTCTTTAGAAAATTCTTCTGCCATTTGCTGGTTCCATGTTTTCCCATG
>JAFOHG010000015.1 GCA_017421915.1 Cellulosilyticum sp. | reverse complement strand
ACAGGGCGGCGTGCTAACCAACTGTACCACTGGGCCATAATATATATTTCATATATATAACAGGGGCAGCAGGACTCGAACCCACGACATTCGGTTTTGGAGACCGACGTTCTACCAACTGAACTATGCCCCTATATTCTTTTTACTAGCTCACTATGTATTAAGTAAACTAAAACTCCCCGAGTAGGGTTCGAACCTACGACCCTCCGGTTAACAGCCGGATGCTCTGCCGCTGAGCTATCGAGGAATATATTTCTTGTAGAGGCTTTCCCTCTCTCAAGTACTTCGTTAGTATATCAAAGTAGATAACATATGTCAACACTTATATTTAACTTTTTTATCCATATTTTTTATAAATGTAGCATTTTATAGTAGATATGGAGCATAAAACAATTAAAATAATCCAGATTACTACTCCATAACATATCTTCACCTGACAATCTACATTGATATCTACCATAATAAGACTCAAATAATCTTCTAGTATAATTATTTAAATCTAATTTGATAATTAAAAAACACCCTAATATTATTAGGGTGTTTTTTAATTAGTAGCGGAAAAGGGATTTGAACCCATGACACCACGGGTATGAACCGTGTGCTCTAGCCAACTGAGCTATTCCGCCATATTCATATTATATATATTAGATATATAACAGGGGCAGCAGGACTCGAACCCACGACATTCGGTTTTGGAGACCGACGTTCTACCAACTGAACTATGCCCCTATATTTTTTTACTAGCTCACTATGTATTAAGCAAAACTAAAACTCCCCGAGTAGGGTTCGAACCTACGACCCTCCGGTTAACAGCCGGATGCTCTGCCGCTGAGCTATCGAGGAATATATTTCTTGTAGAGATTTTCTCTCTCAAGTACTTTGTCAGTATATCACCATTTTTGACTCATGTCAACACTATTTTACAAAAAAAGAGACTACTTCTAGTAGTCTTTTCTCTTACCTAACCCACTATGATTTATTCTATTGACACTAAAAAGTGCCAACCCATCTGTGCTGACCTAGTAAAGATCATTTCCTTACTAACTATATAATCAGCACATCTTATAAGGTTAACTGACTTTTATTCTCTTCAAGCCACTCTTTGCTCTTTTGATAATTTGGAAGAACCTCTTCTAATTTTCTTTGCTCACTTACTTCATCTGTACAGTTAATATGACATAAGCAACTTACTAATACATAATCAATAACATCTCCAGGAAGAATTGCAAGTTTTGCATTAGCTGTTATTTGTTTAGAATCTACTCTAAAAAGAATGCTATTATCATCTGTTAGCTCTAATTCACTTGGAATTGTTTCAAATAAATCGCCGTACACTTTGAAACGTTCCTTAATTTTTGCCTTAACTTTTTGCTTGTACCACTCTACAATAGCATTTCTAATTTCTTCCGATGAATCTGTAGCAGTCTCAACTACAAATTTTCCTCTAACCATTTTTACCTTAATGTCTTCTGCCTCAGGATTTGATACAATTTCGAGTTTATAATTTTTCCCTGAATACATATATTGTTCTAACAGCTCTACTTTTTGATTAGAATCTTCTTGTGTATTCAATTGTGTATTTACACCCTTATCTGCATTTTGAATATTATATATTTCACTAATAATCCAAGGCGCATTGCCTTTTACTTTATCCATTATCGCAAAAACAGATGTTCCTATAGGCGCAATTACATTAACTCGCCCGTCCTCTGTAATCTTAATAGAAATGGCTTTAGCTTTCTTGTAAGTTAAGTAATAAGTTACCTTAATGCCTTTATAATCAAAGCTCAGTTTCATTATTTTACCCCTTTTTCATGTGTTTATAAAGTGTAAATGTTTTTCTTAGAACAACATTTTCATTATAACAAATATTCTACTACTTGTACATATTTTAATGCTTGATATAGCATACTTTATTCTATTTTTTGAAAAACAACCTCCTAATCTTTATTATGTATCTCCTAAATATCTACTTTAACATTTGTTCTCCATTTAATTTATGTTATAATAATGACAGATTTTCTAACGGAAGGGAGATTACTATGCCAAGCGAATTAGACTCATTTCAAACTTTTATTGACGATATTTTGATTCGTAATAAAAGTGTGTTAGATCAAACTACTAAACTTCAAGATGCTTGTACTCATCTTTGTCGCAACATTTCTAAGGCTGCTACTACTTGCGGCTGTATTTCTATTAACGCACATAAGCAACCTTACCCCACTATCGAAGAGCTCTCTATGGATGATTTAAAAGCCCTTATGAAAACTCATATTGACGGTAAACTTTGTCCAAATTGTGAAGAACTCTTAGAGAAAGAAATGGGTAGAATTTTATTTTACTTAGGTGCCATTGCTAATACCTTTGACCTTTCTTTATCTGATATCTTAACTCATGAAAAAAATCGTACAGAACTTTTAGGAAAGTTTTCTCTTCGCTAATCAAACGACTCATTATCTTTTTTCTATTTATTATTCCTTCATCATGATATACTATAACTATATTTAATATAAAACATATCTTCACTTTATTTTATAAGGAGGCTTTATGAACTTAAGACCACGTGCAGCTGCTGTTATTTTAAATGAAGCAAATGAATTACTCGTTCTCAGGCAAAAAAATCCTATTACAGGCTTCGAATGGTGGACATTACCCGGAGGTGGAATGGACCCTGAGGAAAGTGTAATCGACACTATTGTTCGTGAGGTTGAAGAAGAATGTAATGTCAAATGTCGTCCACTTAAACTCATTTATATAAGTGAATATGTGGATTATTCCATTGATACACATCATCTTGGTATGTTTTTTTTAACAACTATCGACGATATTGAAAACTTAAAAGTTGGTCATGACCCTGAAGTAGATGTTCAGTATATTAAAGAATGTCGCTTTATTTCAGAAAGAGAACTAAAAAATTCGCATATTCCCATTTTCCCACCTGTATTTAAAGAACAATTTTGGCTAGATTTAAACTCTAACTTTCAAAATCATGAAGTTTATCAACGTGGCCAAACCCATACAAATTAAAATAAAGGGTATAAACCGTTTAGTTTATACCCTTTATTTTTATCTAAATTCTTCAATTTATACTGTTAGATTCCTAATGGAATTCCAAATACAAAGAATAGAATTAAAATGACTGACCACATAATTAAGAATGTCATTGAATATGGGAACATAAGTCCAATTAAATCTCCTACAGAGTATTTTGGCTTGTATTTTCTCATATATACTAAGATTAATCCAGCATATGACATAAGTGGTGTAATAATATTTGTTGATGAATCCGCTACACGATAAGCAGCAGCAACTAAATCTGGAGTCATCGAGCTATTTACATTATATAACATCGGAATAAAAATTGGTCCAAGAAGTAACCATTTTGATGTCATACCACCAACAAATAAGTTAATAACCGCTGTTGTAATGATAAATCCAATAAGAAGTAAAATTGGATACTCTCCAAGTCCTAAGCTTTGAAGTCCTTCAGCCCCTAGGTATGTTAAATAAGTTCCTAATTGTGAATAACTTAAAAGTGATAAGAAGTTATATGAGAAGAATGATAATACAATGATTGATCCCATAGAACCCATCGCTTTTGACATAGCACTTACTACATCTGATGAATTTTTAAATTTCCCTACTTTAAATCCATAGAATAAACCTGGCATTAAGAATAAGAAAGTAATCACTAAAATAATATTGTCTACTAATGGAGAAACTGTTTTCATTTCACCAGTTGCTTCATTTAATACTTCATACGGTGCAAGTGGCCCAAAGTAAAGTATACCAACAATGATAATAGCAACGATTAAACCAAGACCAGCCCATTTAAGTGCTTTAGTTTCTTCTGGTTTAATTGTAAACTCTTCTAAATTTAAATCTTCTGGAATGATATAACTATCATTTTCAAGTTTTGGTTTAATAAATTTAATTGTAATAAACCCACCAGCAATTGTAAGGGCAACCGTTGAGACTACAATAAAGATATAGTGCATTGTAGCTGGTTTAATTGCTGCTCCTGCCGCTGTTACAAAAGGAATGCCTTGCGCTGCTGCAAATGCTTGTGCATTTGTTCCTAAGATAATATCTGATGGTGTTGCTGGAATAAGGTTTGCACTAAATCCAGCTGATACCCCAGCAAATGCTGCTGCCATACCAATAAGTGGGTTTTTGTTAAGACCTGCATATAATAAACCTGCTAATGGAATAAGGATAACATATCCTGCATCCGATGCAATACTACTCATAATCCCTAAAAACACAAGTAAGAATGGTAAGTATTTATCTGATACTTTTAACCCTACTTTCTTAATAAGTGCAGAAAGTAACCCTGATTCTTCTGATAAACCTACACCTAACATTACAATAAGAATAACACCAAGTACTCCGCCACCATATGATAACCAGTTTGTAAGAAGTGCATTATCAATAATCCATCTCATATTCTCCGGTTCAAACATATTTTTAATTTGATAAGTAACTGTTCCTCCGTCTTGACCAAGAGTTGTAAACTCTGTACCACCTAAAAAGAAACTTATAACCATTGTTAATGCAAATAGAATCATAAAGATAATAGTTGGGTCTGGTATCTTATGACCAATTTTTTCAATAAATGATTGTTTTTTAACTTTTTGTTTTTTATTCACTTTCATCTTGTCCCCCTTCTCTAGTTTTATGTTGTCGTCTTTATGTTAACTTTTTTTGATGTTCTCATTATATCAATTACCTATCTATTTTGCAAGTATATCTTTCCAAAATTTTATTTTGTTATATTTCCACTTTTTTTCATTCATTAAAAATGCTTGATTTTATAAGGAATTTCCATTTTATGCTACTCTCATTTGAGGGATATTTTTCTGACATTTACTAAAATCCGCAATATAAACTATTCAATCTTGCATTTTTAATTCTTTTTCAAAACTATTTTGTCATTTATGTAAATTTTCACTACTTAATAACCACTTCCTTTCCCCCTTCCCTTCTGTTATAATATGGAAGTGGTTAATTTAATAACTATATTATCTATGGGATTATAGCTTTTGCTTAACCCTAGATCAATAATACTAATAATAACAATAACTTATTGGAGGATACAAAATGAGAGCTCAAGTTGACGAGTCACTTTGCATTGGATGTGCAATGTGCGTATCTATGTGCGATTCAGTATTTAGCATGAATGACGAAGGAATTTCTGAAGCAATTACTGCTGATATCGCTGATGATGTACTTGCTGATGCTGAAGAAGCAAGAGATTGTTGTCCAGTAGATGCAATCGTAATCGAATAAATAAATAAAAAAGAGTGCCTAGAAACTATTTTATAGTTTTCTAAGCACTCTCTTTTAATTTACACTAAAAATCATTTTTATAACGCAATATAAATATTAAAACGGTAAATCTTTTCGCTCTTCAAATACACTCCATATCACTTCACTTAATGTATTCTTCTCTATAATTTTTAAGTTTTTAAAATTCATTTCACGTTGTAACGATTTTCTTGCTACATACGCTTTCTTATACCCCATACGATCTGCTTCTTTTAATCTTATTTCAAGCGTTGGTACACGCTGTAACTCACCTGTTAATCCTATATCCGCAATAAAAATTGTATCACTTGGTATCCCTTTACCTCGTTCTGAAGAAACTACACTCATTGCCATTGCAAGATTAACCGCTTGTTCCTTTAATTTAATACCACCTGTACTTTTTACAACAACATTCTTATCAAATAATTGCACTTTCCCTCTCTGCTCTAGCACTGAAATCAATGTATTAAGCTGCTCTCTTCTTACATTTTCACTAATTCTAGACGGATATGGCGTATAAGAAGTACTTACTAAACTTTCTATTTCAACAATAATAGGTCTAGAACCCTCTCTTATAACAGTTAAAGCTGAACCTGAAACAGAAGTATTCTCTTCCCTTTGTGTCATAAAATACTCAGAAGGATTTTCAATAGGTTGCATCCCTTTTTCTGTCATAGCAAAGAAAGATGATTCCCCTGTAGAACCAAAACGATTCTTAGTTGCAGTAACACTTCTTAATTCTTCACTACTCTCTCCTTCTATCATTAAAACAGCATCTACTAAGTGTTCTAAAGCCCTTACACCCGCTATTTCATCATCCTTTGTCATTTGTCCTACAATAATAACTGCTCTTGGTTTACTTCCATTTTTAGCAATTTGTAAAAGAGCATTGGCACATTCCATAGTCTGTACTGGGCTTCCCGGTCTAGAACTATACTCTTCCATAATAAAGGTTTGGATACTATCTACTATAATTAAATCTGCTTCTACTTCCTCTACCGCTGCAAGCACATTATTAAGACTTACATCTGAATGAATCCATATATTTTGTGGAATTTCATCCAATATTCGCTCTGCCCTATTTTTAATCTGACTTTCACTTTCCTCTCCTGAGGCATACAATACATTTAATCCCTGCTTTGCTACATCTTGTGCCACCTGTAAAAGAAGCGTAGATTTCCCTGCGCCAGGTCTTGCTGTGATAATGGTTAATGAATCTTTTACTATTCCACCACCCATTACACGATTAAATTCCCCTATCCCTGTTATAATTCTTTCAGACGAACTCCCTGTTACATCTACTAATCTTTTGGATATAACATTAGTTTTTACTACACGTCCATTATTCTTCTTAGTTTGGTCTACTACCTGCTCTTCTATTGTATTCCATTCTTTACACCCATCACATCTCCCCTGCCACTTTGAATAAACCTGTCCACAACTTGTACATACATAAATTTGCTTAGCTTTTGCCATTATTTTTCCTCTCTTACCTATAACGCTTTTAATTATATTACCAGAAAAAGCACCCCTAGGTCCCCCTAGAAGCGCTTTTATTTTTAATACTATTTCATTCTTTTTAACTGTACTTGTTGTAATGCTTTATTACAATCTACAGAAAAATTAATTTTACCTGAGACTGTTGATTTGATATTACTAATAATAATATCATCTATTAATAATTTATACTCTGTATCTGGTTCAAGTTCTAATGTAATTTGAGAACTTCCTTCTCCTTCTACTTCAAAACTTACTCCATTATCTGTGACTTTAAAATTATGAACAGCTGTTCCTGGTAATGACTCATAAACAAGTGCACCGTCTCTTTTTAATTTAGTCACTTCATAGAAAGTTTTTGCTTTATACAGCCTACCTTCTGCTTCAAAGTCTAATACCTTAGTTTTTTCTTTTAACTCGTAGTTTCCAAAACTAAGTGTGCCATTTTCTTCAACACGTATTATTTCTTTAACAACAGCCATTGCTAAATCCTCCAATGTTTACTCTTCTATATTTGTCTAAAAAATATTATGAGTTTATTATACATGAAGGATTGTAAAAAGTATATGAATATTTAATAATATTTCGCTTTTATTTATTTAATTTCTGCTTTTTTATTAAATATGCATACTTCACCATCTACATCTACTTGAATACAATCGCCTTCTTTTATTCTTCCAGATAAAATCTCATCAGAAAGCTTATCTTCGATATAGGTCTGAATCGTTCTTCTTAACGGTCTTGCACCATATGCTTCATTGTATCCTTTTTTACCTAAGAAATCTAAACTTTCATCAGTTAATGTAATCTGAATACCCACATTTTTACTAATACGCTCTATTAAACGTTTAATCATAATGTTAGCAATTTCTCTAATTTGTTCACTTGTTAACGGATGGAATACAATTGTTTCATCTATACGATTTAAAAACTCTGGTTTAAATGTACGTTTTACTTCTTCCATTACATTTTTCTTCATATCCTCATAAGACTTATTCGCATCTTCTGAAGAAGCAAATCCAAGTTTCTTAGGCGCAATAATATTTCTGGCACCTATATTAGAAGTCATGATAATAATTGTATTTTTAAAGTCAACCCTTCTACCTTTAGAATCTGTTATATGACCATCATCTAAAATCTGTAACAAAATATTAAATACATCACCATGTGCTTTTTCAATTTCATCAAATAAAACAACACAATATGGTTTACGACGTACTTTTTCTGTAAGTTGACCACCCTCATCATAACCAACATATCCTGGTGGTGAACCAATCATCTTAGATACTGTATGTTTCTCCATATATTCAGACATATCAACGCGAATCATCGCATTTTCATCACCAAAGATTGCTTCTGCTAAAGCCTTCGTAAGCTCTGTTTTCCCCACTCCTGTAGGACCTAAAAACATAAATGAGCCAATTGGTCTATTAGGATCTTTTAATCCCACTCTTCCACGACGCACAGCCTTTGCTACAGCACTAATCGCTTCCTCTTGACCCACTACACGCTCATGTAGAGTAACTTCCATGTTTCTTAGACGTTCTGTTTCTTCTTCGGCTAATCTCTTCACCGGAATTCCCGTCCAACTACTTACAACATCCGCAACCTCTTCTTCACCTACTATTTGGTTAGATTTTGTATGTTTTGCATCCCATTCTACTTTAGCATTTGCAATCTTTTCTTTAACGTCATTTTCTTTTTGTTTAATTTGACTTGCCTTATCATATTCTTCATTGATAATAGCTTCTTCTTTTTCCTGACCTAGTCTTAATAACTCATCTTCTAAATCCTTAATATTAGCAGGAGAAGTAAAGGCCCTCAATCTTACTTTAGATGAAGCTTCATCTAGAAGATCAATTGCTTTATCTGGTAAATAACGGTCTGCTATATATCGTGTAGATAACTTTACAGCCGCTACAATCGCTTCTTCTGTAATCTGTACTTGATGGTGCATCTCATATTTATCTTTAATACCTCTAAGAATTTCTAATGTCTCTTCTTCTGAAGGTTCATCTACTTGTACTGGTTGGAAACGTCTTTCTAAAGCAGCATCTTTCTCAATATGTTTATGATATTCATCTAATGTAGTAGCACCTACTAATTGAATTTCACCACGTGCAAGAGACGGCTTTAAAATATTAGAGGCATCCATTGCACCTTCTGCTGCTCCAGCTCCAATAATTGTATGCAATTCATCAATAAATAAAATAACATCTCCCGCTAGGCGCACTTCTTCAATAACTTTATTAATACGTTCTTCAAACTCACCACGATACTTTGTACCTGAAATCATAGATGATAAATCTAATGATACAACGCGCTTTCCTTTTAATAAGTCTGGAATAGCTTCTAAAGCAATCTTTTGAGCTAACCCCTCTACTACAGCAGTTTTACCTACACCAGGTTCACCCACAAGACACGGATTATTTTTTGTACGTCTAGATAAGATTTGAATAACACGTTCAATTTCTTTTTCACGACCTACAATAGGATCAAACTTCCCTTCTCTAGCAAACATTGTTAAATCTCTACTATACTTATCTAAAGTTGGTGTTGTTGATTTTACAGCCGTGTTCCCTTGTCTTACTCGACTAAAACTTGCATCTGTTTGTTTACTATTTCCAGTAAGTATTTCTGTTAAAGCCGATAATAACTTATTTGTATTGATACCTAAACTTTCTAAAAGTTTAACTGCTATACAATTTTTTTCTTTTAAAATAGCAATTAAAAGGAATTCTGTGCCAATACTATCACTATTTATTTGTCTTGCTAATTGCCCACTCATTTCAAATATTCTTTTTACACGAGGAGTGAAGTCCTTAGTAATAGCTAAGGCACTCCCCCCCATACCAATAATATCTTTAATTTTATCTAAAAGATCCTCTTCAGTAATGCCACATGCCTCAAGTGCATTTTGTGCTACTGAATTAGGTGTATGAATGAGGCCTACAAGAAGATGTTCTGTCCCCAAGTAACCATGTCTAAACTCTGTCATAATATGTTCAGCATATTCTATAGACATTTGGGCTTGTGGTGTAAATTTAATTTCCATGTCATCTCAACTCCTTCATCTTAGGTGCTCATGTTGCAAAGAAAACTTGATATTATTCAAATTTATTGCCACACTTTATACAATAAGCTGCATGCTCATGATTACCTGTGTTACACACAGGGCATACCTTTAAAATCTCAATACCATCATCTGTATTTAAATCATCAACTTTAATTTCTTTTTCTTCTTCCCATGCAGTTTTAACTTTTCTTTTATAACTATCAAAACTACTTTTTTGTGTATTAACAATTTTCTCAAGTTTTTCTTCTAAATTCTGAATTTCTGATTTTAATGTTGTAATCTTAGAATAAAGTACATTACGCTCTACATTATCTTCATTCTCAATATAAGCCTTGTATTGTACCTCTCCAAGAGCTTCATAAAGTCTTTTTAATTCACTTCTTTTATTTAATAAGTCTGTTCTACAAGTTACTTTATCTACAGATTTTTGAGTTTGCTGTGTTGCCTCTTTAATGGTACTTTTTAAACTTTCCCCTAATTTACTAAATACATCTGTCATAACTTCTTACCTCCCATTGATTTTTTCTTTTAAGAAAAATTATTTTTGTTTACATTATGCCTCTCATTTAGCTTATAAGAAGTTCACAAAAACAGAATAGAGACACAGTACAACTGCATTACATCCCTATATTTTTAGTATATACTCTAATCATATAAATATCATGAAGAGTTATGCAAAAATCTATTAAAAACTTAATTCTATTCTTTTGATTTTTACCTTTTTATAAAACTTTAATACCTAATTAATAAACTAATTCATTTTAACATACAGCCTTAAAATTGTGAACTCTTTTATAAACTCTTCAATAACATCACACAAAAAGGAGACTTATAAAAAGTCTCCCATTATACATGTACTATGTATTTAGTGCAAAACTGATTTTTATTCCTTTATCTACCTGCGCCATAAGACTATCATCCAAGTGACAGATTTTTTCCTTTAGTCTTCTTTTGTCAATTGTCCTAATTTGCTCTAAGAGGATAACAGAATTTTTAACAAGTTCATATTCTGCTGCATCAATTTCTACATGTGTAGGTAACTTCGCCTTATTAATCTTAGAAGTAATTGCTGCACAGATTACCGTAGGGCTAAACTTGTTGCCAACATCATTTTGAACTACTAGTACTGGGCGAATACCACCCTGTTCTGAACCTATAACTGGACTTAAGTCCGCATAAAAAATATCTCCACGTTTTACTTGCACATTACTCACACTCCGCTATGCGATCATAATAAAACTGCGCCTCACTTTCCACCTCAAAATAGAGATTTGAAAGGGCCAAGTTAATCGCTGCCATTTCCTTATAACCTTTTTTCATACTACTAAAATTTTTATCAATTTTAGTAGTTTGTTTGACTTTATCTTTAGTTACTTCTGAATCACTTCTTGTTTTCGCCATAAAGCAAATCACTCCCTACTCAACATCGTGATCCATTCGTAACTAGCTAATGTCATTGTTGCCTGATCTTCTTTTTTTTATACGATGTTTTTTCAAATTTTTAAGGTTTTCTATAAAGGATTCTCGGAGTAAAAACTTTTTTATTTTGTTTTTACATAAATACGCGGAACTCTTTTACCAATCATGCATATAATCTCATAATTAATCGTCCCTAACTGAGCTGCTATTTCTTCTACTGAAATTTCATTTTCACCTTGCTTTCCAAATAAAACAACTTCATCTTCTACTGTCACATCATCTATATTAGTAACATCTACCATAAATTGATCCATGCAAATATTCCCAATAATAGGTGCATATTGACCTCTAATTAAGACTTTACCTACATTTCCTAATCTCCTTGAATAACCATCTGCATAGCCTACTGGAATGGTTGCAACTTTAGTTTTTTGATGGGTATAATATGTTCTGCCGTAACCAATATAATGCCTCTCTGGTAATTCTTTAATATGAACTACTTGGGTTTTCAACGTCATTGCAGGAATAATATCAATCATCTTTCCTTTTAAATATTCTGACGGATAATAACCATAGAGAATAATTCCTGGTCTTACTACATTTAAATCTGTATAAGAATGACACATAATCGCAGCACTATTGGCTGCATGAATAACTGGAAGTTCAATTCCTACTCCCCTTAATTCTTGTAAAAAGCCTTCAAAAATATGCCACTGTTTACGAGTATAAGCTATATCTTCTTCATCTGCCGTAGAAAAATGTGTAAAAATACCTTCCATATTTAAATGAGGCAATTGTGAAATCATTTTTACTTCTTCTACGCTTTGTGGGGAAGATAAAAATCCTATACGTCCCATTCCTGTATCTACTTTTATATGAATGTTAATAGTTTTTCCAAGTTTGCCTGCTTCATCGGACAAAGTTTTAGCCATTTCATATGAAAAAACAGTTTGTGTTAAATTATTTTCAATAAGTGTTTTAATATCAGCACGTGGTGTATATCCCAATATTAAAATTGGTGACGTAATCCCTTGACTACGAAGTTCTTCGCCTTCTTTTGCAATAGCTACTGCAAAGCGATTAACGCCTTCTTCTTGCAATAATTTTGAAACCTCTACAGCCCCATGGCCATAGGCATCTGCTTTAACGATTGCCATAATCTCAACTTCATGAGGAACATGATTTCTTATTTGCTTATAATTATGTTTAATTGCATCCAAATTAACTTCTGCGACTACACGTGGTCTAAGAGCTTCCATTTTAACCTCCCGAGAAAATGATACTTTTCTCATTCGTCCTAAAAATTGTATTTAAATTCGTTATATATAACTTCAATTGTTATATTACCTTCGTTATCGTATAGAACCATTTGTACAGGCGTTAGTTTTTTCTCCTCCAACCATATCTTTTCTTTTGATAAATATTTGAAATTCCCTTCAATAGGCATTTCATATGTAATCATTTTTTTCCCGCCTTGTTGAACTTCTTGTTTTTTTATATTGTCATTAGTTAAATATCTCTTCACAAAACTTGTCAGTAGTATTTCATTCTGCGCGCTATTCATTTTTTGCTCCACAGTTTTATCTATACTTGCATAGTATTCACTAACCTTCTGCCCATCACACATAAACTTTACATCCTTTAAATGCTCTGGCTCCAAAATAATCATTTCATAGGCGCCATTCATTTTTGCTATTTGTTTCATTTTTACTTCATTAGGTTGCTTATCTTTAAGAAAAGTTACTGTCACAACTGCTTCATATTGTTTTAAGTCCCTAAAGAAATCAGTTGTATCTTGTAATGTACTTTGTTTCGTACTACAACCATAAAAAATGAATGTTATAATTAGCCAACAACTCACTAAAATAAGCTTTTTTATTTGCATTACAAATCCCCCTACTATTTCATAAGTATGGGAAGCAAATCACTTCTACCAATTATTCCTACTAGCTTATTCTCCTTATCAATTACCGGAATGCGGTTAATGTGTCTATTCATCATCAATGAAACAATTTCTTCTATTGTAGCCTCTAAGTGTACGGCATACACAGGTGTAGACATTACATCTTCTGCTGTTAACGTCTCAATCTTTTTCTTATTGACATTTCTAAGCAGTTTCCCATCTATAAATAATATACTCGCCATAAACTCCATATATGATGAAATATTTAATCCTTTTTCTTTGGTTACTAAATCTTTTTCTGTTACCATTCCAACTAAATGGTTGTCTTTATCAATAACAGGCACACCACTTACATGATTTTGCATTAAAACGCTAATAATCTCATCCAATTTATCTTCTTTATTAATAAAAATAACATTTTCAATCATTACATCTTTGGCACGCATATACTCCCCCCCTTATATGCTCTACATTAACTTAAGTCAACTCTAAAAATACTTTACTTAAAAAGTGAATAACATCACTTGCTATAAAACTATATTCTGATAAAACATCTTTTGCCAAATCTGCTGCTCTTGTTTGCAGATATACACCTAGCTTTACTGCGTCAATTGGTGTCATATGCTGTGCTAAAAGTCCTGTAATAATTCCTGTTAATGTATCTCCGCTACCACCTTTTGCTAATCCTGAATTACCATATCTATTAATATATATGACTCCAGTTGTATCAGCTATCACCGTTTTTTCTAATTTTAACACAGTTATTGTGTTAAATTTTATTGCGAAGTCTACTGCATATTTAATAGGACTTGCTAAAATTTCCTCTATGCTCGCTCCAACAAGTCTTGCCATTTCTCCTGGATGTGGTGTAACGATAGTTGGCGCTTTACGCACCTTAAGCATCTCTAAAACTTTTGGAATAAAATATAGCGCATCTGCATCAATAATACATGGCTTATCGCTTTCAAGTACTGCTATAAGTAAAGATAATATTTCACTATTCCTTCCAATCCCCGGTCCAATAGCAACTATATGATATTGGGGTAATATATTTTTTAAATCTATCACAGCTTCTTTAACAAAATGGCCTTCTTGATCTTGTAAACCTATGGCCATTACTTCTGTAAGCTTTTGCTGCATTATTTCAATTATACACTTGGGTACTACTGTTGTAACAGTACCACACCCCACTTTATATGCTGCCATACTGGTTAAGGATATAGCCCCAGCCATTCCTAATGACCCTCCAATTGTTAGAACCTTTCCAAAATGCCCTTTATTACTTCTAATAGGCCTTTGAGGAAGTAAAGCTTTCATTTCTTCTTTTTCAATAGAAAAACTTCGAACATCAATATACTTGACTATTTCTTCAGGTATACCAATTTTTTCCACCTTTACTTCTCCAGTATACAAGATAGCAGGATATAAATACAATCCTAATTTAGGTCTCATAAAGGTAATTGTAGTGTCAGCCTTAACACATATGCCCTTAATTTCACCTGTTAAACCATCTATTCCTGAGGGAATATCAACACTAATAACTTTTCCCTCTGCTCTATTAATATGTTCTACTACCTCTTTAAATAAACCTTCAATATTTCTTGTAAGCCCAGTTCCAAATAAAGCATCTACTATAATTTTACTTGTTTTTATTTTTTCTAATACTTCTTTCTTATTATCTTCTATAAGTTGTATTAAGTCTATGCCCATCTTCTTACAAATTTTATAGTAACACTTTCCATCATCTGTCAGTGTTGTATAAGGAGCTGTCATAATCACTGTCACTTTAAAACTACTCCACATTATAAGTTGTCTAGCAATGGCTAACCCATCTCCACCGTTATTACCCGGTCCACATACAATGATAATGTTCTCCGGATTGTCCCATTTTTTTAAATACAAAAAAACTTGATAAGCAGCATGCTCCATTAGGAGCATGCTAGGAATCAAGTAATTTTGTATTGCAATTTGGTCAACTTTTTGCATTTGACTAGGTGTTAATAATTCCATTCTGCGTGCCTCCTTCGGCAATAGCAAATGCAGTAGCATAAGTTTTGCAATGAGAAATGCTAATATGAACTTTACTAATACCTAGGTCGTCTGCAAGCTTTTTAGCATTGTTGTAAATATAAACTTCAGGTTTACCTAGATGGTTTGGTACAATCTCAATATCTTTCATATTAAAACTTCTAAAACCCGTTCCTAATGCTTTACTTATTGCCTCTTTAGCTGCAAAAAAACCAGCTAAAGTCTCAATATTTTTATGATTTATAATATAATACTCTTGCTCACGTTCTGTATATACCTTATCCAAAAAGCTTTTAGTTTTATGAATGGCTTTTTCAATTCTGTTTATCTCAATAATATCCGTACCAACACCAATAACCATTTTATTTATGTTCTCCTAATGATTTATCCAGTATCTCAATTTGTTCTCTTCCTACTATACTATGAAGATAATTATAAATCTCCTTTAGAAATGCCTCATTTTCTTTTTTCTTATTTGTTTTCTTTAGCATCTCTTCTCTAAGAGCAGTAATCTCAGCTTCAAGTATTTCATCTTCTTGTTTATAACTTTCAATATAACTATAACCTACCGCAATCATTTCTGATATAATTTCCTTATTTTTTATCTCTATCTCTTTATCTATCTCATCTAATCTATTTTCTATATCTTCAAGCTTCTGATTAGCTGCTAGTGTACTTTGATGTAATTTATTCAGTTCCTCTAGTGCTGTAGAATCACTTCTATCTTGTGCTTTGCTACTAACTACTAGAATTTCTTTTAAAAAGTTCTGTTTAATGACAGTATACTCTTTATAATCTGTATTTAATCTTCCTTGCTCTTTTAAAAGCTCCTGAAGTTCTTTTTCCGCTTTATCAATTGCACCACTTTTTATATGCTCTTTCGCAGTATGCCATAATGGATCTAATAGTACAATTGGAAGTCTTTTTCTCTCTAGTATCTCAGTTACGTACTCCTTTTTCAAATCAATACTATCATCTTTGATTGCTTCCCGATTCACTTCTACATTATTAACAATCACCTTACGTTGTTTTCTTTTAAAACTAAACAACATCCCACCTCCTAGATTAAATATCCTATTGTCTATTTCGTCATTTTAACAAAATCTTATTATATCTCACTATTACAGTCATATTCTATAAATATAGTAATTATTTTAGTTTTCTTATACTTTTTCTCATTTATTTTTGTCTTATTTAAATATTATTTTATGCAAAAAGGTGTTCATAAAAAGTTCTATCCTATACTTTTTATAAACACCTTTTTGTATAAACGACTACTCACTCTTATTCTTCTTTTCACGTTCTTCTTCTGCTTCATTAATCATATAAGCAAGTGTCATAAGTGAATGTGAAAGATGTACGTTTTCAATTTGTACTGTATCAGGTACAATCAAATCAACAGGTGAAAAATTCCAAAGTCCTTTTATTCCCCATTTTGCTAAATTTTCTGCCGTTTCCTTTACTCTTGTTTTTGGCATAGTAAGAATTGCAATATCTACACCATTCTCCTTAACAAATTGCTCCATGCAATCTACATCCATTACTTCTACACCATGAATACTCATACCAATTAACTTAGGATTTACATCAAATAAACCTACTAATTTAAAGCCCCTCTTACTAAAAGAATTAGAGTTTGCTATTGCCTGCCCTAAGTTCCCTACACCAACAATAATCATTTTATAATTTTGATGTAATCCTAAAATCTTTCCAATCTCATTATATAAATATTCAACATTGTAACCATATCCTTGTTGACCAAAGCCTCCAAAATTGTTAAGATCTTGACGAATTTGTGAGGCTGTGACATTCATCTTTTCACTTAACTCTCGAGATGAAATTTTGCCAACTCCTTTTTGCAATAATTCACCTAGATATCTATAATAACGTGGTAAACGTCTTACAACAGCCATGGATATCTTTTTATCTTCTGTCACTTTCTCATCTCCTTATCCATCGTAAATATTTAATTTAGTATATCATTTTAGTTTTTTTTTTGTCAATGTCGTATCTTGTCTATTCCTTTTATTCTAAACGTTTTTTTGTTAAAATAAAAGTATTGTTTTAAGGAGGCTTACTTATGATTATCTCATGTAGTAGTATACAAAAAACTTTTATTGATAAAGAAGTTTTAAAAAACATTTCTTTTCATATTGAAAATCACGAAAAAGTTGCTCTAATTGGTAATAACGGCGCTGGTAAGACAACTCTACTTAAGATTTTAACAAAAGAACTTGAGCCAGATGATGGTATTATTACTTATAGTAAAGACTGCCAAATTGGTTATCTTAAACAAAACATGGACCTTTCATCAAATCGTACTGTTTATGCAGAGCTTTTAAGTGTGTTCGATGAAGTGATTGCATTAGAAGAAAAATTGCATGAAATAGAAAATAAAATTGCTCAAACTTCATCTTTAGAACTTATTAATAGCTACGATAAATTACGTAGCGAATTTGAAAATAAAAAAGGTTATGAGTATAAAAGTCTTGTAAAAGGTGTTCTTAAAGGATTAGGATTTGATGAAAGTGTCTATGACAAGCCCATTCATATCCTATCTGGTGGTCAAAAAAATCGTATTGCTCTTGGTAAACTTCTTTTGCAAGAACCTACCTTACTTCTCCTTGATGAACCTACTAACCATTTAGATATTGAAGCAATTGAATGGCTAGAAGGCTTCTTAAGAAATTATAAAGGTGCTGTTTTAATTATTTCCCATGACCGCTACTTTTTAGACAAGATTGTTACGAAAGTTATTCACTTAGAGTTTGGTCGTAGTTTCGTATACACTGGAAACTATAGCGATTATATGCTTAAGAGCGAAAAAGAATACGAAGTTGCCATGAAGCATTTTGAGAAGCAGCAAAAGGAAATCGCTCATCAGCAGGCTGTTATTTCTAAGCTTAAGCAGTTTAATCGTGAAAAGTCTATTAAACGTGCTAGAAGCCGTGAGAAAGCACTTGAAAAAATAGAAATCATGGATATGCCAATGATTGATAATAAACCTATGCAGCTTACATTAACCCCTCGTGTCATAAGCGGTAATGATGTACTCTTTACAGACCATTTAAGTAAGTCCTTTGATGATGCTTTGCTATTTGAAAATATGTGTATGTCCATTAAAAAAGGGGATAAGGTTGCTTTAGTTGGCCCTAATGGCGTTGGGAAAACAACAGTCTTCCGTATGCTCCTTGGTAAGATGGAGCCTACAGGTGGTTCCTTTAAATTAGGTAGCAATGTCATGATTGGTTACTATGACCAGGAACACTCTACCCTAGATACAAGCAATACCATTATGGAAGAAATTCAATCAGCTTTCCCAGAATTAAAAAATGGTGAAATTCGTAATGTATTAGCTGCCTTTCTCTTTACCGGTGAAGATGTCTTTAAACCTATTAGTACACTAAGTGGTGGTGAGCGTGGTCGCGTTGCATTAGCTAAAATCATGCTTTCTAAAGCTAATTTCTTAATCCTAGATGAGCCTACTAACCATTTAGATATTCTCTCTAAGGAAATTTTAGAAAGTGCTATTTTAAATTATGAAGGTACTGTTCTTTATGTATCTCATGACCGTTATTTTATTAATCAAACAGCTAGTAAAATCATTGAGATGTCTCATTCAGGTACTAAGGAATACCTAGGAGACTATGATTACTATGTAGAAAAGAAAAAAGAGCTTGTTACTTCACCTACAGAAAATACTTCTAAAAATCTATCTCAAATGTCTTCTACTACAATTGTTCCGCCTACCAACGATACGCCTTCTTCTGCAAAATTAGACCGTCAAAAACAAAAAGAAGAACAGGCTAGAGTTAGACGTATTCAAAATCAACTTGCTAAAATTGAAGAAGCTATTAGCGAAGCTGAAGAACGTGTTGCCTATATTGATGAACAACTTTGTCTAGAAGAGATTTATAGTGATTTTGAAAAAAGCAAAGACTTCTTAAATGAAAAAGAACTTTTAAATACTCAAATTACTAATCTTTATGAAGAATGGGAAAACTTAAGTGAACAACTTTAATTTTCTTATTTTATCTCATTTTAAAAGGGTGTCGTGAATACGACACCCTTTTTATATCAAGTTCCTTAATATATAATCTAATTATGTTATACATTAATTATATTTATTAACAATTTTTACCTAAGTATTTTGCATTACTATCTAACTCATCTTCAATACGAAGTAATTGATTGTATTTAGCAACACGTTCACTACGGCTTGGTGCACCTGTTTTAATTTGGCCTGCATTTAAAGCAACAGCTAAATCTGCAATTGTTGTATCTTCAGTTTCTCCTGAACGGTGAGAAATAACTGCACGATAACCCGCTTTATGTGCCATATTAATCGCTGCTAAAGTTTCTGTTAATGAACCAATTTGGTTTAATTTGATAAGGATGCAGTTACCACATCCCATTTCAATTCCTTTTTCAAGTCTTGTTGTATTTGTTACGAAAAGATCATCCCCAACAAGTTGTACTTTAGACCCAAGTGTATCTGTAAGTTTTTTCCAACCGTCCCAATCTTCTTCATCAAGTGCATCTTCGATAGAACGAATTGGATATTTTTCACATAACTCTGCCCAGAAAGCAATAAGTTCATCTGTTGTATAGTGTTTTTGTGATTTTGGAAGTAAGTATCCATTTTTATCTTTCCATTCACTAGATGCAGCATCAATAGCGATTGCAAAATCTTCACCTGGTTTATACCCAGCAGCTGTAACTGCTTCTAAAATAAGCTCAATAGCTTCTACATCTGTTTCTAAGTTTGGTGCAAAACCACCTTCATCACCTACAGCTGTAGATAAACCTTTACTTTTTAAGATCTTAGCTAAGTTATGAAATACTTCTGCACACCAACGAAGTGCTTCTCTGAAGTTTGGTGCACCAATTGGCATAATCATAAATTCCTGAATATCAATGTTATTTGCTGCATGAGCACCACCATTTAAAATATTCATCATTGGTACTGGAAGTGTACTAGCATTAATACCACCAATAAATTTGTAAAGTGGAAGACCTAAAGCTGTTGCACCCGCTTTAGCTGCTGCAAGTGATACAGCTAAAATAGCATTTGCGCCTAACTTAGACTTATCTTTTGTTCCATCTAAAGCAATCATTTTAGTATCAATTGCTGCAATATCTGTTACATCCATACCAATTAAGTTTGGCCCAATAATAGCATTGATGTTTTCAACTGCTTTAAGTGTTCCTTTACCTAAGTATCTCTCTTTATCTCCATCACGAAGTTCTAATGCTTCATAAATCCCTGTAGATGCACCACTAGGCGCTGCACCAATTCCAACTACGCCATTTGTTAAAGTAACAACTGCCTCTACTGTTGGATTACCTCTAGAATCAAGAATTTCTCTACCTAATACAGATTCAATTATGTATTTTGACATCTCTATTCTCCTTTTCTCTTTTTAAAGTAATATAGCATGTTTAACATGTTATCCGAAAACACAGTGGCGTCAGGCAAGGCCCAAAGACCTAACCTGACCACATGAAGTAGTGATGATTGCTCATCAAGTTGTATTGTTAAATATATGTATATATTATCAAAAGTGAAATTGTCTGTCAATAATTTTGATAATTATTTTCATTTATTGAGCGATATTGTTATTTTTCCTCCTCTTATTTTTTATTAAATGCTATATAAAACAAAATATTTTTTTGCCACTAATAGTTTACTTAATTAAAAACAGATATATGCTACCATTTAATAAAATTCAGTAATATCCTTAATTTAATTTATTTTTAATTCACTGCTCTCCAACTATTACATACTCTTATTCCTTTATAGAAGAATATTTTTCTTTGCTTTAAACACACTAAAAATAGATTGATTAAAATGATTAATAGGAGATTTTTACTATGTTTAAACCCAAACGCGTTATCTTTGAAAAAGGGGCAAGAGATTATCCTCTTGGTCAATCCCTTTATAATCAATTTAGTTCTAATCCCAATATAGAAATTTTTGAAGCTGCTACAAATCGTGTAAAATCCAATATTCCAGGAGATAATCCTCATGATATGTATCAACATGGTAAACAAACTTTAGTGGTTGGCATCAAAAAAAGTCTAAAATTCCAATCCTGTAAACCTTCTGCTCATTATCAGCTTCCTTTAGTCAGTGGGTGTATGGGCCAATGCGAGTATTGTTATCTTAATACCCAACTAGGTGATAAACCTTTTGTACGTGTTCATGTCAATATAGATGAAATTTTAGGACAAGCTCAAAAATATACTGATGAAAGATTACCTCATATCACCATTTTTGAAGGTGCTGCAACTTCTGATCCTCTCCCTGTTGAACCTTATACCCACTCACTTGCTACATGTATTGAATATTTTGGTGCAAGAGAGCATACCCGCTTTCGTTTTGTAAGTAAATATAATGATGTAGATGGCTTATTAAATTTAAATCATAATGGCCATACAGAAATTCGCTTTTCATTAAATACACCACATATTATCGATACTCATGAGCATCATACTGCTTCTAGTAAACTCCGTATTGAAGCAAGTAGTAAATTATCTCATAGTGGCTATCCTGTAGGCTTTATCATTGCCCCCGTTTTTATGTATCCTAATTGGAAAGAGGAATATCATGAACTTCTTGTTTCTTTAAAAAAAGAACTTCCTGAAAAACCACCTTATCCTATTATCTTTGAAGTCATCTCTCATCGTTATACACTTAGAGCCAAAAATCGTATTACACAAATCTTCCCTGAAACTACACTTCCAATGAATGAAGAAAATCGTAGTTTTAAATATGGACAATTTGGATATGGCAAATATGTTTATCCTAAAGAAAATATTGCGGATATGAAAGCTTTCTTTACTAAGGAATTTGATGATCTTTTTCCTTATAAAGATGTTAAATATATTATATAGTTTTTCTTTATTAACAAAAAAGAGGCTGTCGCATTAAGCATTTCAACTTATATTTATACAATTGTTAAAGCAATTAAACTTGTTTAAGTCTAACAAATTGTATATTTATAAGCTATATGCTCTTAGTGCGACAGCCCCTTTAGGGGGAGTTAGTTGAATGTATATTTATATATGGTTTTGTTATTAATTAATTTATTAATTAATTAATCTAAGTACTTTTTTGCCTTGAAACATATAATTCACTTAAACATTTAGCTATCTTATTTAAAAATTTATTTTTCCTTTAATTTTATCCTATGAAGACTTTCGATGTTTTCTTATTATACATGGTTTAGTAGAATTTTATGTTTTTACTCAAGTTCAAATTATGTACTTAAAACTTTTTAATCTCTATATCTTTTATATTATCCAATAAATAATTGTGTCCAGTAGTTACCATTTGCTTCATAACCTACACCAATTTTGGTATAACTTTCATTTAAAATATTAGCACGGTGTCCTGGACTATTCATCCATCCTTTTACAACTGCTTCTGGTGTTGTATAACCTTGAGCAATATTTTCTCCTGCACTTCTATAGCTAATACCAAATGTCTTTAACATATCAAATGGTGAGCCATAAGTTGGACTTGTATGGCTGAAATAATTGTTTTTACTCATATCTGTTGATTTAGTACGTGCTACTTTTCTTACATTTTCATCCATTGTTAATGGTGCTAAATTATAAGCCGCACGTTCTTTATTAACAAGTACTAAAACTTGGTCTTCAAATGATTTTTGTGCACTTGTTTCTGTTGAGTTATTATTTCCTGTTTGATTTGAGTTATTTCCTTCATTTGTCTCTGGTTTTGTCTCAGGCTTTGTTTCTGGATTTGTTTCTGGTTTTGTTTCTGGTTTTGTTTCTGGTTTTGTTTCTGGTTTTGTTTCTGGTTTTGTTTCTGGTTTTTGAATTGAACCGTTACCTTGTGAACAGCCTGGTTTTATTATTGAACCATTGCCTTGTGAACAGCCTGGTTTTATTATTGAACCATTGCTTTGTGAACAGCCTGGTTTTATTATTGTGATATTTCCACATCCATTGTAAATAGGTCTATTTATTCCTGGTCTGCATACTTTATGATTACACACTTTATGACTATGATTTGATGGTAATGACTTAGCTTGTACTGCTGCACCTGAACCTAATACAGTTGCTCCTACTAATGTTAAAACTGATACTTTTGAAATAAATTTTTTTGTTTTCATGATTATTCTCCTCTTATCCTCTACATCTTTTATTTTCACTTATCTTGTTTTAAGTGAATCATTATGGATTGAATCAATTTGGATTGAATCCCCTCAAACAACTTTATTTTGTGTTTAAGTAAAAATTATTACATATTGTTTAATTCATGTAACAACTTCGTAATATTTATTATACACTTTTTAACATTTCATGCAACCTTTTGCATAAAAATGACATTGGAAATTAGTGGAATATATTATGATGTTATAATGATCTTATAAAAACATTTGATTTTAACTAAGGAAGAATACTTTTATGGAATTAAAAATATTAGACTATAACTTTTCGGTATGGCTAATATGTATTTTGCATCTATCTACTATTAAATCATAAAAAATGAGATGACCTTTATAAAAGTCATCTCATTTTTTATCCGATTCTTAATCCTATTACTAAATTTACCTCTGTTACAGAGATAACATTATAATATTGAATTATTGATCTAAAATATTTCTAATCTTAATCTCTATGCTTTTGACTACATGGGCATGGTGTTGCTACTAAACCATATAATGTTTTTACAGGCACACCTGTTCCACCTTTTGACTGATAACCTTCACTTACATCAGACCATGCTGTACCAGCAATATCTAAGTGTAGCCATGGTAAGTCTTGTACAAATTCACCTACAAATAATCCAGCTGTAATGGTACCAGCATTTCTGCCACCAATATTCTTTAAATCTGCTACACTACTTTTATTAAGCTTTGCAAATTCTTTACAACTTGGTAATTGCCAGAAACGTTCTCCTGTTTTTTCTGCTATTGTTGTAAGTTCTTCGTAAAATGCTTGATTATTTGTAATAACACCTGTATATTCTGTACCTAATGCTACTAATACAGCACCTGTTAACGTTGCAATATCAATAACTTTATCTACTTTTTCTTTTTCAATAATATATGTTACTGCATCAGCAAGTGTTAATCTTCCTTCTGCATCTGTATTTCCAATCTCAATTGTCTTACCAGACATAGAGCCAATAATATCACCTGGTTTGTAACTATCTGGTGCAATAACATTTTCACATGCAGCTACAACAGCTGTTACATTTTTCTTTGCTTTATTTTTGCTAATAGCATACATTGCACCGATAACAGATGCCGCTCCACCCATATCGCTATGCATTGTTTTCATAGAATCTGTTGGTTTTAAAGAGTAACCACCTGTATCGTAAGTTAACCCCTTTCCTACAAGACCTAATACCTCTTTACTATTTTCATCACCACGATGACGCATTACAATAAGTCTTGGTTTGTGAGTAGAACTTTGCCCTACTGCTAAGAAAGCTTTCATACCAAGTGCTTCAATTTGTTTTTCATCTAACACTTCTATTTCTAAATCCATTCCTTCAAATACTTCAATCACTTTTTTAGCTAAAGTTTCTGGATAAATCGCATTAGATGGTTCGTTTGTTAAATCTCTTGCTAAAATAATCCCCTCTGCTGTATTTTTGCTTTCTGCAAGCACTTCATTTGCTCTTACATTTTTCTCAGCTGGAACACCAGTAATGTAAATTTCAAGCGTTTCTTTTGGTTCTGATTTTGACTTATATTTATCAAAAGTATATAGACCTAATAAAGCTGATTCTGTAATTGTTCTTACGTTGCCGCCTACACAAAGTTTCTCATTTACATTAACCGAAATTCCTACACTTTTTACTTTAAGTGATTTTGCTTTTTTTACTGCATTTGCAATAGCTTTTCTAAAGCATTCTGTTGTAAAATCTTCAATTTTTCCTAACCCTGCATAAATTGTATATCTAACTTCATTATTAATACTTGGTAAAACAAATAGCTCTTCTTCTTTACCTAAGAATACTTTTGTTTCTACTAATTTTTCTAAAACCTCTTGTTTACATTCTTCACCTTCAAAAACTGGAATAATTAATGCTTCTACATCTTGTAATGTAACGTCTTTAATTTGTATCATGTATGCCTCCTACTTTTTTATGTACCCTATTTTATATCGATAAATAGTATAGCACATATTCTTTCTGATAATCTTTCACTATCTTTATATCATTATTCTAACGTTTTAATAATTCTTCATATTGTGCTTCTTTAAACCCGACACAAACTGCCTGATCTGTTACTAAAATAGGTCTTTTTATAAGCATGCCATTACTTGCAAGTAATTGAATTGCTTCATCTTCAGACATGTCTTTTACTTTATCTTTTAATCCCATTTCTTTATAAACTTGTCCAGATGTGTTAAAAAACTTTTTAAATTCTAGTCCACTTTTTTCAATCCAACTTTTTAATTCAGCTTCTGTTGGTACATCTTCTACAATATGACGATCTTCTACTTCTACATTGTTTTCTTTTAAATATTTTAATGCTTTTTTACATGTTGTACATTTTGGATATTCTATAAATAATGCTTTCATTGTTTTTTCATCCTCTTATATTTCTTTACTAGCTTTAATATTCTTACCTGATTTATATTAACCTATATCATAAAATATATAAATCTTTTTCCATTTAAAGGTAGATATATTTCATTATAAAATAGTAACTTCTTTTTGTAAATTTAACTATATGTTTCTTATATTTTTTTAACCTTTTATATTTTATACACTAAAAAAGTCCCCTAAGCCACAACTCCTTGTAAACCTAGAGAACTTTTATAATTTTTTCAACTTGTTATTTTCCATAAAACCTCTTCCTATTACGTTTTGTAGCCTTCCTACTTATCTTGATTCATTTTCCACTCTAAACTTCTTTAGATCTCATCATTAAAATAGGTTGCTTTAATTTTTGCTGGATTCATTAATTGAATGTCTTCTTTATTTTCTTGCTCTCCAATATTAATTTGTCTATAACCATGGCAACTTGTTGTACAAATCATTTTCTGCCCATTATGTTCATCTTGCACTATTACTGTTTGAAAATAATTTTGCGGTGTTTTAGAATTTTTTTCTTGTTCATTTAAAGCATTAATCTGACTAACCTTTTGAACTTTAGCAATTCTTTCTGCTTCACATTTTTTATAAGCTTTATCTACTTGTGTACCTTTATTTACTTTTTCAGCTTGATTTACATAGTACAAACCTCCTATTATTTCAGCAATTCTATTAATCATCTAACTCCCTCCCTGCTTTCCTATATCATATGCATCATCACCTCATATCATCCCTTTCTTTTTATTTTATATCGTCTTATTTTAGTATTTTTTTATGTTCTAATCCTTTACAATTATAATCTTTTGCTACATAAAACTGACAAAAAAAATACGCCTCCTTATGGTAGACAGTTTTATACTGTAAACTGCCTATCATAAAGGGACATACCGTCTCATTAGTAATAGCCTATTTTCACTATACTCTATTTATAAGCACATGCCTATCTTTCTAAAACGTTCATATCGCATTTGAACTAATTTTTCTATATTAATTGTTGCTAAAGTATCCAACTGTGCTATTAAATATTGTTTAACTGAATCTGCTGTTGCATCTGGACTTTTCTGCGCACCACCTAATGGTTCTAAAAGAACGTCATCAATAATTCCATATTTTAATAAATCTTGTGCTGTTAATTTCATTTTATTTGCTGCTTCTTTTGCTCTTCCTGAGTCCTTCCACAAAATACTTGCAAACCCCTCTGGAGATAAAATAGAATAAACTGCATTTTCCTGCATAAAAATTTTATCCGCTATGCTGAGTGCTAAAGCACCACCACTTCCTCCTTCTCCAATAACACCAGAAATGATGGGTACCTTAATAGTAGACATTTCAAATAAATTTCTTGCAATTGCTGCTCCTTGTCCTCTTTCTTCAGCACCTATACCACAATAAGCTCCTGGCGTATCAATTAAACAAATAACTGGCCTTTGAAACTTTTCTGCTTGTTTCATGAGTCTAAGGGCTTTATGATATCCTTCTGGATGTGGCATTCCAAAATTCATTTGCATATTCTCCTTAGCAGTCATTCCACGACTTTGAGCAATAATCGTAACTACCTTTCCTTCAATACTGCCTACTCCGCCTATAATAGCTTGATCATCAGCATAAAATCGATCTCCATGTAATTCTATAAATTCATCACATATTTTATCTATGTAAAATCTCGCTCTTGGCCTTTCTATCATTCGTGCAAGTTGCACTTTATCCCAAGCTTCTAATTGACTACTTATTTGTATTTCTAACTTTTCTGCTACATCTTGAAATCTACTTATTTCTTCTTTAATTTCTGAGGTTTGGTCTAGTTTTTTTAGACGATTAATAGCTTTATAAACAGCCTCTAATCTTACCTTCATCTCTTCCAACTACCTTACCTCCTTTTTTTGATGCAATCTTAAAATTGCTGCCAAGGTTTGGCGCATCTCTTCTCTTTTCACAATCGCATCAATCTGTCCTTTTTCCATTAAGAATTCTGCCCTTTGAAAACCTTCTGGTAATTTTTGCTTAATTGTCTGTTCTATAACTCTTGGACCTGCAAATCCTACAAGTGCCCCTGGTTCTGCTAAAATAATATCTCCAAGCGTTGCAAAGCTAGCTGTTACACCACCTGTTGTAGGGTCTGTTAATACACTTATATATAAAAGTCCATTGGCATCATGTTTTGCAAGTGCAGCACTTGTTTTTGCCATTTGCATAAGTGAAAAAATTCCCTCTTGCATTCTTGCACCACCTGATGCTGTAAATATAATAAGCGGGATTTTGTCCAGTGTAGCCCTTTCAATTGCTCTAGCAATCTTTTCACCTACAACTTGACCCATACTGCCCATCATAAATCCTGAATCCATAATTGCAATAATCACTTCTTGACCCTCTATAGTAGCCTTTCCTGTTAAAACAGCTTCATTTTGCTTAGTCTTTTCTTTATACTTTTCTAGCTTCTCCTCATAACCTTCAAACTCTAACGGATTACTACTTTTTAAATCACTATCCATTTCTTCAAAGCTATTTTTATCTACAATCATCCCTAATCTACCTCTTGCAGATAGTGGATAATAATATTGACAATGTGGACAAATCCCTAGTGTTTTCTTTAACTCTGGGCGATAAATACTCTTTTTGCATTTAGGACATTGCACATAGATACCTTCTGGTACTTCTCTTTTCTTATTCCCCTTAGTAGTTACTGCATATTTTCTTTTGATTAGTCCCTTAAGCTTCATTTACTTCCCCTCCTAAAATATTTTTAAGATTGGTTTCAATGAATCCAGTATCAAATGTACCTTCCTTAAAAGCTGGTGTATTTAACAATTGATATTCAAAATAAATATTGGTACTCACACCTTCAATACTTACCTCATTTAATGCTCTTTTCATAATATTAATAGCATCTTCTCTCGTTTCACCATAAGCAATAATTTTAGCAAGCATTGAATCATATTGTGGTGGAATGCTATACCCCTCATAAATAGCCGAATCTACCCTCACTCCTCTTCCTCCTGGAAGATACAACTCATTGATTTTTCCTGCACAAGGTCTAAAATTAAGTTCTGGATTTTCTGCATTGATACGACATTCTATTGCATGTCCTTTAATCTTTACTTGACTTTGTTCTATGCTCAATTTTTTTCCACTGGCAATGCGAATTTGTTCCTTTATTAAATCTATACCTGTAATCATTTCTGTAATAGGATGCTCCACTTGAATTCTAGTGTTCATCTCTATAAAATAAAAATTTTCATTATGGTCTAATATAAACTCCACTGTTCCTGCATTTTGATAACCTACAGCTTCTGCTGCTCTAATAGCTACCTTCCCCATTTGATTTCTTAATGTCTCACTCAATGCAGGAGATGGTGCTTCCTCTAATACTTTTTGGTGTCTTCTTTGTAATGAACAATCTCTTTCTCCTAAATGAATAACGTTTCCAAATTGATCCCCCAGAATTTGAAATTCAATATGCTTAGGATTCTCTACATATTTCTCAATATACATACTTCCATCGCCAAAGGCACTTAGGGCTTCACTACTAGCTGTTTGAAAGGCTTCCTCTATTTCATCTTTTGTATAGGCAATTCTCATGCCTCTACCTCCACCTCCTGCTGATGCTTTTAGCATAACAGGATATCCAATAGTCTCTGCAACTTTACAAGCCTCTTCTAAGTTCTCTACTTTTCCATCTGACCCTGGTACAACAGGAACGCCAGCCTTTACCATCATTTCTCTAGCTTTTGCTTTATCTCCCATTAACTCAATAATCTTAGCACTAGGCCCTATAAAGGTAAGTCCACATTTTGAGCAAATATCCGCAAATTTTGCATTCTCAGATAAAAATCCAAAGCCTGGATGAAGGGCATCACACCCTGTTAATAAAGCAGCACTAATAATATTTTCTATATTAAGATAACTATTCTTAGGAAGAGGACTGCCAATACATACTGCCTCATCTGCTAACTCTACATGAAGTGCCTCTTCATCAGCCGTTGAGTAAACTGCAACAGTCTCAATACCCATTTCTCTACAAGCCCTAATAATACGTACGGCAATTTCCCCACGATTAGCCACAAGTACTTTTTCGATCATCCTCATCTTCCTCCTACTTACCTATAGCAAAAATCAATTCACATTCACATACCTTTTTATCCCCTACATAAGCAACCGCTTTTCCTACACCCATAGGACCTTTTTGTTTTACTAAATCACAACATAACTTTAGCCTATCCCCTGGTTGTACCGTTGCTCTAAATTTAGCATCCTTTATACTTCCTAAGTAAGCAATTTTCCCTTTATAATCTTCCTGAGATAAAATGGCAATAGCTCCTACCTGTGCCAATGCTTCTATAATGAGTACACCAGGCATTACAGGTTCTTGTGGAAAATGCCCTTGAAAAAAAGGTTCATTAATTGTAACATTCTTATACCCTATTGCCCCTTTTCCATCTTCTTTTATTTCTGCTTGGTCCACTAATAAAAAAGGATATCTATGAGGCAAAATGTTCATAATTTGCTTTATATCTAACATCTATTTCCTCCTACAAAACTTACTTTAGTAAAATAAGTGGCTGATTATATTCAACCATTTCCTCATTTCCCACTAGAATTTCTATAACTTCTCCTTCTTCTTCAGCCTCAACTTCGTTCATTAATTTCATAGCTTCTACAATACAAACAACATCTCCCTTATGCACATAACTCCCTACTTCTACAAAAGGAGTAGCTGTTGGACTCTTAGCACGATAAAAAGTACCTACTATTGGAGATTTAATTGATTTTAATGTGGCTTTAGAATCTGTATTTTCTACTGTTTGAACCTTACCCTCACTAATTTGCCCACCATTTGCCATCAAAGAATCTGCTACATTTAAAGGCATTACTGGCTTAGAAAAATCTACAGTTGGCTGAGTAATCACATTAATTTCTTTTCCTAATTTCAATTCAAACTCATCGCATTTCAAAGAAAAATCCGTAAGTTCCAACTCTCTAAAGTTTTGCATTAATGTTTTTATTAACTCTACATCCATCTATGCATCCTCCCATTTCTTCATAATAATGGTTGCATTATGACTACCAAAACCAAATGAATTACTTAGTGCATAACGTACTTTTTGATTTCTTCCTGTATTAGGTACATAGTCTAATGGACATTCTTCATCAGGATGTTCATAACCAATTGTTGGTGGTACAAAATCTTCTTCTACTACCTTCGCCACAGCAACTGCTTCAATACCACCTGCACCACCTAACAGATGGCCTGTCATAGATTTAGTAGAACTAATAGCAACCTTCGTTTCTTCTCCAAATACTTTTTGGATTGCCATTGTTTCATATAAATCGTTATAATATGTACTTGTACCATGAGCATTAATATAATCTACCTCTTCTGGTTTAATTTTAGCTTCATCTAATGCAAGTTGCATAGCTTTTGCTGCACCTTCTCCACCTGGCATTGGCTTAGTGATATGATAAGCATCTCCTGTTGTACCATATCCTACAATCTCAGCTAAAATTTTAGCACCTCTTTTTTGTGCATGTTCTAATGTTTCCATTACTAAAATTCCTGCACCTTCTCCTAATACAAAACCATTACGTTCTTTATCAAAAGGAATAGAAGCTCTCATTGGATCTTCTGTTGTACTTAAAGCTGTTAAAGCATTAAATCCTGCAATGCCTAATGGTGTAATACAAGCTTCTGTACCACCTGCTATAATGACATCATTGATGCCTGCTTTTAGACTTCTAAAAGCTTCTCCAATAGATTGTGTACCTGATGCACAAGCAGTTACTACTGTACTACAAATCCCCTTAGCTCCTGTATAAATAGATACATTACCAGCAGCCATATTGGCAATAGACATAGGCACAAATAATGGTGATACTCTTCTTGCACCTTTTTCATGAAGCTTAATGGTTTCTTGTTCAATAATATCTAAAGCACCAATGCCACTTCCGATAATGACACCTACTTTATCTGCATCCTCTTTTTCCATATCTATATTTGCCATTTCTAATGCCTTTTTGCTTGCATAAATAGCAAACTGTGAAAATCTTGCAATTCTTTTAGCTTCTCTTTTCTCTATATAAGGCTCTGGACTAAAATCTGTTACCATACCAGCAACGTTTACTTTTGTTCCTTCTAATTGAAGTTCCTCTGGCAATACTTTAATACCACATTTCCCTTCTTTAAGGCTATCCCAATAGGATTCAATAGTGTTTCCGATTGGTGATACAACACCCATACCTGTAATCACTACTCTATTCTCCATATTTACCTCCCACTTGTTTACTAAATCATACTCCCAAACTTTACATTGCCATACCGCCATCTACACGCACAACTTCTCCTGTTACATAACTAGATAAATCACTTGCTAAAAATAACGCAACTTGTGCAACTTCGTTAACTTGTCCCAAACGTTTCATTGGAATATTTTTGAGTGTTGCTTCTTTCACTTGTTCTGATAAAGCATCTGTCATATCTGTTTGAATAAAACCAGGTGCTATAGCATTTACTCTAATTTTTCTGCTTGCAAACTCTTTTGCTACAGATTTAGTAAACCCAATAATTCCTGCCTTAGATGCAGCATAATTGCTCTGTCCTACATTCCCACTTAGACCTACTACAGAACTCATATTAATAATGCTACCTCCGGTCTTAAGCATTGCCTTTGTTGCTATTTTACTACAATTAAAAATACCTTTTAGATTAACTGCTAAAACTTGATCAAATTCTTCTTCAGTCATTCTAAGTAATAGCATATCTTTTGTAATACCTGCATTGTTAACTAAAATATCTATCTTTCCAAAAGTATTTATTGTAGTATCAACAAGATTTTTAGCTTCCTCTAATTGTGAAACATCGGCCTTAACTGCTAGTGCCTTTACACCTAAACCTTGAATCTCTTCTACTAATTGATTGGCATGTTCAAGGCTTTTTTCACTATTATAGTTAATCACTATATCTGCTCCTGCTTTGGCAAAGCACAAACTAATAGCCTTACCAATCCCTCGTACACCTCCTGTAATAAGGGCTACTTTCCCCTTTAACATAAAGTGCCACCTACTTTCTGTATAACTTGTTTTAAACTTTCTACATCTTCTACATGATAAGTTTCTACTTCTTTTGAAATCTTCTTTACTAAATTACTTAAAGTTGTCTTAGGTCCCACTTCTATAAAAGTATCAAATCCTTGTTCAATTAAGTAAAGGATACTTTCTCTAAATCGAACACCTTTTATAATCTGAAGAGGAATATTTTCTCTAACTTCATCTTTATTCATTGTACTTGCTGTTACATTGCTTATAATAGGAATCATCGGATCCTTAAACTGAACATTTGTTAACTGTGCTTCTAATTTCATAGCGGCTTCTAGCATCAACATACTATGAAATGCTCCACTAACTTTAAGAGGTACAACCCTTTTTGCACCAGCCTCTTTAAATAAACCATTAGCAACTTCTAAGGCTTCGCTAGTACCTGCTACAGTTACTTGACCTTCACAATTATCATTTGCTACTGTAACTGGTGAGCCAACTTGCTCACTAATTTGCTGACAAAGACTATATACTTTCTCAGTTTCCATTCCTATAACGGCACTCATGCCTCCAGGTGTAGCTTTTGCACATTCTTCCATATAAGTTGCTCTTAAGTCTACTAATTTTAAAGCTTCTTTAAAACTTAAAACTTCACTTGCAGCAATAGCATCATACTCTCCTAAGCTGAAACCAAGTACTGCATCTATCTTAATGCCTTCTTCTTTTAATGCTGCATAAATGCCATAGTTAGTAGTAAATAAGGCGCCTTGTGTATAACGTGTTTGATGAATAAGTCCGTTTGAGTCTGTAAAACAAACCTCTTTTACATTCCAATCTAAAAGGCTATCTGCCTCATCATAAATTTGTTTTGTAACTAAATAATTTTCATATAATTCCTTTCCCATTCCAACATATTGTGCTCCTTGGCCTGGAAATAATAATGCAACCTTCATTTTCTACCTCCTCATTGGCATCTATTATTCTTTAGGCATTAATTCCATTTACCTGAAGGTTTAGCTTTTCTTTAACACCTAACATAAGTTCTTGTATAATTTCCTCTGTTGTCTGTTCCTTTGTAATCATACCTGCAATTTGTCCTGCTAAAACAGAACCAGTTTGCATGTCTCCTTCTATAGCTGCTCTTCTTAAAGCACCTACCCCAAGCTTATTAAACTCTTCTTCACTACCGCCTTCTTTTTCAATCTTCTGTAAAGATCTAGTAAGCTGATTTCGAAGACATCGAACTGGATGTCCTGTAGAACGACCTGTTACAACTGCATCAATATCACTTGCTTTAATGACTCTTTCTTTATAACTTGCTGGAATATCACATTCTTCAGCAACTAAGAATCTAGTTCCAATTTGTACGCCACTTGCTCCTAGCATAAATGCTGCTGCCATTCCTCTGCCATCTGCAATTCCTCCAGCTGCAATAACCGGAATACTTACAGCATCTACTACTTGTGGAACTAATGTCATTGTTGTTAACTCTCCTATATGCCCTCCAGATTCACATCCTTCAGCAATAACTGCATCTGCTCCACATCTCTCCATACGTTTAGCAAGTGCAACTGAAGGAACAACAGGAATGACTTTTATACCTGCAGCCTTCAAAGCATCCATATATTTTCCTGGATTTCCTGCGCCTGTAGTAACAACTTGTACCTTTTCTTCTAAAATAACTTGTATCACTTCTTCTACATAAGGACTAAGAAGCATAACATTAACACCAAAAGGTTTATTTGTCTTTTCTTTACATGCTCTAATTTCTTTTCTTACCCAATCAGCAGGTGCATGCCCAGCTGCAATAATGCCTAGTCCTCCTGCATTAGAAACAGCTGAAGCAATACTATGGGTTGCAACCCAAGCCATGCCACCTTGGAAAATGGGATAGGAAATATTCAGTAACTTACAAATAGTCTCCATTACTGACCTCTCCTCTCTTAAGCTTCTTGTTTTTCTTTAATATAATTCATAGCATCCTGTACTGTTTTGATTTGATCTAAGTCTTCATTATCAATAGAAATATTAAACTCTTCTTCAATTCCCATAACTACCTCAAATAAATCTAATGAATCTGCCCCTAAATCTTCACTAAAAGTTGATTCTGGTTTAATTTCACTTACCTCTACACCTAATTTTTCTGCGATAATTGCTTGTAATTTTTCTAACATTTTTCATTCCTCCTGATTTTTTTATTTTTATTTATATCTAAATAGACCTTTTAATGTCTATAGATAACTAACTAATTACCATTCAAGGAGCATTGTCCCCCAAGTAAGCCCTGCGCCAAAACCAGATAAAATAATTTTATCTCCTGGTTTCAGCTGCTTTCTAGCATCATAAAGTGCCATAGGAATACTAGCTGCTGAAGTATTCCCATATTCAGCAATATTTTTAATAAAACGCTCTTTAGGAACATTTAACTTCCTTGCCACACTATCCATAATACGGCTATTAGCTTGATGTAAAATAAACCAATCTATTTCTTCTACTGCCAATCCTGATTTATCTACAACCTGTTTAATACTTTCAGGTACTTTAGTCGTTGAGAAGGCATATACTTGTCTACCATTCATAGAAATAACTGGTCTCTTTATTTCACCTTCATAGAACTTATTTTTTTCTGTTTGAGTTGGTAATAAAATTAATTCTGCTCCTTCTGGGTCTGTGCCTATTTCAATACAATGTATCTGATTTATTTCTGTACTTTGTTGATAAATAACTGCTCCAGCACCATCTCCAAAGATGACACAAGTTCCTCGGTCTGACCAATCTAATCTTGTTGAAAGGACTTCAGCCCCTATCACTAGTACATTTTTGTAATGACTTTGTTTCATCATACTTATAGCTACTTCTGAAGCAAAAATAAATCCACTACAAGCTGCTGATAAATCAAAGCATCTTGCTTTTACGGCACCAATATTTCTAGCTACTAAACTAGCTGTACTTGGCATATTGGTATCTGGTGAAACAGTAGCCACAATGACTAAATCTATTTCCTCAGCTTCTAATCCAGATTCTTTTAATGCTTCAAGTGCTGCTTGAGTTGCTAACTGATGCGTTGTTTCTGTTACAGATACTCGTCTTTTTTCTATACCTGTTCTTGTTTTTATCCATTCGTCACTTGTGTCTACCATAGTGGCTATCTCATCATTGGTAAGGCACATTTCTGGAAGTTTCTTACCTAAACCTACAATCCTAATACCCATCATATGATTTTCTCCTTAAATCTTTTCATAGGTTTCTTTTATAAAGCGATCCAAAGCACCAAGCGCTCGAATCAATATTTCATACTCACTCTCATTAATATCAGCCAACATATTTTTTATCATTACGTAATGAAAGCGATCATGTAATCTATAACCCAACTTTCCTTTTCTTGTAAGCATTAATTTAACAATACGCCTATCTTCTTCATTGCTTACACGTTCTACATACTCTTTTTTTACTAAGTGATTTACCATAGTTGTAAGGGTTCCCACTGTTACATTAAGCTTCTTAGCTGTTTCTGTCATTGTTCCACCTTCTAGCCCTATGGCTTCAATGGCATGAAGTTCATTAATTGTTAAATCATTTAAAGGACCTTTTTTTAAAGCATCCTTCTCAATAGCTGTAATTTTATTAAAAGAATCTACTAGTAAGTCATTAATTAGTCTCTCTGCCTTTTGCAATGCTTTTCCTCCCACACTCTTCTTCTTGTATGTACAAAACTGCTTTCAAAGAATCAAAAACATTGTCTTAAACAAAATTCTAGATTACTTTGAAATTCAAACTATTTTATGTTCAAAGTATATTATTATTAGAAAATAATGTCAATACACAATTTAAAATTAATTTATTTTATTTTATATATTGACAACACAATGTATCATCCCTATACTTTGAATATCAAACTATTTTTACTTAAATATCAAACTATTTTTTAATAACTTTCCTTTCACTCTCATCTAAATCTCACTAATTAGCCTATTATCATATTTCAATAAATTAAACGAGGTGACAAAAAAATGAATCACACCCTAGATATGAATGGTCTTATTCCAAAACTTCCTATTATTCAAGGTGGGATGGGCGTAGGTATTTCTCTTCATCAGTTAGCTGGTCATGTTGCTGCTGAAGGTGGAATTGGTATTATTTCATCTGCTCAAGTTGGCTATAAAGAACCCGATTTTCTAAGCCATACTTTAGAGGCTAATAAGCGCGCACTAATATCAGAGATTACTCAGGCAAAAAAACTTGCACCTAATGGTATTATAGGTGTTAATATTATGGTTGCTTTAAAACATTATAAAGAGATGGTTCAAAGTGCCATAAATGCAGGTACTGACTTAATCATCTCAGGAGCCGGATTACCTATTAACTTGCCTCTATATGCTAGACAAGCTACTAATGCAAATCATGCAACCAAACTTGTTCCAATTGTTTCTTCTGGCAAAGCAGCAGATGTTATCTGTAAAATGTGGGATAAGAAGCATCAAGTTGCACCTGATGCACTCGTTATTGAAGGCCCTCTGGCTGGTGGACACTTAGGTTTTTCTATAGAAATGCTTAAAGAAAAACTTGATATACTAGAAATTTTAAAAGATGTAAAAAAAGTAGTTATTCCTTTCGAAGAAAAATATCAAAGAAAAATTCCTCTTATTGTTGCTGGTGGATTTTATACTGGTGAGGATGTTAAGCATGCTTTAGATTCTGGTAGTGATGGTGTTCAAATGGCAACACGCTTTGTCACAACCTATGAATGCGATGCCCCTATGGCTTATAAAGAATCGTATATTAAAGCTAAAAAAGAAGATATTGGTATTATAAAAAGTCCAGTAGGAATGCCTGGTAGAGCTATTCTAAATTCTTTTATTCAGTCTCCTCCTGGCAATAAAGTTTGCCGTTATCAATGTTTAGAGAAGTGTTCTGTCAATTCTATCCCTTATTGTATTTCTAACGCTTTAATTGCAGCAGCTCATGGCAATATTGATGAAGCGCTCCTTTTCTGTGGAAGTAATGCCTATAAAGCAAATAAATTAGAACATGTAAATGAAATTTTTACTGAAATCAACACAGCTCTAGCCTAAAATAAGAACTATATTGAGTTTATAAAAATACACAAAAAAGAACATTTTATGATTACTTCACATAATCATAAAATGTTCTTTTTTGTTGGTACGACCTCACCTTTCGTCCACTATAAAACCTTTAGCACCCTCATATTATAAATAGAATTGTGTAATTTTAAACATCATCTGTTCTTTTTCTTCATCAAACTGTTTTTTTCTATTTACATTCGCACCTGATGGATGCGGAAAACCTATTAAACATTGTTCTTCTCTTAGTTTTCCTTCACTAATGTAAATTTTTAGCACTTCCTCTACACATCTTCCCATAGGGATATATAATGCCTCTTGAAGCATATCTACTTGCCTATCCATATTAGCTCTTACATATGCCATAAGCTGTTCATTTTTAATAAGCTCTGGACTATGACCTGTATAATTTTTTCCTTTTACAAATGTGGGAAATGGAATAAGTGATGTTGTATGCAACAGGTCATCTCTCATTTCAAATAACTCCATTGTTGACTCAAGCTCTAAATACTTATTTAACTCAAGTTCATCTAACATTGTACTAATATTTCTTCTTAACGTACCTGCAAAACGTCCTTCTTTTTTACAAATATAAGGTATTTCGGACAATGTTTTTTCTTCTTCTATTGCTTTTTTACATGCTATTATAGATTTTTCCATTTGTGCAAAACCTGGAGTAATGCCAATCATAAAGACTTTAGCTTTAGTATTAAAAGATTCATTATGTGCTGCATAATATAATTCAATTTGCCCATCACGCTCAACTAATAGCTCAGGAACTAACAGCTCTTCCTTGGTATATTTACTTTTTACAGGTAAATTTTTTATACTTTCTAGATACTTTTCAAGGGTTGGTAGATTCTTTTTCATCATTCTTTTATTTATAAACTCCTATTTTCATTTGTTTTATATTGCTTAAAAGTGTTTTCTAAATCCTTTTGCCCCCTCCTTAGCATAGCCTAATGCTTCATATAAAGCATGTGCTTCTTTTCTATGTGCACCTGATACAAGATACACATAAGTACACTCATTTTCCTTTGCAATTTCTTCTACACTATAAAATAATTTTTTACAAACTCCCTTGCCCCTATACGCTTCTAAAACAACTACATTCTCTATGGTCATAAAGTTTTTATTTTCACTTGCTACATCACAGCAAACAATGCCCATTAATGTCCCTACAATTTTTCCATCTATCTCAGCACCTAACAAATAATAATCTTCATTTTTTTCCATACGTTTAAATGCCTTCTTTATTCCTTCTAAACTAATTTCCTCATCGCATAGTGCTATATAAAGTTCTCTTAAATCTGCTAAGTCTTCTTCTCTTATTTTTCTAATAATCATTTTCTCTCTCCTTTTATCTTATTTAAAATTTAATCTTCTTATACACCTATAGAGAAACCAATTATAAACTTAAGTGATTCATCCATTTAGTTTAGCTTCTCTTAATGATTTCACATTCATAAAATTGATGAATAACTATAATTCTTATTTATGAAATCTATATTTACTATATTTGTATCTTGAATTAAATCATTTTATAGGTTAATATAGAACATATGTTCTGTAATTTATATATGTAAATAAGGTGATTAAAATGGATCTTAAAGAAAAATTGCGTATTTTATCTGATGCAGCTAAATATGATGTATCCTGTTCGTCTTCAGGTTCTCGTCGAAAAAGTGTACAAGGCCAATTAGGTTCTACCGAAAATGCGGGAATATGTCATAGTTTTACGCCTGATGGTAGATGTATTTCTCTACTTAAAATTCTTATGACTAACTATTGTATTTATGACTGTGCTTACTGTATTAATAAACGCTCCAATCATGTAGAAAGAGCTGCTTTTACTGTAAATGAGATTGTAGAACTGACCATTAACTTTTATAGGCGAAACTATATAGAAGGTCTTTTTTTAAGTTCTGCCATTATCCAAAATCCTAATCATACAATGGAAATGCTAACACAAGTGGTAAAAAAGCTTCGAAATGAGTATCATTTTGGAGGTTATATCCATCTGAAAGCCATTCCTGGCGCTAGTGAGGAACTTATCCATGAGGCAGGTCTTTATGCTGATCGTATGAGCGTCAATATTGAACTTCCTTCAGATGCCTCTCTTAAACTTCTTGCTCCTGATAAGAAAAAAGAAGAAATCTTTAAACCTATGAAAGATATTAAACAAAATCAACTTATGCATTTAGAAGAACGCAAAAAATTTAAAAAAGCACCTGTTTTTGTTCCGGGAGGCCAAAGTACTCAACTTATTATTGGTGCTACTCCTGATTCTGACTTAAACATTTTAAGTCTAAGTGAAAAGTTATATCAAAAATATAGTTTAAAAAGGGTTTATTATTCCGCCTATACACCTGTTAATAAAGGGAAAAATCTTCCTGACCTTATCTCTCCTCCTACACTTAGAGAACATCGACTTTATCAAGGGGATTGGTTATTACGCTATTATGGCTTTAAAGCCAATGAGCTTCTAGATGAAAAACATCCTCATTTTGACACCTATTTAGATCCTAAAACTTCATGGGCACTTAATAACCTACATCTTTTTCCTATAGAAGTTAATAAAGCTCCTTATCACATGTTACTTCGTGTACCAGGTATTGGTGTTAGAGGTGCTCAAAAAATTGTAAGTAGTAGAAGGCTTGCCCCTCTACAATTTGATGATTTAAAAAAATTAGGAATTGTCCTAAAGCGTGCCCAATACTTTATCACTTGTAATACTAAATATTACGGTATAGTAGATATAGATGAGTCTAAAATTCGTCGTATACTTACACCTCAAACAATGCTTCTAGAAGAAAATAACCCTTATGAACAGCTTAGTTTATTTTCACTTAACTTTTTACCTAGCTCTAACTTATCTCTTAATCAACCACTTAATAAATCTACAATTTTACTAGAAGATACCCCTACTGCTTTAACAGGCGAATTATAACATTTTGGAATAAGGAGAACTGTTATGTTAGATTATTTATATGATGGTAGCTTTAGCGGCTACTTAACAACCCTCTTTTACGCCTATCCCTTAAAAGAAGAGGTACGCATTTACAAAGAGCTTACTTACTCTCCCTCTTTACTTACTACTTCTAAATATATTACTACAGAAGAAGATAAATCAGAAAGAGTTTATCAAAGCATTCTTACTAAACTTTCTTATAGTACCTTAGATAATCTTTACAATATCTATCTAAGTGATGAAGTTGAATCAGAAACACTGGGACTAAAATATATTAAACTTTGTTATCACTATGGAGATGATATTAATCTGGCTAAAAATAATGATATTATTCGAACTGTTGATTTAACCTGTAAACGTGTATGGAAGGAAGTCCATCGTTTTTATGGTTTTGTTCGTTTTAAGGAAATTGGTCCTCTAACATTTTATGCAGCTATTGAACCTAATCATAATATTCTTCCCCTTATGATGGGGCATTTTAAGAAGCGTTTTTCTGACCAAAATTTTATCATTCACGATCAAAAGCGACATTGTGCTATGATTTATAATCAGCAAGAAATTTATATAAGCTATCTTTCTATAGAAGATTCACATCAACTAGCCAAAGCTGAAATAAGGGATAACTTCGAAGAGCTCTTTAAAACTTACTATAAAGCCACTACTATTGCTGAACGTAAAAATCCAAGATTACAAAATTCTTGGATGCCTAAACGTTATTATAAACATCTAGTAGAGCTTGATTGAATGTATTTTCATAATAAATAAAAGGTAGGGGTCCTTGCGATACAGTATGCCCCTACCTTTTTATTTATCATTTTATCTTATATCTCCTATTTACCCTTTCCAATCATAAGACTATAAAACACATTCATCCCCTACAGCCTTTCTTAATATATCAAGAGCTGCCTTATTAATCTCTTGACCATTTACTGAATTACACAGGTGTGATAAAATCACCGGCTTAATTCCCTTATCAAATAAATCAAAAGCTGTTGCCAAAATACTTGTCTCTGTATTTAATCCTGCTATATAAACTTGTTTAACTTGATTTTTTTCTAAAAGCTTGACTACATCTTCTGTTAAACTTGTATAAGTTGATTTCATGAGTACAAAATCTGAAATTTTTTCAATTGGTTCTACTAATTTAGCTTTACTGCTAAATACTGTCATATCTTTAATATGAATATCTGCTTTGTGTAATGAATCATTCTTATTAATAAAGCGTGTTGCAATAACTACGTCATAATCATAATTTTTTATATGTTTTTCAATATCTTTTGGTAAAGTTCTTAACCCCTCTCTCATATATCCTTCTTGGATATCTACTAATAAAATAATTTTCATAACTCTTCTCTCCTTTACTTCCATTGATTCTTAGGTATAAACCCAAATAACATTGGTGCTGATGAACCATTTGGTAACATATATATAATTTCATTGTCCGTATTAGCTTTAATGGTTCCAACTAAAGCTGCTACTGTCTTTGAACTTAAAATATCTTCATTTGGAATACTAAATACCTTACTTTGATTCCATTTTAATGCACCTAATATGTTACCGCCTCTTGCATTAGCAATAACACCCATATCTTCGCTATTCTTTATTACAATTTTAATTGGTAATCCATAATTACCTTTATTCCACATAGTATCTCCTGTTAAAACATCTATCCCTTGTAACCACTCTTCTTGCTCTCTGCCTAAAACAAGCTTCGTTGGATTTGTGATGCCTGTTAAATCTAATATATACTGTCTTTCTATTACATTAAAAGTGCCTCTATTGTGTACATCTCTATTTAATACTTTTAGCATAGATACATTCTCTATGCTAGATTTTTCATCCATTGCAACGATCTGCCATATAACTTGTCCTGTACTTTCAAAGTCTAATGTTCCAGATACAACTTCCTCACTCTTCCAACCTTTCAAGGTTGAACTATCGTAAACACAAAGCATCTCACCTGGTTTTACCGTATAATTTTGTGCTGTACTTCCTTTTAAATATTGAATAACAGCATTTTGTCCTGTTTGCAAAATATGCTTATTTGGTCCAGCTATTGCTTTATTAGATATTTTCAATGTTACAGGTTCACTTTCAGGTGTCGATACAAGAATCATAAGTTTTTTAGAATACTGCGTACGGTTTTGATGATGTACAAGTAATCGTCCTATACCATTTGTTGTATCTTTATAGAGTATTCCACTCGAGTAAATACTTTCAGGAGAATTACTCATAATGAGTGTACCTGGTATGTCCTGAATACTTATTATATTGGATTCATCAAAACTATTGTAGTCTTTATCTATATATCCATCAATTAAGTCACCTTGTTTCCCTTTTTCAAATAGATAATACCCATTTCTCTCTATTACTTTATTGGATACATTTACTTTACAAGTTACTTTATTGGACCAATTTCCCCATTCATCTTGAATCTCCAAGCTTATTTCATAGAGACCAGGCTTTTTTAAATATCTTGGTTTACTTGATATAACACTTCCATTTGTAGATAAATTTCTATAACGCCATCTCTGACCTTTAATCTCCAAATCATTAGGATTATCATAAGTATATGTAAGTTGTAATTTTTCACCTACGCTATAAATACTTTGTTCTGATTTAAAATGAGTAATTTTTAAAGGAATAGGCTTAGTAATCTTAATTTTCTTACTTACCCAATTACTCCAACTACCACTACTATCTTTTACACGTAAAAATACTTCTATTTGACCTGCTTTAACATTACTCAATAGCCCTGTAAGGTTTGCACTCGTTTTTTGCTTCCCATTTATTATACATTTCCATTGACGCTTTACAATCTCATTACCTGATGGACTATAACTTTCATCAATAGCTTTAATAGGTTCATTTTCTTGAAAACTTTGCTTTTCAAACCTAAACTGTGCTATCGGCTTTGTATTTGCTGCATAACTTAATATAGGCACGGTCAATAATATACAGATAATTAATATGAATTCCAAGCCCCTTCTCATGTTAGTTACCTACCTAATCTACTTTTTTATAATCTACTTACTTATTATACAATAATTTTTCCCAATTTTCTTTAATAAGTAAAAATAAACAAAAAAATGTCTCAAGATAGATTAATCTACCTAGAGACATTTTTTGTGTGTATTAATACATGTCAATGTGTTAATACATACTAGCATATAATATGGCTATCCAGACATCGCTGATGTAACTGATCTCCTATATGCTTTTCATAAAACAAAACCTAATACCTTTTTGGTGGATAAGCTCCAGCTAAAGCTACATAACTCAATCCTCGGCTCAGAATGTGTCGGCCATTATAATATCGCATATAATTTACCTCCTCATCCGGTTTGGTTTTACAATAATAGTATGTCTCTTATTATCTTTTTAACTCAGGTATTTTTTTCCATTTTATTATAAACTATTATTATGCATTCGTCATCTTTTTAGGAATCCACAATATAAAAGAGCTTCCTTTTCCATATTCAGATTCTACTTTTATCTTAATATTCATGGTATAAGCTAAAGATTTTAATAAACTCAGCCCAATACCGCTCCCCTCAATGCCCAATGCTCTAACTTCATTACTTCTATAAAAACGATTGAAAATCTTCTTTAGTTCTTCTTCTGATATGCCTCTTCCTGTATCTGAAACAATTACTTTTATTAACTTGTCTTCATCTACTACCTTTAAAGTAATTCTACCATTTTCATTAGAGTACTTTATTGCATTTTCTAATAAAATGCCAATGCACCTCTTTACCTTAACTAAGTCCCATTCTATTTCTATAGAAGGTATCATTATTTCATAAAGAAATTCAAGATTGTGAAGTTCACTTAATGCACTATAAAATTCTACAATCTCTTTAAAAAAAGAGTGTATTGTAGTCTTCTTTATTTCTAAAATGCCACCCATATCTTCTTTTGATAATAGTAATAAGTCTTTATTTAATTTTTCTAATCCACTTATTTCACACATTATGCCTGAAATCTCGTCATAATGTGTTTCAATCTTATCCTGTGGCATTCTTACTATAATCTCTAACTTACCCTTAATAACAGCTAAAGGTGTTCTCATCTCATGGGAAGCATCTTGAATAAAAGCTGCCTGCTTATTATACGCTCTATATAATGGTTTGAGTGCTATTTTGGCTAAATAAAATGAAACAATTAAACCTACTACTACTAAAATACAAAAAGCCTTTAGTAAAGCATATTGTAAGCTTTTTAAAGATGCTATCTGTGAATCTACACTAAGTAAAAGCTGCACTTTACATCCCTCATAGTCAAATTGTATGCCTCTATAATGATATTGCGCATCTTGAATTTGAACAATCTTATTCATAACTCCATTTGGAAATTTAGGATACTTACTACTTCCTTTGTATGGATGAGGGCTTTCTTTAATTAGCTTTCCATCTTTCCACACATAATTAATAAGTTCCTTAACTAAAGGGGATGGTAAAATAACTTCTAGCACATCTCCATCTAAATATTGTATATGTGCATCATTAATAATCATATTTTTATGAGTTAAGAGCTGTTGATCTGCTTCATCAAATAAATTTTCTTCATACATTGCCTGAGTAATGATTGCAAAAATCATTAACGTTCCTATAACAATCCCAATACTAATCCCCATAATGTTACGTCTTGTATTAGAAAAAATATCCTTTCTCATTCTACTACTCCTCTAACATATAACCCATTCCTCTTTTTGTCTTTAGATATTTTCCGTAGTCATACTGTCCTAATTTCTTCCTTAGGTGACTAATATAAACTTCCACAATTTCTGTAGAAGCATCACTATCATATCCACAGACACGTGCAAAGATTTGTTCTTTAAATAGTAGAATACCTTGGTTAAGCATAAAATACTCCAATAAATGATAGAGTCTTTCATTAAGTTCAATTTTATTCTCACCAATAAAGATACTTTTCTTTTGTAAATCCATTTTAAGTTCTTTAAAAACTAAGCTATTTTTTTCAGATATCTTTCCTAATCTTTTTAAAATCACATACATGCGTGCCTTTAGTTCTTCCATAAAGAAAGGTTTAATTAAATAATCTTGCGCCCCTAAATCAAATGCTTTAAGTTTATCACCCAAATCTTCTTTAGCTGTAAGCATAACTACACCCACAGGTAAATTTTTTTCATTAATATAGGATAATACACTCATGCCATCTATTCCTGGAAGCATTAAATCTAATATGACTAAATCATACGTATACGCCTCAAGATATAAGATGGCATCTTCTCCACTAAAAACAGGCTGTACCTCAAAGTCATCTTTGAGATACAACCTAATATTTTCACTAATTTTGATATGATCCTCTACAAGTAGTACCTTTATCAACCTCTTGCCTCCTAAGCTTGTGTATTAATAGACTTATAAACATAAAGTACTAAATCTGGATTATATGCTCTAATATATTCTTCTACATCACCATCATAATATCTTGTATCTAATAATCTGGTTTCTCCTACCATTGTAGAAAAGAAAGCAGAGAATGGTAAGCCAAATGAATCTTTAAAAATAAGTACTTTCATATCATTATTAGCAGAATGGTTTTTAACAATAACTTCTGGGAAGTCTGCTCCAAAATAAGCTGCATAACGATTTGTAAAAATATCCGTTGGACTTAAAAGATTGTATTTAACTAAAGCATCTTTAAATGTACCTTCTTCTGTTGTAGAGCTATTAGATTTATTAATAGTTACTGTATAATCCGTATCATATTTTGGAAGCATTAATGTGTAATCATCTACTCCCCCATAATATTTACCTACTCGACGTCCTTGAGATCCAAGAAAGTTCTTTTCATAAAATACAGATTCATAATTCTCTTCATTTGTGTAGAAATGCTTTGGATCTAAATCAAGCCCTATACTTTCTTTAAGATAATTCGTTACCTGACCAACTGCCCAAAAAGCCGTTTGTGTTTTCCAGTGATGGTCAGTTGTATAAAAGGCATCCCCTAAATCTAAGCTACTTTCCTTTAGATTTTTTCTTAAATCAATTGTATTAATTCCTTTATCTGCTAACTGCTTCATGAAACGGTCCGTATTACTATTTGCATAATCTGTTATACCTATAGGCATTTGAGTATATCCATCAATTGTCTTAACTGGTGTTTGAACATAAACTAATGGTGTATCTAATTCATCAAGTACCTCTTTTACTTTTGCTATTTCTTCCACATAAGGCTGTGTATCTACCTCAAAACAAATAAATTGCAATTTATCATTATTATCTTTAACAACACTATTAGAAACATTAGTCTCCATAATATAGTCCTTGTTTAAAAGTTTTGATGAAAGTCCAAATAAATTAATATATGATGTTCTCCCATAGACATTTTCATTAACACCATTTTCTAATCCGCTAATTCCGCCTTCTATCATGCCACTTACACCATTAGATGTATACCCCTGTTTAACTCCATTAAGTGTTGCTTTTGCTATAGGTTTAGCTTGTCCTAGTAATGTGAATGCACCACTCCCAATAAGAGTAGCACAAAATAAAATAATACCTATTCTTTCAAAACTTAATCTTTTCATTTTGTATACTCCTTAGAAATTAAAATAAATAAATGGATTATAAGTTCCTTTTACTAAGTAAGAAACTGAAACAAAGAATAATAAAATGAGTGTAAGCATTGCTAATATCTTCATAGCCTTTTGCATCATTGGATTTACTTTGTCAAAAAGATTTCTTGCAAGTTTACTAAATGGTAAACAAGTTAATATACCTATTATTAAAATGTATATGTTTTCTTTCAAATATAAGTAAGTTAAATCATTCATTAATATTGCATCATGCTGTCCAAACATATAACCTATGTAGCTTACAGCATCACCTATGCTATTAGCTCTAAAAAGAACCCAGCTTATTAGTACAAGAAATAACGTATATATATGACCAATTACTTTTGATTTTGATACGAAATTTCCTAGTCCTGTAAACTTCTCAATAATTAAGATAATCCCAAAATAGACACCCCATGCAATAAAGGTCCAGTTTGCGCCATGCCATATTCCTGTAAGTAACCATACAATAAAGATATTGCGTAAATGCTTCATTTTACTTACTCTATTTCCTCCAAGTGGAATATAGACATAATCTCTAAACCATGTACTTAAAGAAATATGCCATCTTCTCCAGAACTCTGAAACTGATTTTGCAATGTAAGGGAAATTAAAGTTTTCATTAAAGTGGAATCCAAACATTTTGCCTAAACCAATAGCCATATCTGAATACCCACCAAAGTCAAAATAAATTTGAAGCATATAACTGATTGCCCCAAGCCATGCAAAAGCAACTGTTAATCTTCCAGCCCCTTCTAAATCATAGGCTTTATCTGCAATTAATGCAAATTGATTGGATAATAATACTTTCTTACTAAGTCCAATAATAAATCTTACAATACCATCGGCAAAATCTTTTTCAGTTTCACATCTTCCATGAATTTCTTCTGCAATTGTTTCATAACGTACAATAGGTCCTGCTATTAACTGAGGGAAAAATGCAATATATAACCCTACATCCAATGGATTCTTAAGAACTTTTCCATGTCCTCTATATACATCGATTACATAAGAAATGCTTTGAAATGTAAAGAAAGAAATCCCTATTGGTAATGCAATTTGTGGTACTGTCAATCCAAGATTACTTATATCATTAATACTTTGTACTAAAAATCCTAAATATTTAAAAATTCCCATAATGGTTAAATTAAAAACAACCATTGTTATTAAGTAAAGCTTTACTTTAGGAGTATGCCTTGTTCGATCTACTAATAGTCCAAAGTAATAGTTTGCTAAAATAGATACTAGCATAACTAGTACAAACTTTGGTTCCCCCCAAGCATAGAATAATAAACTAAATAATAATAAAACATTATTCCTAGTGTTTTGATTTTTGCAAAGCCCATAATAAATAATTAATACTATAGGCAAAAATACATACAAGAAAAATGTACTTGAAAATAACATATTTTACTCCCTTCATTCTTATTTTTATTATTTTTATCTTTCACCTCTGTTATTTGTAATAAGTATACTATATCAACCTTAATCCTTCCTTAATCCTTTCTTTAATTTTAAAATTCATTGTCTATTATACTCTTTCTTTTAAAAATTTACATTAAAATTGATATCAATCACTTTATATATACTCTTTCTAAAACACATTTTTAAATTATATCAGTATTTTTTTATAAAAAATCAATTCTAAGAGAATTTTAACAAAAAAATAATCCAAAATAAAAGTTCCTTTTTCAATAAGAATTGTACATCTTATCAAAAAAGGAACTTTTATTGCTTTATTAACTAATTTTTATCAGTTCATCTAATAATGAGGTTAGCATCGTTTCTTTTGCCTTATCATAAGCCTTAAAAATCTTTTCTGCTTCACAAAGGTTATTATATACCTGCCAATAGCCACATAATAAACATTTCTTTTTTGTACCACACATATAGTCTTTTACATCTTCAACTGGAAAACCAAGAAAAGTTCCAAGTTCTGGTGGGCAGTGACAATATTCATAACGTTTTCTTAGGTAAGCTAAAGCAGCATATGCTGAATGTAATGGATAACCCAACTGCTCCAACACTTCTCTTTCTTTAGGACTTGCTAGTATATTTTCTATGCTACATTTACAGTATGCCAGTACAATATGGGCTGTAGATGTTTCTCTTAAAATAATTCCTTTAAGGCCTAAACCATTAATCACCTTAAGTATTTTAATCTTAGAAAATTTTTTTCCTTCTTTTTTACCTAATGAAAGTGTAATAGAAGGTTTACATCCCATAATTACAGGTGCTAACTGATACTTTAAGTAATATGTTAAATACTCTACATCATCTAATTGCTTAATTTTATCATAAAAAATAACTCTTTTATCCTTCATCTTATTGATTCTCCAGTATGACATCATTAACCTACAATCTGTCTACCATAACCAAGACAAATCTCTTCATCTTGGCCCTGTGTAAACTCATTTACAATAAGTGGATCTGTTACTAATTTAGCACCTAGTGATTCCATTTGTTCTTTCCATGTTTCCATCCATTCACCATTTCCCCATCCATATGAACCGAAAAGTACGACTTTTTTATCTTTCATTAAAGCTTCATTTGCCTCAATAAAAGGAATGACTTCTGAATCTTCTAACTCTTCACATCCCATTGCTGGACATCCAAGTGCTAAAATTTCCGCAGATACTATATCATTCTCAGTTGCATTTGATATTTCAAGAACATCTACCTCTTTACCTTTTTCTTTAATGCCTTGACCAATATACTCTGCCATATTTTTAGTATTTCCCGTTCCACTCCAATAAATTACTTTAATCATTTCTTTCCTCCTCTTATTTTATTGATATTGATTTTCATTTATATTATTTATTATATCTGATAACTTTGTTTTGTCAATTTCTTTTTGCCAATAAAATAATTTTGTACTTGTGTTTCTATCCTTTTTAAGCCTAATTTATTATCATAAGTTTACGAATCCTATAAGAAAGTTTATAATAAATCAAAAATAACCATTATGATTACAATATGGACTTTAACGCTATTTATTAAGTTAAGGAGTATGACTATGACATCAAAATTTAATCTGGAAACATTTTTAGCTAAGTATCCCTATACCTTACAATTAATTGAAGAAAATAATATCAACCCCCACCTACTATCTGATATTTATGATGATTATCTCATTCTAACGCATGCTTATCAAAATCATGGTGATTTTATCGCCAATATCCTCCGCTCCCAAAAAAGTATTCATACTGTAAAATCTAGAATGAAAGACCCTGATGGTCTTATTGAAAAAGTAATTAGAAAAACTGCGGATAGAAAAGAAAAATATGGGGATGACTTTGAGTTTACAATAGAGAATTATAAAGAAGAAATTAACGATTTAATTGGTATTAGAGTGATTCATATTTTTAAAGAACAATGGCAAGAAATACATGAATTTATTACAAAGACTTGGAAAGTTATTGAAATTACTGCTAACGTGCGTGAAGGAGATAATATAGAAAACTTTAAGAATCTAAATATTGAAGTTCGCTCACGTGCATCAGGTTATAGATCTGTTCATTATCTTGTAGAATTTTATCCTACTAATAGAAAAGTCATTGCTGAAATTCAAGTAAGAACTATTTTTGAAGAAGGCTATGGTGAAATTGACCATCAATTACGCTATTCACATACAGATATTCCTGAAATCCTTAAATCTAATCTTCTTTTATTCAATCGTATTATTGGTAGTGTAGATGAAATGGCTTCTCTTATCTATACACTAGAAAAAGATTGGTGTGAAAAAGAAGCAAGTTACAAAAATATGATTGAAAAACAACAACAAGAAATTAATCAACTTAAAGCATTAATCAAATAACCGCTAACAATAACTAAATCAATTAATCATAAAAAGAGGTCTCAAACTAGATAACTTTCTAGTCTGAGACCTCTTTCATTCATTATCACCATTATTCTATCTCTAAATAGCCCTTTAATACTTTCAAGGTATTCATCACTCCATCTTTATGACTACGTTCATATCCATGAGAAGCATATACTCCTGGGCCAATTAATCCATGACGAATATCATTTCCTGCTGCCAATGTTGTCTTAACATCAGAACCATAGAATGGATAAATATCTATTGCATAATCCGCTTTTTCTTTTTGAGCTGCTGCTATAAGTTTTTTTACAACTTCATAAGAAAATGGACCTGTAGAATCCTTTGCACAAATAGAAACTTGTCTTTCTGTACATTGTAGTCCTTCCCCAACACAGCCCATATCTACTGCTATAGCTTCTGTAACGCCTTCTGGTACAGAGGCAGCACCACCATGTCCTACTTCCTCATATACTGTAATATGAAGATAAACTCTTCTCTTTGGTGTAATTGCTTTTTCTTTTAAATATTGTGCTAGTCCAAGTAAAATACCTACACTAAGCTTATCATCTAAAAAACGACTTTTAATATAGCCTTTTTCTGTTACTTTAGTTCTAGGATTAAAGCATACAAAATCTCCTATAGAAATTCCTAGTTTTTTCACTTCTTCAGCAGAGTCAACGATTTCATCTAGAACCACTTCCATATTTTCAAACTTACGTGCTGTAGTGCTATAATCACCATTTACATGAACAGAAGCATTAATCAATTGAAAGGTTCCTTCATAGTTTCCATTAAATTTAGTAACCACTCTACATTCTTCTGTCTCTACATTATTAGCATTAAGGCCTCCTAAATTTGTAATGCGTAATCGTCCATTAGATTTTACTTCTGCAACCATTCCACCTAATGTATCCATGTGCGCCTCAATTAAAAGTGCATCCTCTGTATTGCTACCACCTAAGTCTACAATAACACCACCCTTATTAGTATACTTTACATCATAACCTAATTTTGCAAATTCACTATAAACAAAGTCTGCCGCTTCTTGTGTGTAACCTGTAGGACTATCTATTCCTAAAAGCTCTACTGTTTTTTGAACAGCAAAATCTACATATTTTTGTTCCATTTTTATACCTCCATGATATTTTCTACTAAATATTATAAATTATATCGCAATCTTTTTAAAATATCTATCAAATACTTCTTCCTTTTTATCCTAATTTTAGTTGTTGACTTCCTTTTATTTGTCACTTAACATAATATTATTATTTATTATAGGAGATGCCTTTTATGCCGCAAATTACTAATATAGGACTTCGCACATTAAAAACGGCATTGGCAGTTTTTTTGTGTTTATTAATTTCACCATCTGAACCATTTTTCGCCTGTATGACGGTTATATTCTGTATACAAAATACGGTCAATGACTCTATACAAGCCGCATTAACTCGTAGCCTAGGTACCCTTCTTGGTGGGATTTTAGGCTTAATTTTTTTATGTCTATGCCGATATATTCAAACACTAGGTTTATCCTTTTATTTGACTAAACTTATTACCTATTTATTAATTTCAATAGGTATTATTATAACCATTCAGTGTTTTAATCTACTCCATCGTCCTTCATGGATTCCTATTGGATGTATTGTATTTTTAGCAGTAACCACTGCTAATGCAGATAAAGCACCGTTATTTTATACAGTTAATCGTGTAGTAGAAACGTTTTTTGGAAGTTTTATTGCTTTACTTGTCAATCGTTTTATTACGCCACCTAAAACAAGGTAAACTTAATGATGATTATATTTATTCATCAAGCTTATAGTTGATTTCTATAAAAACGAGCTATAAAACTAAAATTTAACTAGTCTTATAGCTCGTTTTTCTTTACATATCATTACTTATTCATTTAGATTGACTATTTATATCCTCTTTAATTAACTTTTGTTATCTTTTTATCTATTATTTTTGAGTTAAACTAGTTGTAATTACATTAATACGTTTCTGCATAATTGTTTGATTTATTCCCATAGCAGCCATTAAATTCACAAATTGCTCACTAGATTGGTCTTGAATAAAACTAAGTTCCTCTTTATACAATGGCATAACATTATAAATAAAAACTTTTACATTATTCTCTTCATAATGGCATAGTTTAATATCTTGCTGATTAATAGGTGGATAAACTAATGCACCACAATAATCTACATGCTCATCATATGGTTCCAGTGTCTCTCCATTTCCAACAATATGTCCCCATCCTAAATAACTATTTGTCATACTTGGATAGATTGCCATTTCTGTTAACACTGTAATAAGCCAAGCACTTTCTTCACTCATAATCCCTTCATTAGATAAATCAAATTGTTTATCAATAAACATCATCAGTTCGATATTCTCATAATCCTTTAAGTTCTCTGGCACATTCATTGGTAATCCACGCATACCATTAGTTACTAAAGCATCAACGTCTTTACCTTTAAAATATAGTACATCTATAGGTTTATTAGTAGGGACTATTTGTTTATAAATAGCTTCAAATTCACCTAGGTACTTTTCCAAATGTGCAATAAAGTTTGGTTCTTCTTTAATAAATTCTTCTCTTTGACGTTTTCTATCTTCTAAACTAATTACTTTTGTTTGTGTATGTTTTTTAGTACTTTTTGGCTTATTGTGCAAGCCATTAGTAACTTTTGTTTCTAGATAAACTGCCTTATTAAGCTCTTCTCTTGTATTAAGATCTGCTAGATTTTGCTCTAAATCATCATCTTCTATAGAGGTATTTAACATGGTTGATAAATTAGGTATGTCTTTCTTATCTTCCACTCTTTTTTCTGCTTCTATTAACTCTTTTAATTTTTCAGGACTATCAGGTAATGCAGGCATTACTATAGTTTGGTCTAATTCTTCTTTTATAACCTTAACTTGTGATTTATTAGTAAGTTCTTGATGTAAATCATCTAATGCACTTAGCATATTTTGAGGAATTTGCTCTGCATTTTCTATACTATAGCTAGCTTGTCGTACTTCTACTTTTACACTATTAGTATTTTCAATTTCATCATTTTGACTTAGTGTGATCTTTTCCTGTAATTCTTCTCCCCTTACTAACGTTTCATCCAATTGATTTATTTCAATCCTAGCTTTATCATTTATTTTTTCGACTCCAACAGTTTCCTTATATTCCTCTTCTGATGTTTCATGCTCATCTGTATCTTCTACTTGATTTATTTGTTTATAATATCTCACCATTTTATAAACAAGATAGATTATTAATCCACCTATATAAACATATTCTATGGCCATTATGACAAAATCTTGTTCTAAACATTGAAGACTAATAAGCACGCCATGAATAATAGTACATAACCATAAATTCTTACTGTAATAATAAAGTAAACTTAAATAGAGTCCCATAGTAAAAGGAATCGCTACAGATTGCATTACTGTACTTAGTGATACCGCATCTAAGTTTACTAAAATAGATGGTATATAAGTACACGCAAATAATGCTGCGGTAATTAAGCTCGCCACTATTCCCCTTCCACTTACTAATCGACAAATTACGTTAAATAATAATCCTCTAAAAATCAATTCTTTTAAAAAGGCAATCGTGATAAAGTTAGTTATGATTTGGAGTATTAAATACAGTGGATCTATCTTTACATTTTTACTAAATTGACTCATAAAAAAGGCCACAGCTATACTCATAGCTAAAAAACATACTTGTCCAATAAAATTGCCTATGTTCTCTTTTATATTTACTAATCCTAACTCCTTAAAGGAATATTTAAAAATAAAATGTGCTACAATAACAACCACCAATATTAGCTCAATTCCAAAGTATACAAACTCATTTATAAGAGTTATGTATTGCCCAGGAAATATACTTGGCCAATGAATAGGTTCTACTAGCCTAAACAACAACATAATTAACTGTAGTAAACAAATTAACAGTACTTCCCCTATAAGTTTACCTTTTTCTTCTCTCATGTGTACTTTTCCCTCCTAATATTTTATTGATACGATTCTCTATATGAAAGGTCTTTATCTACTTTTAGTATACTAAAATTTTTTCTAGTATACTAAAAATAGATGAATCAAAACTTCCTATTGATTCATCCATTTTTTATTTATCGTAATAATGCTCGGGCTAATAGTGCAAATCCAGCAAATGTTCCACCAAACATCAATATGTATTGTAATAAACTTGTTGTGTGAAACATAATCCTTACACTAAATATAATATTAATAAGCAATAAAATAATTCCTATCCCCATTACTCCCCAACCAATTGGTGATTTATGATTTAAAATTAAAATAACAATGGCTGCTATAATAGGTATAGTAATGATCCCACTCGGAAGATTCGTACCAAATAATTTACTTACCCAAAAGATTCCTACTGAAGTATTTTTACAAATAGAGTATAATCCTATGACTACAAGTAGCCCACCTAAGATAAAATCTATAATCGATGTGTCTTTTGTCCTTGAACTTCTAATTCCTTTCATTCTAAGCACAACCTCTCCCCCATAAATACTTTGTATTTATTATAATGTATCTACTTTCTTTTTTCAATTATGGCCATAAGGTACTCTATCGATTATATATGAATGTAAAAAATCACCAAAAAAGTGTTGTAAAATCATTTTATCATTTTACAACACTTACTCATCTTTTATCTTAATTATAGTACAATGGCATAATCAAAATTCTTATCTTCCTTAACCATTTTCTCTAAGACTTCTGCTTTTTCTGTACTATCTGTCAAAATGTAATGATTAAGCCAATAAGCAATTGCTTCTCCACGATAGCATACTGCAATACGGCTTTCATCAGTCCAAAATGGATGTGCAACCTCAGGATTATAAATCCACTTATCAAACTCGCTAATAAGCTGTTCTATATCCACATTATTAGGGCAATACATATAGTCTGCATCATAATCAAAATCTATTTTTATAATCATTAAGCCGTCTCCTTAAACCTCAATCAATCTGTACTTTTATCTAGCATTCCCGCCTGTTTTTTGATTCATTCATTATTCATAGCATCTAGAATATAGCTATAATAATTTTCATCAAGTATTTTTGAAGAGTAATAAAATTTTGCTTCTACTTCATCAATCATACTTCTTACATACTCTTCATCTACGTCTGCACCTGGGGCTTGAATAAATTCATTTGTTAAAGCATTATAACGTCCTTTATCTGTAATAAAGTTATGACTATATAAGATAACTAATGGATCACTATCTGAAAAAATATCACGTCCTACAAATAATCTTGAATCATATTCTAAACCCATAAGGTTAGACATAGTTGGTAAAATGTCTAGACTTGAACATGGCTTATCTACAACTACAGTTTCCATATTAGGTGTATAAAGTAATAACGTTGATCTGTATAGCTCAAAATCTTCATCAATTGTTTTACCAGCAAGTTCACTAATAAATTCATTATTTAATCCATAAGGATAGTGATCAGGTGTAATCATAATAAGAGTCTTTTCAAGTACTCCTGCTTCTTCTAACTGTTTTAATAAGCTTTCAACGGCTCTATCTAATTCAATTTGACAAGCAAGGTAGGCTTTTGCTGTCTCAGACATATTTAGATCATTAACAAGCTCTTTATTCTTTGCTGAGATAGCATTTTCCCTAAAAGAATAGTTCATATGTCCACTTACTGTCATATAGTAAGCATGAAATGGCTGATGATTTACATATCTTTCTACAGTTTGGTCCATCATCTCAACATCTGATTCTGGCCAAGTATCTGTTACCTCAACTCCTGTACCCTTTGCTTGATACTCATAGCCTAAATTAGGATGTGAAATATTTCTGTCATAGTAGTCATAATCATGATTATGGAATGCCATTGTCTTATAACCTGCTTTTTTCATTTGATTACCTAATGTAAATGGCATCTCATTATTTCCTGATGTTGCCATACTCCATATGCCACTTTCTGGTATTTGACCTGTACAAATAGCATACTCACCATCAGATGTACTTAACTCCCATAATGGTGTATAGAAGTTTGTAAACTGATAACCTTCTTGTGCTATTTTATATAATGTTGGCGTTAAATCCTCTCTAATAGCATAAGGTGAAAATCCTTCCGCAGTAATGCAAATCAAATTATAACCTTTATACTTACCTGTGTATTCATTCTTAGCAGATGGCTCTGCATTCTTAAAATAAGTATGGATTTTAGCTATTTCTTCAGATTCTGCTTCACTAATTAATCTATCAAAGTCTATATTTAAAATATTATATCCTCTATTTTTATCTACAGTCTCTTCACTCTGCTTTATAGGCTTTAAAGTCTCTATACTTTCATCTTTAACCAAAGTAATTGCTTGACTTGTTTCATTTAAGCTAGGTGACCAGTCAAATAAACTTCTTTTAGCATCTAATCTTAGTGTTGTCATAAGTCCTAATTTCTCTGCTGAAACGACTGGATAATCATGTTGAAAATATAAATCATATGGTGTATAAATCTCTTTTCCAGCAAAAGACAATGTCAAAGTACCTACAAGCTGGCAACCTACTATCCCTACTACTACATAAGCACGGTCTTTAACTTTAATAGCCTTAGTACTTTTAAGCTTATTCTTTAGTAAAAGCATTAGAATAAAAGGAATTGCCATTAAAGCAATTGCCGTAAAATTATTTCTAACCTTCATTACAATAATTTCCCAAAACTCAAAAATTTGGCCTGCCTTACTTGCAGAATACAAAGAATAAAACATTCTAAAAATCCTAAAGTAAATGTATTGTGACATAAATAATAAAGTAATAATTCCCATTAATATTAAGGCTACTATATTGCGCTTAGATTCTTTAAATAAACTACATATTAGATAGCATACCATTGCAATTGGAATTGCGAAAATCATTGAATAAAATGTACCTGGTCCGATAATTTTGCCACTTCCCATAATTCTAAAGACAGTTTCTAAATAATAAATAGCACCCCAAAAATATATTAGTAACATCTTATAACCCCTTCAAATCTATACTAGATTCTTTGTTTTAATTTTGTTATAAATATTTTTACTTCTTGACTTTCCTCCATATTTTATCAAATCTATTTATAAATTCAAGTATTTAAGATTTTTTAACTTATAAACTTTTTTCTTTTATTTTCCCTATTTTTAGCCTTAATTAATTCACTATTTACAAGTCTTATCACAATACCTTCTAAAAAAACACCAAAACTACCATTATATTAAAGGATCATTTCCTAATAATCCTATTATTCTTTAACATAATGGTAGTTAAGTTTTTACTTTATTTATACATTTTATACAATCTTATTTTATTTTCTTTAATTCCATACAAAATTCTTGTACTGCCTCTTTAGGTGTTGCCCATGAAGTCACTAATCGAATAGCCATATTTTGTTCATCTACTTCTTCCCAATCCGAGAAATCAAAGTTCTCTCTTAGCTTTTTGACAACTTCCTTAGGAAAAATAGGAAACACTTGATTTGTAGTAGATTTTGTTAAAGTAGAATATCCTGCTTCACTAATCCCCTCTAGTAAAAGCATTGCCATGTTATTTGCATGTTGTGCTATATCAAAGAATAGTCTCTCTTTAAAAAGTTCAATATAACCTAAAGAAATAATTCTTCCTTTAGCTAAAAGACCACCTTTTTGTTTAATATGATATCTAAAATCTTCTTTTAGATTGTCATTAACAATCACTAATGCCTCACCTAATAAAGCACCATTTTTAGTTCCACCTATATAAAAAGCATCTGAAAAGTTGGCTAAATCATTTAATGTAACATCATTATCTATCGCCATTAATGCTGAGCCTAATCTAGCTCCATCAATCATGACTAATAAATGATGCGCTTTACAATATTCGTAGATTGCCTGAAGCTCTTCTTTATAATAAATGGTCCCTACTTCTGTAGAATCTGAAATATAAACAAGTTTTGGTTTTACCATATGCTCATCAGTATGCGCTTTAAGTACAGATGCAATATGTGCTACTGTTAACTTTCCATCTTCTGTTTCTACCGTAATTACTTTATGGCCAGTTGCTTCAATAGCTCCTGTTTCATGAACCGCAATATGTCCTGATGAGGCTGCTATAGCTGCTTCATGTGGTCTTAGGAATGCCGAAATAGCTGTTAAATTTGTTTGTGTTCCCCCAACTAGAAAATGTACTACAACATCCTCTCTACCAATATGCTGTTTGATTAATGTCTGTGCTTTTTGAGTATAAGCATCTTCACCATAACCTAGTGTTTGTTCTGTATTTGTTCTTAATAAACTTTCTAATATATTTGGATGCGCACCCTCGCTATAATCATTTCTAAAACTGTACATCTTATTATTCCTCCACCTATCCCAATGTTTTATATACATGTATTTTTAAGCGTATCAATTGTAATATTTAAGCGCTCTATTTGGTTATCGAAGATTTTAAGTACTTCATCATCTATAAAAAGTGAAAATGGATAACCTTCGAATTCTACAATAAATTCTCCAACTGTTATTTTTCTTGCTTCATCCAACTTATTATCCTTTATGACATAAATACTATTAGATTCATTATAGTATAAAATTTCTTGGTTTTGCTTAGTAAAGAACTTAAAGTAATTGCATGTAATACCAAATTCTAAAAATAATTGCTTGAGCCTTTTTACTTCTTTACTTACTTCCTTAGGTGATTTTAAAGCTAATCCATCTAATTTCTTAATTTTCTCTTTATAACCTTTTAACTCATCTATTTTATCCTCATAAGTTAACACAAGCGTATCCATGAATTCTCTCAATAATGCCATATTAGGTGAATAATTTGCTTGTCTATAAGGATTCGTATTTTTCTTATTTGGAAATGGATATACTTTTCCCATTTTGTTCCTCCTTAAGATTTAAGGTATTTTATTATAAAATGACAATACATTGCTCATTTCTCTTTGTCAATTATTAATTTTGAGCACACCCTATTTTATCTACTTTTAGTCCTATCTAATGACATGTAGCATATAATATTCCGCCCTTGTCCACTTCCACCAGTTAATCCTTGTCCTAGACCTTGCATAATTACTCCCCAGTATCTAGAAGCCTATACAACTGTTGTTAATCGACTTACTCAAACCATATCTCCTACTTCTACAGGTACAATACCTTTCTCACTTCAAGCTATTGTTTGTACAAATCAAACCACTACTATTTCTGTTAGAGGTGCTCTAACTGGTGCCACTGCTCTACAAAATAAGAGGATTTTGCTATACTATTTTTTATAGTTTTGCAAAATCCTCTTATTGATTTTTATTCTATATTTCTTGTATATCTATTACATCATAACCTGCATCATCAATCGTCTCTCTAATACATTCTTCTGATACTTCTCCAAAAACAATTGCACATTTTTCATCTAAGTTTACTTCTACTTGGCTCATTCCATCAAGTTCTTCTAGTGCTTTTTTTACATGTGCTACGCAGTGATTACAACTCATACCTTCAATTTGAATTCTTCTTTTCATTTTAATCCCTCCAGTATACTTATTTAGACCTATTTATTTTATCCATCTCCTCATGAACTATTTGGAAATGTCGTCTACTATGCTTTAAATTTTCTAAGACGTAGTGCATTAGTTAATACAGATACAGAGCTTAAGCTCATAGCTGCAGCTGCAATCATTGGATTTAAAAGTGGACCTCCAAATATATAAAGAATGCCCATTGCAACTGGAATCCCTAAAATATTATATCCAAATGCCCATGCTAAATTCTGCTTGATATTACGAATTGTTGCATGACTTAGCTTAAAAGCTGTAATAACATCCATCAAATCACTCTTCATTAGGACAATATCTGCTGATTCTATAGCAACATCTGTTCCTGAACCAATGGCAATTCCTAAATCTGCTTTTGCTAAAGCTGGTGCATCATTAATACCATCTCCAACCATAGCTATTTTACCACCTTCTTTTTGCAAGTTTTCAACAACTTGTGCTTTATCTTTTGGTAAAACTTCTGCTAAAACTTGGTCTATGCCTACTTCCTTTGCAATGGCTTCTGCAGTTTTTTTATTATCTCCTGTAATCATTGCTACTTTTATACCCATCTCACGTAAACCTTGAATAGCTTTTTTACTATTTGGCTTTAAAGTATCTGCTACACTAATTAAACCTTCTAGCTGTCCCTCAATAGCAATATACATTGGTGTTTTTCCTTGCTCTGCTAATTTGATTGCTTCATCTTCTAGTTCTTGGCAACTAATTGCTCTATCTTGAAGCATTTTCTTATT
>JAFOHG010000014.1 GCA_017421915.1 Cellulosilyticum sp. | reverse complement strand
ATTTTCACCTTGTTTATTATATGCTGTCCAAACTACTGTAACATCTTCCACTACCTCATCCGTTTCGCTTACACCTTCAAACTGTTCAATCGCTATCTTATCTAAACCTTTTCCATAACCATAGTAATAACCATTTACATGTTGGAAGTTATACCCACATGCGGGTACTAAAACTTCTTCATCTCCTTCACCTGAATAATATTTCATCCATGGTACATTTATAAATACTATTTTCATTTTTTAGCTCCCTAATTTCACATAATTGATAAAAAACAAACTTTATGTGTATATTCTAACATATTATGATTCATTGCTAAACACTTATCTTTATATACGATTACTAATTATAAAGTGCTTTTCCTAAAACTTTATTACTAAGCTAAAAAATACCTTCTGCTTTAATTCGAAATTACAGAAGGTATTTTTATTAACTTTTATGGTGCTATTATGACTTGTACAAAATACAGTACTATAATAAATATAAGATTAATAGCAGTAAATTGAACCATGTATCTTTTCACTTTATCTGGATTATGCTTCTTAAACTCGGAAAAAGTAATTAAACTTGCTAACGAAGCAATTAAAGTTCCACATCCACCAATATTCACAGCTGGCAACAAATTATGATAATCACTTGTAAAGTGAGATAATAATACTGCACTTGGTACATTACTAATTAACTGACAAGATAAAATTCCAATCAACAATGTATTAATTGGTAGCACTTGTGTAAAGAAATCATTAACTGCTGGTATTCTTGCCATATTTCCACTAAAAACAAAGAATACACAAAATGTTGCTAGTAGTGGATAATTCACTTCTTTAATTGCTTTCTTATCCATTCTATATAAAATCAGCGTAATAACAATTGTTCCAAGTAAATATGGAATAATACGAAAAACAATTAAAATACTACAAACAAATAAAATCGAATAAATAATAGTTTTCTTTTTATCCAGTGTGTAATCTATATCATTTTTTAACTCTAATGGAACAGGCTTTACAAAACAGCATACAATTAATATTAAAATAGTAGCAGCGATAAAGGATGGTAGCATAATTTTTATAAACTCTAGTGTATTAATTTGATAATGCGCATATAAGTAAAGGTTTTGAGGATTTCCAAATGGTGTTACCATACCTCCTAAGTTAGCTGCAATATTTTGCATAATAAAAGTAAATGCCATTGCTTGTTTATGCCCAGTACTATTTAGTACATAAAATCCCAGCGGTAAAAAAGTTAATAGTGCCATATCATTAGCCAACAACATAGAACCAAAGAAAGTAATAAATACAAGTCCTAATGTTGCATTTCTTAGATTGTGTAATTTTAAGACGATATTCTTACTTAATATTTCAAAAACATAAATATGTGAAAAAGCAGCTACTACTGCCAATGTACAAAATAAGGTAGCTAATGTCCTCCAATTAAAATACGACCAATACTGTGCATCTACTGGTACAAAAAAGCAAGTAATCATCATTGCTATAATAGCTATAGTTAAAACAAATTGTTCCTTTGCAAATTGAACAATCTTTAAACACTCTTTCATAAATACCCTCTCTTTATTTTTATTCTCATACCAAATATTGATTTTATCAAACTATATATAAAATGCAATTCTTTTTATCAAAAAATTTATGAATTACTTTTATTAAAATCTTACTTTTTATTAGATTTTTATAAAAGTAATTCATAAATTTTCATCTCAATGCCCACATATAGACTTTTTTAAAAAAATTTTTTTGACTCTGGTATAATTTTTATTTTCTTTATATTTTTTTATTTTCTAGATTATTAATTTTATGTTTATTTTTTGACAAAATAACGATATAATAAATAACAGTAAGAGAAATAGTAGATTTCATTTATTATTTTCTACAATACAAAACAAATGGAGGTTTTAATATGTTAGTTTCAGCTAAAGACATGTTAAATAAAGCAAGAGAAGGTAAGTATGCTGTAGGTCAATTCAATATCAACAACCTCGAATGGACAAAAGCTGTTCTTCTTACAGCTCAAGAAAATAACTCACCAGTTATCTTAGGTGTATCTGAAGGTGCTGGTAAATACATGTGTGGTTACAAAACAATCGTAGGTATGGTTAATGGCATGATTGAAGAATTAAACATTACTGTACCAGTAGCTCTTCATTTAGACCATGGTTCATATGAAGGTGCTTTAAAATGTATTGAAGCTGGTTTCTCATCAGTTATGTTCGATGGTTCTCATTATCCAATCGAAGAAAATATTGCAAAAACTACTGAACTTGTAAAACTTACAGCTGAAAAAGGAATTTCTTTAGAAGCAGAAGTTGGTTCAATCGGTGGTGAAGAAGATGGCGTAGTTGGTGCTGGTGAAATTGCAGATGCTAATGAATGTAAAAAAATCGCTGATCTTGGTGTAACAATGCTTGCTGCAGGTATTGGTAACATTCACGGTAAATATCCTGAAAACTGGAAAGGTTTAGCTTTCGATGCTCTTGAAGACATTAAAGCTGCAACAGGTGATATGCCTCTTGTACTTCATGGTGGTACAGGTATTCCAGCTGAAATGATTAAAAAGGCTATTTCTTTAGGTGTTGCAAAAATCAATGTTAACACAGAATGTCAATTATCATTCGCTGAAGCTACTCGTAAATATGTTGAAGCTGGTAAAGATTTAGAAGGTAAAGGATTTGATCCTCGTAAATTACTTGCTCCAGGTTTCGAAGCAATCAAAGCTACAGTTAAAGAAAAAATGGAACTATTCGGTTCTATCAATAAAGCTTAATTTAAATTTCTATTAATAGCTTCCATTAGGACAAGTCATAAAATCTAAAGATTTTATGACTTGTTTTGTTTTTGAAAAAAATACCAGAATAGAAAAAATGATATTGCACATATTAATAACATAGTAACCACAAAACATTCCACCTCATCACACGAGGCAAATGCTTTTAAAGAATATCTTACGCAGTTCTTAGGAAAGCATGAATATTTCGTGATTACTAAATTATATAAAACACCTAATAGGGGGCAATTATTATGGCAAACAAATCAACTTTCGAACAAATGAAATATGAGGTTGCAAAAGAAGTAGGCGTACCTTTAAAACAAGGATACAACGGAGACCTCACATCAAGAGAAGCCGGAAAAATCGGTGGAACAATTGTACAAAAAGTATTCGAAAGCTATAAAGGGTCAAAATAATTGAAAAGTAAAATAACCGGGCTATTAAATTAGCTCGGTTATTTTTTATTCTTCTATATTTGCTTTTATACTTAACCCATAACTCTTTATGCAAATACTTTTCTTAAAATATTTCTCACTACTTCACTTTTAGCCTTTAAAAAGTTCTATTTCTTACTAATACAACTTTTAGTATTTCATCAGAAATATTAAGTGCATGGTCACCAATGCGCTCAAAGTCTGTTAACATTTCTGAAAATAGAATACTTCCCTCATCACTACAAATCCCTTTTTGTATTCTAGAAAACATGTTACTGCGATATTCACTTGTCATATCATCAATTTTTTGTTCCATACATGCAATCTTGGTATGCCAACTAATTGCATCTTCATCTAGTTCTACTAATACTTCAAATAATCTATCACATACACTTTGCATCTCTTTAATTTCTTTTTTTGCTATATCTGAGAATTTAACTTGCTGCTCCTGTATTATATTTAAATAGCCAGCAATATTCACTGCATGGTCACTAACTCTTTCAATATTGCTAGTTATAGCAAAATAAGAGTTAAAAACTTGACTACCACTCGCCGTTGTCTCATGGGTAATAGCTCTAGTAATATATCTAGAAATCTCTTTATTTAAATAATCTATATACGCTTCTCGTGCCTCAATATCATCTACCATATTTGCATTGTTATTACTAAACACTTCAAAAGCATTATGTACATTTTCTCTTGCCATACCCAGCATACGCATAATTTCTTTCTTAGTACCTTCCATACTAATAGCGGAATTACCAAGTTTCTCGGCATTCATATTCTTAATATTTACTAGATGATATTGTGTCTCTTCATATTGTGTTTCATCTCTATCTTTTAATATAGCCTCTGCTAACCTAGTTAACCAAGTTGCAAAAGGAAGCAATAAAATAGTTGTTACGATATTAAATAATGTATGTAAATTGGCAATCTGTGCCGGTGCATTACTTGGTGTCCAACCTTGCACAATACTAATCAATGGTGTCACCAAGCACAAGATAGTAAATATAATTGTTCCTATTACATTAAACGAAATATGTATTACTGTTGTTCTCTTTGCATTACAATTTGTTCCAATAGAGGCAAGTAATGCTGTAATACATGTTCCAATATTTTGCCCAAATAATACGAAAGCTGCGCTATTTAATCCAATAACACCGCTACCAGCTAAAGCTTGCAAAATACCTACTGAAGCTGAAGAAGACTGAATTAATGCTGTAAAAATCATTCCTGCTAATATACCTAATAAAGGATTTTCAAATCTTGTTAATAAACTCACAAATTCTTCAGAATCTGCAAGAGGTTTCATAGCAGCACTCATCATATCCATTCCTATAAACAAAATACCCAAGCCTGCAAAAATATTTCCTATATGATGCAACTTCTCATTTTTAGAAAAAACAACAACTGCCACACCTAAAAATGCAATAAGTGGTGCAATAGCTCCTACATCTAAAGCAATGAGCTGGCCGGTTATAGTAGTACCAATATTAGCACCCATAATAATCCATACAGCCTGGCGTAAAGTCATCATTCCAGAGTTAACAAACCCTACAACCATGACTGTTGTTGCTGATGAGGATTGAATGACTGCTGTAATAACCGCTCCTACTAAAACACCAAGGAATCTGTTAGCAGTTAGCCTTTCTAAAATTTGTTTCATTTTATTACCTGCTGCTGCTTCTAATCCTACACTCATCATTTGCATGCCATATAGGAATAAAGCTAATCCACCAAGTAATCCCATAAAATCTGTTAATGTCATCTTATCCGTCCTTTCTTTTTATACTTACAATCTTGATGTATATATATCTCCGTCTACATAAAAATTATACCTATTTATATATCAAGAATCAGTTAAGATTTCGTTAAGCATTATATAATAAAAAAAGAAGCTCTGAAATACCCTCAATTACTTACTGCAATCCTCTTAAACGTATTTCATGCTTCCTTTTTCTTTATACTATTCTATTCCTATTTTCTTGTCTTTTTAATGCTTCTATATTCATGACAACTTCTTGTATTAACTGATTTCTAGCTTCTACACTTGCCCACGCGATATGTGGTGTAATGAGAAGTCTATTTTTATCTTTGACCTCAAATAAAGCATTATGATGATCAATTGGTTCTTTACCTAATACATCTAATCCTGCACCTAAAATCAATTCCTCATTTAAAGCTCTTGCCAAATCTGCTTCTACTATAATGTTTCCTCTTCCAAGATTAAGTAAATAGGCATTTCTCTTCATTTGAACTATTTGCTCATAACCTATTAAATGATGTGTTTGTTCATTATATGGTGCATGGACAGAGACCACATCGCTTATCTTTAGAAGCTCTTCTAAACTCACACGCTTATAGTCATCGCTATTATTTTTTCCAGATGTAGAATAGTAAACAACTTCCATCCCAAATGCTGTAGCAATACGTGCTACTGCCCTTCCAATAGCCCCTAATCCTACTATGCCTAAAACTTTACCATTTAGTTCATGATATGGCCATGCTATATATGTAAACATCTCACTATCTGCATACTGTCTACTTTTTACATACTCATCATATTGTCCTAAATGCTCTATCAAATGAAGCAACATAGCAAAAGTATGCTGTGCAACACTCTCTGTTGAATACCCTGCCACATTGGCTACTGCAATCCCTTTTGATTTAGCATATTGAATATCAATATTATTGTAACCTGTTGCTAATAAAGCAATCATTTTTAAGTGTGTACATTCTTTTAGGTTTTCTTCTCCTAAAACAACTTTATTAGTAATAATCACATCTAAATCTTTGACACGTTCTACGATTTCTTCTGGTGCAGTAAGCTCATAAATAATTAATTCTCCACATTTTTTAAGTGGGGATAAGTCTAAATCCGCGCCTACTGTTGCAGCATCTAATATTCCTATTTTCATCTTCTCTTTTCTCCTTATCTTAATGTATTTAAAGGGATATCGCAAAATCATTCTATTTCTTAATTTTAAAATGACTTATTTTGCAATATCCCCTATTCATTTCTTTACTTTTCTTTACTTTATTTCTTTTATAGTTTTGTCCCACACTCTACACAGAATTTCATTCCCTCTTCTGCTGGTGTACCACACTGTGGGCAAAACTTACTTTTTGTAGATGCAACTTCCACTTTAGTACCACACTCTGAGCAGAATTTTGAACCTTTTTTAATTTGTGCATGGCAATTTGAACAGGTCATCCATTCTCCTACTTGAGCTGATGTACTATTTACATTAGCTACATTTTGATTCATTTGCTGCATACCATTTGCAAACATACCTGCCATTTGCATACCCATACTCATTCCCATGCCACTTTGCATCATGGCATTAGCTGTACTATTACTGTTACCTGCAGAAGTATGCATAATTTCTAGTTGTTTTAAGATTTGCACCTTACTAAGCTTATCGTTTTGAACACTTCCTAAGATATTCATACTTGTTAATTCTTTAAGATTCTTTTCAATCTCTTCAGGAAGACCAATATTACCAATTGTAAAGTGTGTAATGCTTAATCCTAAATCTCCAAAAGGTTTTGCTAAAGTTTCTTTTAAAGCATCTCCAATTTCATTATAGTTAGAAGCAATCTGTGTAACAGATAGATGAAGACTTCCAATAATATCAGAGAATTGAGAGACAATGAAACCTCGAAGCTGAGAAGCAATATCCTCTAAACGATACTTAGATTTAGTACCTACAATATTATTCAAAAAAGCAACTGGATTTTCAATTTTAAAAGCATAGTTACCATGTGCTCTTACCTGCACTTGCCCAAATTGGCTATCTGGAATCCAAATTGGGTTAGCGGTTCCCCATTTATTATCAATAAACTCTTTCATATTTAAGAAATAAACATCTGATTTAAAAGGTGATTTAAATCCATAAGACCAACTTTTTAAGTTTGAAAGAATTGGTAAGTTAGCAGTTTCTAGCTTATACATTCCCGGTCCAAATACATCTGCAATTTGTCCTTTATCTACAAAAATAGCAACTTGCCCTTGTCTTACGGTAAGCTGTGCCCCATTTTGAATTTCTTGATCTTCCATTGGAAACATATAAACAAGTGTATTACTACTTTCATCTAGCCATTGAATGACATCTAAAAACTGCTTTTTAAAAAACCCCATCATAAAGACCTCCCATCTATATTCCTATTAAATTACTTTTTAATAGGAACATACTCATTTATTATGTTATGTGTATCACTCATATAATTTGCTATCTAAAAAGCCCATTCACCATCTTTAAGCACTAAGAACTTTTCTCCTAAAGTTGTTGTTGCTTCAATGCACAGCTTATTACTTCCAACCATAAAATCTACATGTGTCATAGATACATTACCGCCATGTGCTTCTAATTCTTCATCACTCATCTTCACGCCACCTTCAATATTGGTTGGATAACAACTTCCAATAGCAAAATGGCAAGAAGCATTTTCATCAAATAAAGTATTATAGAATAAAGTATTCGTCTTAGAAACTGGTGAACTATATGGTACAATTGCTACCTCACCTAAGTAAGATGCACCTT
>JAFOHG010000148.1 GCA_017421915.1 Cellulosilyticum sp. | reverse complement strand
TTGTTATTTCTCACCAACCTCATCTGTTCCTGTATCTACTACACAAAATTCTATTACTAATTTAAGTGATTATGATTTAAATGTTTCTATAGTAGATATTTATTGGAAGAATGAAGCTTTATTGGTGCCTTCTAACTACACCTTAGCACCTAATGAAACGCTTGAACGTCCTATTTCTAATACAGATAAAGATGCTATTTATATTTCTACATTAGTTCAATCTGCAGATGGTCAGTTTTATACATACACCACTACAAGTCAGTTTGGCCAACTTAATGTGCCACTTATGAAAAAATATACTTACTTGTCTACACACCCAGTGATTAAAAATTATGGAGATGCCATTGGTGCTGATGCCACTATGCATGCTGAAGCTTTTGTAAATGGCAAAAATTTAAGTAGCCCTACGCCTTATCTTGTATGGACCAATATAGAAAGTCAACGCACTTATATTTTCCAAGGTTCTAAAAATAACTGGACGCTTATTAAAACGTTTATTTGTTCAACAGGCAAAGACCATACACCTACTCCAAAAGGTACTTTTGCTCTAACACGAAAAGTTCCTAGCTTTGGCCAAAACAAGGGTTACTGTTGTAAGTATGCGTTTGGTTTTATCGGCACAACTTACTTATATCACTCTATTATTTTTGATAAATCAGGTACATATCTATTAGAAAACAAAGGGGTATTAGGAAAGAAAGCTTCTCAGGGCTGTATTCGTTTTTCTGTTGAAAATGCAAAATGGTTCTATGATACATTACTTCCTAAAACCACTGTTTATATTAACTAATCTTTATATTAACGAAGTCTTATCAATAAAACCTCATCACTAAAGCCTATATTGCATTTAATCTTTGCCTCATGATTCTATAAAACAAAAGACCGTGTGCTTGCTAAATTTCTTATCTTACACACGGTCTTTTATTTTGACTACTTTTTAATTATTTAGAAGTAGCCATTAGAAATCCAATTTGTTTATTTAACTCTACAAGCCGATTCTCATCGCCTTCAGTAGTATGTCTCATTTGATTAAAAAGTTCACTACGATTATATAATCGTTGAATTGTCTTTGTAAAAGCTTCATCTACTCTTTGCCCTGCATCTACTCTATGAACCAGCAATTTAACATCGCCTTCAACACCACTAAAGAATAGAATTTTATAGTGTTCATAAACAACTGTACGTTCCTTAATAATCTCTAAGCTTTGCACTTGTAGAATTTCTTCTTCTTTTTGATTTGGATAATGAAACATCTTTGGACTTAAATCTTTAAGTTCTTCTGCTTTAACTTCAATTAAGATATTAGGCACAAGATAAAAAATATGTTCTTGTTCTAAAAGCTTTTCTATACTAATTGTATGATTGATAGGTTTCATATGCGTATCAATTTTTTTATCTGCATTCATTAAGCCTTTATAGCACCATACAGCATTCACTCTTTTATGTTGCTTACTTTTTGGCTTATCTATAATGTCATACTCAGTATTCGTTAAATAAAGTTGTCCTGCTTCTTCTCCAACTATACCCCATCCAATTAACTCATCTACTACATGATTAATCACTGTATCTTCTAAAGCTAAAACATCCATAATGCCATATCTATCTGTAATACCTTGTCCAATACAACTACAAACATAAATCTCTAATGTACTTATGGGTGCTTTGCAATCATACTCCATCATTAAATCCATTTTAATTAAAGGAAGATACACATCTAAAGACCCAGCAAGTTGATGATTTTCATAATACTGACTATAGTCTTGTTCCATTGACACTTTATAATCTGACATGAAATTGTTCCTCCCTTAAACTAAAACTTCCAAAACACTTTTATTTTCTTTAGGACAGATTTCAAAGAGTTTGGCAAATAAAGATGATGGGTTTTCTTTAAGATCTCCAATTATAATAACCTTCTTACCTTTTATCATTGGAATAAATAGCTCTAAGCCTATCATCTGGTGTGCTTGATGAATAATAACATATTCAAATGCCTCATTTGTTAAAGAAGATGTAGTCTCTAATTCTATAGCTTTGCATGTTGCACCTACTACATTAATGTGATTACTTATATACCCTAAAAGTACGTGCTCATCTTGCAACAATTGATTTTTCCACTGCTCTTTTAGCTTAGATAGCCCTTCATAGAATTCTACTTTTTCTTTATAAATTTGTATTTTAAACGCTCTTTGCTCTACAGCCTCTTTTAGTATTTCTAAGTTTTGTGTACTTTCCTTATCAAGAGGTGCTCTTAAAATTTGCTTGGTCATCTTATCGCCTTCATCAATAAGTTTAATAAATGCTCTAAACTCTTTTTCTTCCAGCTTTGTAGAAAGTAAACTCATTACTTCCATCTGCTTTTTAAGAAGTTCGCTCATATTACTTTGATTTGCTTCTTGCAATTCAATAAGCTGTTTATTTTGATAAACAATCTCTTCAAGCCCAAAGTATTCTTCTACACCATCTATATAGTCTTCGTAATTTTGACCTTCAAAAAGTGCTTCCACTCTTTCCATACACTTAAAAATTTCTAATACTTCAGCTTTTGTCACATGTTCTTTTTGATAAATGGCATTTAATTCATTTTCATGTGCGCTTATATAAGCTTCTACCTGTTCTTTAAGCTCATAAACTTGACTTTTTAGCTCATCTAAGTAACGAGTACTAATAAGACCTGTTTCATGTGCCTTCTTCTTATTTCTAAGTTCTACTAACTGTGATTCTAATTCACTAATTTCTTTAGCGATTGCCTCATCTGTCTCAATTTCACCATTTGGGTCTACTTGTTTTAACGCTTCTGTTTTTAGATATTGGCGTCTTAACTCTAATAATTTCGCCTCTAGCCCTTTGTATTCTTCTTCATACTGTGTTTTTTGTTCTATCTGATTTTTATAACGCACCACTTTTTCTTCAAAGGCTTGTACTTCCCTTGCATAAGTCATCATGAGTTGTTTATAGTCTTGATAGTGTATTAATTTTCTAGTATGTTTCACCCATACAATCTCATTATATAAATCGCCATCACTATCTACTTTTTCTTTAATCTTACAATAAACTTGAAGCTGGTTTTCTGGAATCGCTTCATACTTTTCTAAAGCACTAGCATACTCCATCCCTTTAGCTCCTAATTCTTGAGATTCTGTTTGAATACGTATCTTCTCTTCTTCTATTTCTTCCAATACACTCAAAATCTCAAAACAGAATTTGATTGTCTTATCTGCATTTTGATAAAGTTCACATTCTGCTTTCATCTGGTCTAGTTCTTCTTTATGTCTATTATGTTTAGTGGCTTCTTCATTTAACTTTTCTAACGCAGTTTCTTGTAATAATTTGGCTTTATGTTCTAATGTATACTGATTTAAGTACTCTTTAGATTCTGAGCCTTGTACATGAACTGTTTCAATAGATAAATGGCTTTCTAAGTCTTCTAAAATAACATCTACTTGTTCTGGCTCCATTGCTGATACCAGTACCTTTTTATCCTCCTTGGTAACTTGATGTACTACTTCTCTAATTAAAGGTAATACTAAATCCATTTGTTGTGTCTGAACAAAATATAAATCCTCAGTAGATAACATCTTTTCTAATGCAAGCTTTTGCGCATTGCTTAAGTTATCATACTGCATGGTATAACGTTCATAATCAATTTCCTTCATTTGAAATGGCTTTAATATTTCTAGCTTTGGTAAAAGTGCTTTAAGCTCTCTATTTGCTATTTTACCTTTATATAAAGCCTCAAGGGTTTGTTGAAGCTTTTTACTTTTTAAAGATGTATTGACTGCTTCTGCATTTTGCTCATTTGTTATAAAGGTTGTCCATGTACTCACATAGTCTTCTAAGTCTTGCTTTTCTTTTTCAAACTGCATAAAGCGTTCTACATCATGGTGCTCTTTCCCGTTAATGTATTGAAATTTATAAACCGGCACAAAGGTAATCTTTTCTTCTAATAACTTGCCCTCTTCAATCACTTTATGGTAAGTTAGGACATCTGTTTCTTCCGCTTTAACCACCTTTAAATAACCTTTATTTTCACCTACACATTCCAGTGTAATAGCCGCACTATATAAATATACTTTTAATCCATTTTCCTGATCAAAACTTTCACTATAAAGTGTTCCTCGTCCTAATGGATTAAATTGACTTGTTAAATATCTAGACCATTCCTGCGCACCTTGTTCAACCATTTTCCCATGAATAAACTTCATAGGTGCATCTAATACTAAAATATCCATATCTTTTTACCCCAACAAATCATCAATATTAAAATCTTTATAATCTATAGCTTCCTCTTCGGTATTTG
>JAFOHG010000147.1 GCA_017421915.1 Cellulosilyticum sp. | reverse complement strand
ACTAAGCTAATGACCCATGTTATTTAAACCATTTGTTAACCACAAAAAATATTATAATTATTTTATTTTAAATTGTCAATTATTTTCTGCTAAAAATATAAAAAAATATAAAAAAATCAATTTTAAAAACTTTAATTATACTATCTTAAATTAAAAAGGAGAAAAAGCTTACACCCACTCTAACTTTCTCCCCTTTCTTTTTTCTTGTCTTATAATTACTTTAATCATCCAATCATTTTATATTGACTAAGTTTCTCATCTAATACTTGTACGATTTGATTCAAGCCAACAACCTCTTGTTTGATTTGTTCCATTCGTCTCACTTGATCTTCTGCAAAACTTGCTCCTTCTTCTGTATGTGCTGCTGTTTCTTGAGTAACTACAGCAACCTCTTCAATAACCTTACTTACATAATCTTTATCTTCATTTACTTTTGTAATAGCCTCATAAGTTTTTTCTACTTTTTCGTTAATATGATTAATACTTAGTTCTATCTTAGCAAAAACCTCTTCGGCAGCTCTAACTGCTTCAGTTTCTTCCTCTGAAACAATCTGCATTTTCTCCATAGCCTCTTGTACACTGCTCGTTTCAGCTGCAATATGTTCTACTAAATTTTTAATCTCATTAGTGGAACCATGGCTTTCATCTGCTAACTTTCTAATCTCATCTGCAACAACACCAAATCCTTTACCTGCATCCCCTGCTCTTGCTGCCTCAATTGCTGCATTTAGCGCTAATAAATTGGTCTGAGAAGATATATTTTCAATAGTCTCAACAAATGAAGTTATATCTTTCATCTTGTCCATCAGAAGCTGAATAGACTGACCAATTTCCTTTGTTGCTATATTGGTACCTTCTGCACGTTTTTGTAAAGTATGTATAGACTGATTTCCAAGGTGATTGAGTTTCATCATTGAATCTGCTTCCTCTTTAATCAAATTACAATTATCATAAGCTGTTGTAATTTCTTTAGCTAGGCTCTCCATTAATGCTTCACCTGTTTGACTCTCAGCTGCTTGTTTTACTGCGCCTTCTGCAATTTGTTCCATCATTTTGCTCATTTGCTCTATAGCTATAATGGCTTCATGTGAGTCCTGATCAATTTGATCTGTAACCTTTACAATAGAACTAATCATACTAAATGCAACTTTGACAACCTCTACAAAACCTTCTAACACCTGACCAATTGAATGTGTTAGTTTTTTTAATAACGTATTGGATTCATATTCATTAATCTGACGAAGAAAGTTTAAGTCACCTGTTTTCATTTGCTCCATAACTTCATTATAGTTACATATAAAATAACGTAACGGAAAGAGCAATGCACCTAAAATCATAAAATTACTTCCTACAACAATAACAGCTAATATAGATGCTTTCCTTAAATCCTTAGTTAATATACTTGCAATCAGTATAAAAACTATAGCTACAGCAATAAATGTTCCTATCAGTACTCCTTTATAGTGTTTAAAGGCTTTTTTCATTATTTCATTTTTACTTTCCACTCTTCACTCCTCCTTTTATTCTATTATATCACTTCTTTATTTTGAGTGTTATTAACTTTTCATAAAATTTAAATCTTTACATCAAAAAAGGATACCCTCAACGTACTTTATAATATGAGGATACCCTTTTTAATATTGATTAATAAGTTTTATGCTTTTTTAACTTTCTTTTTCCCTGTCTTAGCTTGTGCTTGATTTTTCTTTACACTATGAGAAGTTAAATCATACCAAAGCGGACTGGCTATGAAAATTGATGAATACGTACCTGATAGTATCCCGATAATCAGTGGAAAAGCAAATTCTCTTACTGAATCTGTTCCTAAAATAAAGAGTAAAATAACCATAATAATTGTTGTAAATGAAGTACTAACAGAACGACCTACTGTCTGATTAACACTATCATCTACAAGTTCAATAGAAGCCAATTCGTTTTCTTTAAGACCTCTTCTTACTTTATTCTCACGGATACGGTCAAATACAACAATTGTATCATTAATTGAATAGCCTACGATTGTAAGCATCGCAGCAATAAATGAGTTATTTAATGGTACACGGAAAATAGCATATACTGCAAGCATTACTAGCACATCATGAACTAAAGCAGCAACTGCACTTGCACCAAAACGATAATCTTTAAATCTAAATGAAATATAGATTAGAATTAAAATTGTTCCCGCAACAACTGCTTTAATAGCCCCTGCTTGAATATCTTTACTAATAGATGCAGATACATCTTCATCTGCAAGCAAATCTGAATCTTGTAAATTATACTTTTCTTTTATTTGATCAAAAAGCTTTGCTCTTATATCTGTAGCTGTTTGAGGCATTGTAATAATAACCCCTGTTTCACCAGATGATGTAATATTAATATTATCATGTCCTGTTACTTCTGTTGTAATAGATTCAATTTGATCTCTTAAGTCATTTGAAAAACTTTGGTTAACATTAACTTGAATTAAAGAACCACCAGTAAACTGAATATCTTTACTAAATGCACCTTGTCCTCTAACCATATTGATGACCATAAAGAGTAATCCTAATCCAATTACAATACAAGATAAAGCATAATATTTCTTTTTATTTTCAATTACTTTAATTTGCATGGTTTAGGCCTCCTTTCCAGTCTTCTTAATCACTGCAAATAAACTAGCTTTTTTAATATTCATTCCAACAAATGCCTTTAGTACAAATCTTGTAACAACTAAAGCTGTAAACATTGAAATAAGAATACCTACCATTAATGTTGTTGCAAAACTCTTAATAAGACCTGTTCCAAAGAAGTAAAGTACAACTGCTGCAATTAATGTTGTAATATTCCCATCAATAATTGCTCTAAATGCTTTATCAAATCCTGAATCTACAGCAAGGCGTACACTTTTACCAAGCTTGATTTCTTCTTTAATACGTGCAAAGATAATAACATTAGCGTCTACTGCCATACCAATAGAAAGTAAAATACCTGCAATACCTGGTAATGTAAGTGTTGCATTCATAGCTGTTAATACTAAAATTTCAAGACCTACATATAATACAAGTGCAATATCTGCTGCAAGTCCACATAATCGATATCTAGCAACCATAAAAATAAGAATTGCAACAAATCCAATTACTCCTGCTAAAAGACTTGTACGAAGTGCATCTGCACCTAATTTTGCCCCTACACTCTCTGCACTAATGGCTTTAAGTGTAAATGGAAGTGCCCCTGCATTAATATTATTTGCAAGTGTTTTTGCACCTTCTAAAGTAAAGTTACCCGAAATTTGTCCACTACCATCTGTAATGTGCGCACTTAAAGTTGGATAACTTAGTAATGTATCATCTAAATAAATATAAATCATCTCACCTTGGTGAGCTGCTGTATATTCATCAAAGATTTTTGTACCTTCCTCATCTAATTGAATAGATACAACATATTCCCCTGTTTGAGTATTTTGTGCTGCTCTAGCTTCTTTAATATTTTTACCAGTTAAAATGGTATGCACTTCTTGACCTTCCATAAATTTAGGTTGGTCGTAAAAATACAGCATACCTGCTGCTCCAATTTCTGTAATCGCCTTTTGAGGATCTTCCACACCAGGAATATCTACTCTAAGGCGTGTTTTTCCTTCAATAGCAACTTCTGCTTCTGTATAACCATTAGTGTCTAAACGTGTTTGAATTAAAGCTTGTGCTGCTTGCATTGAAGAGGCAATTTCTTCATCTGACATCCCTTCATCTAATTGTGGTTCATAAACAATGTCTACCCCACCTTGTAAATCTAGACCTAGTTTAATTTTATTACGTTCAAAGAAAGATGGTTTTTGAGATTTTGCTTCTTCTTGTGCATCTGTTGTTTCTTTAGATGCATCTTCACCTTCTTGATTTACTTCCTCTTGAGTAGTCGTTGTTTCATCTGTAGTTGTTTCATCTGTAATTGTCTCAGTTTGTGTTTCTTCATTTTTTGAATCTGAACTTTCCAGATTTTCTGCATCTACATTATTAGCTTCTGTATTTTCTGTTGTTGTATCTTGTGTCACTTGTTGTGTAATTTCTGCTGATTGATCTTGACCAACACTCATACAGGCTATGTATGCAAACCCAGATACACATCCAATGACAACTAATAGAACAACAAGCATTAAAATACTTTTTAGCTTCTTATTATTAGCTTTCATGTCTCTTCCTCCTTAGTACTTCATTGACACTAAACTGATTATATAATTTGTGTAAAATATAGTCAATTAAAAAGCTGATATAACCTTTCTCCTATATCAACTTTTTAGTCTATTTATTTCTATTTTGGTGAATTATAAAAGCTCAGCCTTTAAACCAATTGCACACTCTAAACGTTTCTTTTGAAGCTGGCAACCAATTTCATAAACATGGTGAATATCTCCATGGAAATTGTAAGAATTTGCTGCACATCCTCCACTACAATAGAACTTTGCCCAACAAGATTTACATTCTTCTTTACTATATACATTACATTTTTCAAATCTAGAACGTATCTCATGATTGGTTACACCTTCAAATACAGTTCCCATTTTAAATTCATCTAATCCTACAAATTGATGACAAGGGAATAAATCACCTTCTGGTGTAACAGCTAGATATTCTGTTCCTGAACCACATCCTGCTAATCGTTTATGAATGCATGGCCCACCTTCCAGATCAATCATAAAATGAAAGAAATTAAAGCCTTCTCCTTTTTTTGTTTTTTCTAACATATATTTTGCTAATCTTTCATATTCTTCACAAAGTGGCTTAATATCTTCTGGGCAAATAGCATAATCCGCTGTATTTGGCGCAACTACTGGTTCCGCTGATACTTCACTAAACCCTTGGTCATTAACATGTTTTACATCTTCCATAAAATCTAGGTTGTGATGTGTAAATGTTCCTCGGATATAATATTGTTTGTTCCCTCTTTTTTCTACAAGCTTTTTAAACTTTGGTAAAATAACATCGTAACTACTTTTACCATTTGCTGTTGGTCTCATATAATCATTTACTTCTTTACGGCCATCTAAACTTAAAACAACATTGTACATATTTTCATTTAAATAATCTATAATTTCATCATTTAATAATACCCCATTTGTTGTCATTGTAAATCGGAAATTTTTCCCTGTTTCTTTTTCTCTTTCCCTTGCATATTCTACTGTCTTTTTCACAACATCCCAGTTCATTAATGGTTCTCCACCAAAAAAATCAATCTCAATGTTTTTACGGTGTTTAGAATTCTCAATAATAAAATCAACAGATTGTTTAGCAACTTCAAGACTCATGAGTCCTCGGTTTCCATGATATTCTCCCTCACCTGCAAAACAATATCTGCATTTTAAGTTACAATCATGCGCCACATGTAAGCATAATGCTTTTACTACTGGTTCTCTTTTCAAAAATGCAGGTACCAATGTTTCATATTGATCTTCTGTATACATCATGCCTTGCTCTTTAAGCTCCATAAGTTCATCATAAGCTTCTTTAAGTTCGCTTTCACTATATTCCCCTTTAAATTCACTTACAATCTCATCTTTTGATAATATTTCTGCTTTAGAAGCAATAGCATAAGTTACTTCATCTACAATATGTACACTTCCACTATGAATATCCATAAGGATATTAGAATCTTCAAATTTAAATTGATGAATCATTTGTTTTGTCCTTTCCTTTTATCAATTCTAATACAAGCTATTTTCCTAAAAAGATTCAAAAATAAAAGCAGCGACATAAGAAGTCACTGCTGCATTACGAAATTACTTTTCGCAAGCTTGGTTTCCTACAGTACAAGATGTTTTACACGCTGATTGGCAAGATGTTTGACATTCACCACAGCCACCTTTTTTGGCACTGTTTTGTAAGTTTTTTGTGTTTAAAGTTTTAATATGTTTCATAATATATTCCCCTTTCATCACAAATCTAAAACATTATACCACATTTTTCTCCATTTTAACAGTATAGTTTTAAACTTATGATTAATTATTTTTTTCAGAAATATTATTCTATCAGGTACTACTCATTAAATTACCTTCTATAAGTTGTTTGACTCTCTATATTTACCGAAATCATACCTGCAATACTACTTGTCAGAAGCACAAGTAATGCAATAAGTAACATCATGCCTGGTTCTACTTGATTTAGCTTATCAATTATTGTGGCCATACCCAGAAAGATAACAAAATAAAATGCACCTCCTACTGCACCCCATCTATACCCATTTTTATTTTCAATTTTAGCTGTATCAAATCCAGCTAAAAAAGCTGAAAACAAAATGCCTATTACAGTTATAAATCCTTCAAATTTTGGGGTTACATCAGTGTATGTAATAATAATAGATGCTAGTAAAACAAAGATTGATGTGACAACATAAGCCATAATATTTGCTTTAATAATGGTTATTAGTGCTAAAGGTATATCTATTTCTGCATCCCTACCTTGCTTAATCATACTTTCTCCTCCTCTTTTCATTCATCTACTCATATTTTACGTACAACTTCCATTAAGTATGATAGAATATTACTATAAAGGGGGAAAATGATATGAAATTAATTGATTTACATGTACATTCAACGGCATCTGATGGTACTTTATCCCCAAGTGAATTAGCCTTATATGCTAAATCTAAAGGTTTAAGTGCTATTACATTAACAGATCATGATACAGTTAGTGGAATAGATACGTGCTTACAAAAAGGCCTTGAAGTTGGTGTAATCGTTATTCCTGGCATTGAGTTTTCTGCCAGTTACTATGGCAAAGAAGTCCATATCTTAGGCTATTACATCAATCATCATGACCCTCTACTCCTAGCACGTTTAAATGATTTGCTTAAAGCACGTGATAATCGAAATACAGAAATGTTAAAAAAATTAGCCCAAATAGGATATCCACTTACGTTAGAGGATTTAATGGATGAAACGAGTCAAGATTCTGTTTTAACCAGAGCTCATATTGCTAAAGCCATGCTAAAAAAAGGCTATATTAAGGAACGTAGTGAAGCCTTTGCCCATTATATTGGCGATGGTAAATCTTGTTTTGTTCCAAAAGCTCGTTTTACAACTAAAGAATGTATTGATTTGATTCATCATGCAGGTGGTCTTGCTGTTTTAGCGCATCCATTACTCTACGGCTATGATCAAGCCGATGTCACTCAGCTACTAAGAGGCTTAAAGTTAGAAGGATTAGATGGCGTAGAATGTCTCTATTCTACTCATAAATCTTCTGATACGGCTCACCTTCTTCAAGTATGTCTTAATCTTAAATTATTCCCAACAGGTGGGAGTGATTTTCATGGGGCAAATAAACCCTTACTTGATTTAGGTTCTGGCTACGGTGAGCTCACCATTCCATTTGAAGTCTTAGAAGCCATGCGAAAACATCTAGGACTTTTACCCTAACTTCTTACATTAAAATAAAGTACCCTCAAACATTTATCGTTTGAGAGTACTTTATTTTAATTATTTAGCTTCTTTAAGTTCTTCTTTTTCTTCAATAAGTGGTTTTAACTTTTCATGTTGTTTAAAAACACTGTAAAGTGCTTCAAATGCCATACCCATATATTTACCATTATCGTTAATCCACACTCTTGCATCATCTACTTGACTCATGACTTCAAAAACTCTACGTGTACTGGTTCTTTTTACTTCTGACGCAATTTCTTTTAGTGCAATATAGTCTTTATATAGGTTAATATGCTTCTCTACTTTTAATCGATGAATTAGGCGATCTAATGTCTGCTCTCCTAGAGACTCTATAAGCTCTTGAAACTCTCTTTCATTATTTGCATAACGCTTCATGAATGCTTCTCTTAACTGATTAGCTAATTCAAGATCTCTTTCTTTCCCCTTCATAATTACTGTCATAGCTCTAATCTCACTTTCCTTTGTTATTTCCTTACATTTTACACTAAATTTGTCACAATTGAAATATGCCAATGCATTTTCCCAATATTATTTTTTATAACTCTCTTACTTTAACTTTACAGTAATAAATACTATACTTTTTGTCTTTTTTCTATTATGATAGAACAGAATGCTTAAACTAAAGGAGAATCAAATGAGTATATTAAATGTAAAAAATGTAACCCATGGCTTTGGTGCTCGTGGTATTCTTGAAAATGTTTCCTTTCGTTTATTAAAAGGGGAGCACGTTGCATTAGTTGGTGCAAATGGTGAAGGTAAATCTACCTTTTTAAATATTATTACAGGTAAATTAATGCCTGATGAAGGAACTGTAGAATGGTCTAATCGTGTAACAGTAGGTTATTTAGACCAACATGCAGCTTTAACACCAGGAACAACCATTCGTGATAATTTAAGACTTGCTTTTAACCATTTATTTGAACTTGAACAAGAAATGCTTACTATTTATGAAAAAGTAGGAGAAGCATCTGAATCAGAAATGAATAAAATGATGGAAGATGCAGCTGAAATTCAAAATATTTTAGATAACAGTTCTTTCTATACATTGGATACTAAGATTGATGAAGTTGCTCAAGGTTTAGGTCTGATGGATATTGGACTTGAGCGTAAAGTAGATGAGCTTAGTGGGGGTCAAAGAACAAAAGTACTTTTAACTAAATTACTTCTTCAAAATCCAACGATTTTAATCCTAGATGAGCCTACTAACTACTTAGATGAAAATCATATTGAATGGCTTAAACGTTATCTTCAAAATTATGAAAATGCCTTTATTTTAGTATCTCACGATATTCCATTTTTAAATTCAGTATGTAACCTCATCTATCATGTAGAAAACTGCGAGCTTACACGTTATGTAGGAAACTATGATGAATTTAAACGTGTTTATGAACTTAAGAAACGTCAACAAGAACAAGCTTTTGAGCGTCAGCAAAAAGAAATTGAAAAACTTGAAGACTTTATTGCTCGTAATAAAGCACGTGTAGCAACAACAGGTATGGCACGAAGCCGTCAAAAACAATTAGATAAAATGGAACGTATTGAAAAAGTTCATGAAAAACCAAAACCAATCTTTAACTTTAAACCTTATAAAGCACCTAGCCGTTTCTTAATTGAAGCACATGATTTAGTTATTGGTTATGATGCACCTCTTACAAGTCCATTAAACTTTAAATTAGAGCGTGGACAAAAAGTAGCTATTTGTGGTGTAAACGGTTTAGGTAAATCAACTTTACTAAAAACATTATTAGGTATCATTCCTCCAATCTCTGGTAAAGTTGAATTTGGTGAAAATGTTAAATATGGTTACTTTGAACAAGAAGATAGCCGAGATAACAACACAATCGCCTTAGATGAAATTTGGCAACTTTATCCTTCTATGACAAATCACGAAGTACGTACTGCACTTGCAAAATGTGGTCTAACAACGGATCACATCACAAGTCCAATGAAAGTTCTTTCTGGTGGTGAAAATGCTAAAGTTCGTTTATGCAAAATCTTATTAGAAGAACAAAATCTTCTCATCTTAGACGAGCCTACAAACCACTTAGACCCAGAAGCAAAAGATGAGCTTGAAAAAGCCATTCGTGAATTTAAAGGTACTGTTGTCCTTGTGTGTCACGAACCATACTTCTATCAAAGCTTTGTAACAGATGTATGGAACGTTGAACAATGGACAACTAAGGTCATTTAATTTAATAAAGGACAAGGTATAACGTTCTAACCAACTCTTTCCTTGTCCTTTTTATTTATCTTAATTCCTTTAAAAATAATTCAAATCCCTTTGTATCTTCTTGTTGATAAAGTACAAATAACTTTAATAATAAAGCATTGATGGATACTTGATATAAACTTCTATAAGCATTTTGATCAAGTCCAATCTTTTCCTCCAAAATGCCTAATTCATACTTAATATCCTCTAATTCTAACTTTTTTAAAGTATCTATCCCTAATAACTCTTTCCATTGCTCTTGCCATTTTTCTGTTGTAACGGATATAAATTGAAAAGCTGATAAATCTATTAAATGTGTGCTACCTGCTACATTATAGATAATTTGAATAAATTCCTTTGCATCCTCTCCAATAATCAATATTTCATTTAAATTATATTTCCCTTGCAAATAACGACAAGTTGCATAAAATTCTTTAACAAAATAAATACACTTTTCTTTACTACTTCCTTTTCGTATTCTATAAGAATTAATGCTCTTTAAGTCTTCCAGCTTCCCTTCTGAATATCTCATAAACTTAATAGCATAATTTGTAATCATCTCACTTAAACTATTTTCACCTTCAAATAAAACAATGAGTTGATTTTCTTTAAATCCAATCTGTTCTTCTTGCCTTCTTACATCTTTTTGCTTCTTTTTAGGATCTACTGCTTCTACTAATGGGACACTTTCCATATTACCATCAATAACATTAATAACATATTCAAACATACGATAAATACCTATATAATACATAGAATTAAGTTTACCGTATAAGTCAAAGTATCTAAATACATTTTGTTCTAAGCTTTCTACAGATTCTAATTTATAGTGTTGCCCTTTATAGTCAAAGTCTAATAAATTACTATACTGAATCTTTATATCTTCTGGTAAACTTAAAGACATCTGTCTTGAATGTCTCGTTCTCTTCCCAATATTTCTGCCATTTTGCCTCTATGGCTTTGTGATTATAAGCTTCTGACATTTCTTTTGCCTCTCATT
>JAFOHG010000146.1 GCA_017421915.1 Cellulosilyticum sp. | reverse complement strand
ATCACTTGGTGGTATGTTAGAAGATTGTAGTAAATCAATGGTTACTAAAAATAGTTTCCGTTACCTTCATACACTTTACAACATTGGACCAGCTCCAGAACCAAACTTAACAGTACTTTGGAGTGAAAAATTCCCACAAGGTTACAAAAACTTCTGTGCGAAAGTATCTATCGATACATCAGCTATCCAATATGAAAGTGATGACCTTATGAGACCACAATTTGGTGATGACTATGGTATCGCTTGTTGTGTATCTCCAATGAGAATTGGTAAACAAATGCAATTCTTTGGAGCTCGCGCTAACCTTGCTAAAGCTGTACTTTACGCAATCAATGGTGGGGTAGATGAAAAAACTGGTATTAAAGTAATTCCAGGTATCGAGCCAATGGTAGAAGATGAATACCTTGACTATGATAAAGTAATGAAAAACTACCACATCACTAAAGCATGGGTTGCTAAAACTTATACAGATGCACTTAACATCATTCACTTTATGCATGACAAATATTCTTATGAAAGAATTGAAATGGCACTTCACGATACAGATATTTTAAGAACAATGGCTTGTGGTATTGCTGGTATGGCAGTAGCAACAGACTCATTATCTGCTATCAAACATGCTAAAGTTAAACCAATTAGAAATGAAGAAGGGATTGCTATCGATTTCGAAATCGAAGGAGAATACCCAGCTTACGGAAACAATGATGACCGTGCAGATAGTATCGCATGTTATTTAGTAGAAGATTTCATGAATGAAGTAAGAAAACACACACCATACAGAGATTCTGTATATACACAATCTGTTCTTACAATTACATCAAACGTTGTATATGGTAAGAAAACAGGAGCTACTCCAGACGGACGTAAAGCTGGTGTACCATTCTCTCCAGGGGCTAACCCAATGAACGGTAGAGAAACAAAAGGTGTACTTGCAGCATGTGCATCAGTAGCAAAAATCCCATTTGAACATGCAAATGACGGTATTTCTTACACATTCTCATTAGTACCATCAACACTTGGTAATAATGCAGATGATCGTATTAAAAACATGGTAGGTATCTTAGATGGATACTTTGGTCAAACAGGTCAACACATCAACGTAAACGTTCTTAACAAAGAAGTATTACTTGATGCGATGGATCACCCAGAGAAATATCCACAACTTACAATTCGTGTATCAGGATACGCTGTAAACTTCATTAAGCTTACAAGAGAACAACAATTAGACGTTCTTAGCCGTACTTTCCACGAAAGAATGTAATTAAAAAAGAGCACACGCTATACACTAGTATAGGGTGTGCTTTTTTTTATTCTAAATAAAACTATTTTTAAGAGAAGGAGAATAGAATTATGTATAAACATATATCTAAATGCATAAATTGTTTGACTATTATTTTTTAATATTATATTATTTAATGAAATAAATAAAATAAAGAAAATTTAATCAATGGAGGGGATTAAGATGAAAAAAATGAGTAAGATATTAGGTGCACTTATTGCTATGTCTCTATCTGTTGCAGCAATGGGCTGTGGAAATAACCAAGTCACCAATAAGGAAGTAGCTCAAACAACAGAGGAAGTAGAAACACAAGAAGTATCAACAGAAGAAAAAAGTGGGGAAAATACTTCTGTAGAAAATGCAAATTATAAAATAGGTATTATACAACTTGTAGAACATTCAGCACTGGATGCAGCATATGAAGGGTTTGTAGATGGATTAAAAGAATTAGGTTATGAAGATGGAAATAATATCACATTAGATTATCAAAATGCACAAGGTGATCAATCTAACTGTCAAACAATTGCTAGTAAATTAGTGAATGATCAAAGTGATTTAATTTTAGCCATTGCTACACCAGCAGCACAAGCAGTAGCTAATACAACAAAAGATATTCCAATTTTAGTAACAGCAGTTACAGATCCAGCAGATTCTAAATTAGTTGCCTCAAATGAAACACCAGGAGGTAATGTAACAGGAACATCTGATTTAACACCAGTGAAAGAGCAAATTAATTTAATTCCACAAATTGTTCCAGAAGCAAAAACAGTAGGGGTAGTTTATTGTTCAAGTGAAGCAAATTCAAAATTCCAAGTAGAACTTGCAAAAGTAGCAGCAGCAGAAATAGGTCTTGAAGTGATAGAAGGAACAGTTTCTAACTCTAATGAAATTCAACAAGTTGTGCAATCATTAGTAGGAAAAGTAGATGCACTTTATATTCCGACTGATAATATGTTAGCAGCAGGGATGGCAACCGTTGTAGGTGTAACAAATCCAGCTAAGATTCCAGTTATTTGTGGAGAAGAAGGAATGGTTACTAATGGTGGAACAGCTACATATGGTATTAACTATTATGATTTAGGAAAATTAACAGCTGCACAAGCTGTGTCTATTTTAGCAGATGGTGAGAATCCAGCTGAAATGCCTATCGAGTATTGTCAAGATTGTAACCTAGTACTTAATGAAGCGGCAGCAGCAGAAATGGGGCTTACATTCCCACAAGAGTTACTAGATAAAGCAAGCAAATAGGAGGACCTATATGAATATATTATTGGCTATTGAAGGCGCTATTTCCCAAGGTGTATTATGGGGGTTAATGACACTAGGAGTATACATAACATTTAAGATATTAAACTTTGCGGATATGACAGTAGATGGAAGTTTTGCATTAGGTGGGGCAGTGAGTGCTATTTTAATTGTTAAAGGAATGAATCCATGGCTATCTCTTATTCCAGCTATTTTGACAGGTATGGTTGCTGGAGGGATAACAGGGATTCTTCATACAAAGATTAAAATTCCAGAAATTTTAGCAGGTATTTTGACCATGATTGCCTTATATTCTATTAATATCCGTATTATGGGGCAAGCGAATACTTCGCTATTAGGCGAATCTACAGTTATTTCTATATTAAATGGAATGATTGGAGCATCTACTAATACACTTGCCTTAGTGATAGGAGTCATTGTTTCTATCATTGTCATTGCAATATTATATTGGTTTTTTGGAACAGAAGTAGGAAGTGCTTTACGTGCTACAGGAAATAATGAATATATGGTACGTGCATTAGGAGCCAATACAGATGTTATGAAGATTATTGGCCTTATGCTAGGGAATGGTTTAGTTGCACTTTCAGGTGCTTTTGTAGCACAAAGTCAAGGATATGCAGATGTAGGTATGGGGCAAGGAACAATCGTTATTGGGCTAGCATCTATTATTATTGGTGAAGTAGTATTTGGAAATCGCTTTAATTTTGCATATAAGTTAGCTGCTGTAGTAGGTGGATCTATTATTTATCGTATTATTATTGCTGTTGTACTTCAATTAGGTATGAAATCAACAGACCTTAAGTTATTAACAGCAATCATTGTAGCTTTTGCATTAGCAATGCCGGTTGTTTCTAAAAAAGTAAGGTATACATTATGTGTTTTACTTGTAGCATTTATGATTTTAGTAACAAAGCAAATTGTGCCTATTTTACTGATTGTATTAGCTCTTATAATCGTTAAATTGATATCTAGTGTGATTTGTAAAGTCTTTCAGAAGGATGAAAGCAAACAAGAAGTGAAAGGGGCGTAGGAAAATGCTAAAAATAAGTGGAGTAACAAAAACCTTTAATGCAGGGACAATTAATGAAAAGAAAGCGCTTAATGGTATAGACCTACATCTAAAGCCTAAAGATTTTGTGACTATTATTGGTGGAAATGGTGCAGGTAAATCTACAATGCTTAATATGATTGCAGGTGTGTATAACTGTGATACAGGTTCGATAGTATTATCAAATGAAGATATTACAAAGCAACCAGAACATAAAAGAGCTAAATTACTAGGCAGAGTTTTTCAGGACCCAATGAGAGGAACAGCAGCTGATATGGAAATAGAAGAAAATTTAGCTATGGCATATCGTAGAGGTAAAGTCAGAGGATTGAGTTGGGGAATTACTAAAGAAGAAAAAGCTCTTTATGTAGAAAAGCTTAAGATGTTAGACTTAGGTTTAGAAAATCGTATGACTTCTAAAGTGGGATTACTGTCAGGAGGTCAGAGACAGGCACTAACATTATTAATGGCAACGCTTCAAAAACCACAGCTTTTATTATTAGATGAACATACTGCAGCGTTAGACCCTAAGACTGCACATAAAGTATTAAGTATTACAGAACATATTATAAATGAGCAAGGGCTTACAGCTTTAATGGTTACACATAATATGAAAGATGCTATTCGCTTAGGAAACAGACTCATTATGATGCATGAAGGTAGAATTATTTATGATGTAGAGGGAGAAGAAAAGAAAAATTTAAAAGTTGAGGATTTATTAAAGAAATTTGAAACAGTAAGTAATGGTGAATTTGCTAATGATAGGATGCTATTAGCGTAGAGATAGAATTTTTTCTCATGAAATTTTAATCTTTCTTTAAATTTGCTCTAATAGATTATGAGTATACTATCCTTATTAAGAATTTTTAAAAGGATATAAAAGGGGAGAAAAACATGGAAAAATCAAGGGGTACAGCACGATACATCTTGGCTGTTGTTTTAATTGTATTAGGGGGTACTGGTATTTTAAATCAGATTTTTGGATGGCAGTTATTTAGAAGTATAGATTTAGGTGGGCTGTTTGTTTTAATACCAGGTTTATGGTTTGAATATGCATATTTTTCTAAGCATCGTTCTCCAAAGTTATTAGTACCAGGGGGAATCTTATCAACTATTGGTATATTAACATTAATTGAATCTAATTCTATTATGTTAGTAAGAGACTATATAGATTCATTATATATACTGGCACCTGCGGTAGGATTATTTCAGCTTTATTTATATGATAAGAAGGATAAGGGGTTACTTATTCCAGTAGGGATTTTGACTTTTATTGCATTAATGGATTTTATTTCTGAGGTTATGGGAACATTCTTCTTCTTTATGGATAAATCTATTATATGGCCAATTATATTATTGGTTATAGGGGTGGCATTACTTATAGGTAGAAATGAGATGAATGAAGAAAAGAAAACATTGTAAGGTAAGTAGATATAGATAAGCTAAGAGCCTATTAGATACCATATGAACTTATGAAGAGTCGGTGATTAATAATAGGTTCTTTTTGTTAAATCACTAGAAACAATATAAATCTAGGTTATTTTTGATTATAATATAAAAAGAATAGTAATATAAATTAAGATAAGAGGTGAAAAGAAGTGAAGTGCGAATATTGTGGTAGAGCATTAAAACCTAGTGAATGGCAATGTCCAGGATGTGGAGCAGCAGTAGAAGTAAATAGAGAAGAGAAAAAAGAAGATAAGACACAAGAAGAACAAAAAAATCGTAAGAAAGAGCAAAGCATGGGTGGTGTAAATGGACCTAACTATAATAAGTACTATGAGCAATATGAAACTCCAGATAGAGGCAGACCATTACATATATCAGCATATGGTAGTTTTGGAGCAAGAATGATTGCAGCAATTATTGATTATGTTGTTTTAGGACTTTTATTTAGTTTTTTACCAGACACTTCTATAGTACTTACAGTGGTTTATTTTGCATATCGTATTATTGGAGAATCATCTATTTGTAATGGTGCAACAATCGGTAAAAAAGCAATGGGACTAAAAGTAGTAGATTCTAATTTTGAAACTATTGGTTTAAGTCAATCAGCAGGTAGAACTTTTAGTAAAATATTATCATGGGCACTTATTTGTATTGGATTTATTATGATTTTATTTTCAAAAAGAAGACAAGCATTACATGATCGCCTAACTGGTACTTATGTGATTAAAGTAAGAGCATAGATAAGAGTGAATTTTATTTCAGTAAACTTTCAGCAAAAAAGTATTTGATGTTTATAGGACATGATTAGATAGAAATAAGAGAATTAGAATTTATAAAAACTAGGAGTAGTATAATGCAGAAAGGTCATTTTGAAGAAAAAATTAGCACCAATAAAGTTAGGCAAAGTGAAATAAAGCACAAGCTAGATGTATTAGGCTGGTTACGTATTATAACGTTTGCATTAGGGATAGGGACTATTATACTTGGAAACTTTAAGCAGAATCTAATGGGATATGTGATAGGGGTTATTCTATTAGGCATTTTTATAGGACTTGTAAGAGCGTATAAAAAAATAGATTTACAAAGAGAGTATTACTTAGCTGAGGAAAAAGTTTTAGAAAAATATATTGCTAGGCTTGGGGAAGAGTGGAAAAGTTTTGATGAAAAGGGAGAAGCATATTATAGTGATAAGAGTAAAGAAAAGGATTTGGACTTATTAGGACGGGCTTCGTTATATCAGTATATATGTACAGCACATACACCTTTTGGCAAGAGGGCATTAGCAAAGGAAATAAGCAGTGGCAATAAAGATAGAGAGACTATTTTAAAAAGGCAAGGGGCCATTAAGGAGCTTATTACAGATGAGACATTTGCACTGCATTTGCAGACTATTAGCATGCAGATGAAACTAAGAGGAGAAGAACTTAAAGAAGAAAGTCTAGAAAGTTTTATGGTGGAAGCTGAGAAACAAGCAACCTATATTACAAAGCCAATGAAATATTTAGGTCTTATTCTACCTTTTATCACACTTTTTGGGTTAGTTACAGCATTACTAGGAATGAATCCATCACAAGGATATATAATAGCTGAAGTAGGTGTAGCATTACAGTTATGTATTACTTTTTGGCGTTCAGGGAAAACAAGTGAGCTTTTTGCACCAATATTTGATTTCAATAAAGATATTAGTGTATATAAGGATTTTTTACTGGCATTAGAAGAAAAGAAATTTACAAGTTCCTATTTAAAAACATTACAAGCAGAGCTATTAGCAAGTGGAAGTGTGGTTCAAGGGATTACTTCATTAAATAACCTTACAGAAAGTATTAAAATTAGAAATAACTTTTTAGCCAATATTATTTTAAATGGGTTCTTAATGTGGAATATACATTGTGAGGATGTGCTCGGAATATGGAATAATCAGTATGGTAAAGATATCAGAAAATGGTTAGAGATTATTGGTGAAATAGAATCATTAGTAAGTTTGGCTGTTATAGGTAGAGTAAAAGAAAATCATAGTTTTCCTATGATTATGGAAAGCAACATACCAAGGTGTCAGTTTAAAGACCTAGAGCATCCGCTTATTATGGAAGAAAAAGCAGTAGGAAATAGTTTAGAACTTACAGGAGCAACTTGTATTATTACAGGCTCTAATATGTCGGGAAAAACAACTTTTTTAAGGAGTATAGGTGTTAATCTAGCATTAGCTTATGCAGGAGCACCTGTTGTTGCAAAAGAATTTCAAGCTTCTTATATGGAAGTTTTTACATCTATGCGAATTGAGGACCGAGTAGATGAAGGGATTTCCACATTTTATGCAGAGCTTATTCGAATTAAAGAAATGATTGAGTATAGCAAGCATCATTTACCAATGTTGGTATTAATTGATGAAATATTTAAGGGAACTAATTCAGCAGATAGAATACTTGGTGCAACTGAAACGATTAAGAAGTTAGGAAAACCATGGCTTAATGTGATGGTAACGACTCATGACTTTGAATTATGTAATTTAGCGCAAGATGAGACAAGAAAGACAGTTAATTATCACTTTGAGGAATATTATAGGGATAATCAAATTTATTTTGATTACAGAATTAAAAATGACCGATGCAAAACTACAAATGCTAAATATTTATTGAAGATGATAGGGATATTAGAGTAAAGGTGAAAGATAGGCAGGAATCATTTAAATATGACCTGTCTATTTTTTATAGTTAAGTAGAAAGAAATATTCATAAAAAACTGAAAATATAGAAAAAATAATGTATAATATATTAGATACATTATTGTATTGATTGACTTAAATATAAATAAAGTCATGGAGGCAATAAAATGAAAGAAGGTTTATTTAGGCCAAAGATATTGCAAAGAGAACGTATTAATAGGTTATTAGAGGCGATTTTTGAAACGCCATTATTCTATCTTTCTGCATCTATGGGATATGGTAAAACTACAGCAATTAGGTGTTTTTTAGAAACAAAAAAAGAGGTAAATGTCATTTGGGTGCCTGTTTCCACTATGGAAGGAGATGAAGAGTTGCTATGGCATCAATTTGGATATGCTATGAAAAAGTATAGTCCGGAGTTTGCAAAGCAACTTTTAAGTATAGGATTTCCTAAAAGTGATTATGAAATCAGACAGGTATTAGATGTGATTCAAGAGGTCATGAAAGGGCCTATGGTTATGGTATTTGATGATTATCAAGAGTCAAAGGGACAGCAGCTATTAGATAGAATTCTAAGTATTTATACAGAATATAATATGAAAAATATACATGTGGTTGTGATTAGTCGAATGAGGCCACCCGCTCAATTCTTAATGTTAAATATAAAAAATCGATGTATGTTAATGTGGCAAGGTGAGCTTGCTTTTACTAAAGAAGAAACAGATGAGCTTTTTAAACTTAACGGTTTTACATTAGATAAGGATCAATTGGATGAACTATATCGTTACACAATAGGATGGGTGGCACCTACCTATTTAAGTTTATTAGAGTATGCAATCAATCGAAATATTGGAGTTATTGTAGAATCTACAGAATTAGTTAAGGTGGCTGTTTTTGATCAACTAGATGAAGAATCTCAAAGAATCTTACTTCAGTTAGCACCTATAGAAAAATTTTCAATAGAACTAGCTGAGTATGTTACTAGGAATAAGAAAGTAAATGAAGTGCTTAAGGAGATGCTATTAAATAATTGCTTTATTAACTTAATACCACAAAGTAGAGAGTATCAATTTCATACTTTATTTAAGTATACATTATTAGAAGAGATTAGGAAAACCGACATTAATGAGAAAGAAATTTTAAATCGTTGTGCGACATGGTATAAGACAAAGGGTAATATTATGACAGCCATTGATTATTTTTATAGAGCAGAAAACTATGAAGCTATATTAGATATTATGTCTCAGACAGGAGCTACAGAGTATGTAGATGTAGCACCTAAATTAATGGTTCGTATTTTTAATCAGATGAGCTTAGAACAAAAACTAAGTAAACCTATTGGATATTTGACATTTATTCAGTCTTATATGTTAAGCAATATGGACAAAGAAGCAGGTAGGATGTTAGAAGAAGCAAAGGAATATTATTTAAAACATCCGGAGATAGAGCATTGGAAGCATATTATGGGAGAAATCTATTTAATAGAAACCTATATGTCGTTTGGTAAATTAGATAAAATGTTAGAGAAGGTTATGAAAGCATATGAATGTTTAGATGATGGACGTTCATTAATTTTAGGCCCTAATATGGTATGTACGCGTGGAAATATTTATACACTCTCTTTATTTTATAGTACTATGGGGGAATATAAACAAGTTAAAGATTTCTTGTTAGATAATCTAAGGTATTTTAAGCATATGGGGAATGGATGTACAGCTGGGATGAGATATTTAGTTCAAGCTGAATATGCTTATGATACAGGAGAATTAGAACAAGCAAAAATGTTTGCTTATAAGGCAATTTATAAGGCAGAGACTAAACAACAAACGTGTATTATTTTAAATGCTTACTTTGTATTAATGCGTATAAGTTTTATAAAAGGAGATTTAGATGAAATAGATGGGTATGTAGAAGAAATTGAGAAGCGCATAATAGGAAGAATTCATCCTATGGTTCGTAGTAGCATAGAAATGATTAAAGCTTATATTTATGGAGTAAGTAAACAATATGGAAAGTTACCAGAGTGGAGTAAGAATTTTGATATGCAAAAGGGAATATTAGGGTTACCTAAATTTGTAGTTGCACCTATAAATATAGGGTTTGTATTACTCTACAAAAAAGAATATGTACAATTAGAAGTTTTCATGGAAGCATGCCTTGAAGAATTCAAGAAAGAAAAACGGTTATATCCGATGATTCAAGCATATATATTGTCAGCTATTGCTAAATTAGAATTATATGATGAAGATGAAGCAATTGAAAGTTTATCTGAAGCAGTTCATATTGCAGAGAGAGACCAAATTATTATGCCATTTATAGAATACGGTCAGGAAATTACATCTTTACTAGAAATCATGGCAAAAGAATCTTCATTTGTAGAAAGGATTTTAGAGTATTATAAAGGGATTAGTAAGGGAGAGCCTAAAGGAAAAGCAACGAAGCAAGTGGTTCAGGATATCTTAACGGATAGAGAGAAAGAGGTAATGCGCTTATTTGTAAGAGGGTATAAGCAATCTGAAGTAGCTAAAGAACTTCAAATAACTGTAGATACGGTAAAGAGACATATAAAGAATGTTTATAGTAAGTTAAATATACATAGTAAAGCAGATTTAATAGAAAAACTGGGACAAGATATATAGGGGTAGGGCAGTCTACCCCTTTAAAGGGTAGACTTTTGGTATGAAAAAAATCACCCTTAAGGGGGAATAGCTATATCGTAGCAGAGCTTATATACTATAAGTATAAATGAGATATATTAGAATATATCTTCATTTAAGAGTAAAAAATCTGCTTGAAAGAAGGTGGCAAAGGATGCAGATTGAGCGGGTAGACTTCCTAGAGGATTACATTATAAAGTTGGAATTATCTAGTAACCAAGAAGCTTATTTTGATTTAAAGCCTTTACTTAAAACCGCACGGTTTAAACATATAGTAACCGAGGAGGTTTTTAAAAGAGGAAAGTTGAGAGATCATTGTTGCATCTATTGGGATGATGTTACAGAAATTCAGGATTATGAATTATTAGGGGAAGATTTTATAAGAAGGAATTTATAAAGTAGGGGTAGTATAACTAAATATTTAGAGAGTAGAAATATAGAGAAGTAGCTATAGAAAGATTTAATATAGAGATATAGAAAGAGTAAAAAGAAGAGAACGATAATGGAATATAAATAAAGAGATAGGGAATAAGGGGGAGTAAAAATGAGACATTTCAAACACCGTACGAAACTTATGATATTATT
>JAFOHG010000145.1 GCA_017421915.1 Cellulosilyticum sp. | reverse complement strand
TTTTTTATATGGTTTGATTCGGTTAGGATACCATAAGCCTCATTTTTATAGGTTAGGATACGTTTAATGGGCGTATTACAATAAAGCTCACCTTTAAGATCGATAAAAGCCTTTTTAAGTGCATTGGCATAAGCACTCATGCCACCTTTAATATGGGTAAGGCCAAGAGCTTGAGTACAAGCAGGAATCGTGGCATAAAGCTGAGAAAGGTGAGAAGGTGGAAAGCCCATAAAGTAACACTGAAAAAGTAAAAAATCTCTTAATTTTGAACGATTCAATTTACGTTTAATTCCAGAAGCAGCAGGAAGAAGTGGATTAAGCTTAATCAAACGAGATAATGTATCAAAGGTGATCGCATCCCCTAAATCTATTAAAGAGCGAGATAATATCAGCTCATGTGCACAGAGATACTTATGATAAAATGTAGTAATAAAATCATGATAGTGCGTAAAAGATTCTTTATAGAATGATTCGAATTGAGACGATGTAGAGGAAGCATTTTTGCTAAATACAAAGGAAGAGCCATCTTCATAAAAAACGCGATACAAGTCCTCTAATGCAATTTCAGAAAAATAATCATGAGGATTAAGGCCTACATCTGTAAAAATTTGGCGATACATATGAGGATGAATCCCTATGGAAGCAAAGCTATCATAATCAGCATAGTCAGAAGGGGTAGGAATAGATTGAATGACACCACCTACATTAGGGCACTTTTCATAAAGGGATACTTTGTAGCCGGCATGAAGTAAACGTAGTCCGCAGCATAAACCAGCCACACCGCCGCCAATAATGACAATATGATATTGCTTCATAGTTAGACCTCCCTATTTAACGCATAATGAAATGGAATATAAAAACTAAAGTTAGTTTTAAAACTAATTTTAGTTTTTCCTAATTGAAGTAAATTTAAACAGGTAAAGTCCCCTCTTATAGGTGATAATAAAAGAAGGAGGTATTGCGTTAGTGCAATACCTCCTTCTTTTATTATCAAATGACTTTAATGTAAAGTAAAAGAATCAACTATTTGTTTAAGCTGTTCAAGTTCTTGAATTATTTGTTCGGTTTGAGCAGTGGTTTGATAAGTTTCTTTACTCATATCAGAAGTTTTTGTGGCAATATCTAAAATGCCTGTACTAGATTCATTAATGGTTTCATTAATGCCCTCAATACAATCAGTAACTTGATTAATTGTATCAGATAAAGTAGAAATTTTATCTGTAATACATAACATTGTTTCTTGAATAGAAGAAGCATCCTCACGATATTTTTCACCTACAGATATAAAATCTTTGTAGTTAGATAAAACAACTTGCTCTAAAAAGGTATAAGTTTCTGTTAAGCAATTAGAAAGATTAGAAAATGCGCCATTAACATCTGATATAATATGCCCAATATTTTGAGCAGTAGAGGCAGTTTGATGTGCTAAAGCATCAATTTCACTAGCTACAACAGCAAACCCTTTACCAGCGTCGCCAGCACGAGCTGCTTCAATAGAAGCATTTAAAGCCAGTAAACTGGTTTGAGAAGAAATAGCGGTAATAGAATTTGTAAGGGCATTGATTTGCTCAACGGATTTACCTTGTTCAATAGCAATATGAGACTTCTCTAAGATGCTTTCATAAACAGATTTTGTTTTATTTGTAGCAAGATGGAGTTGTTCACATAGATGGGTAGCACGTCTCATAATTTCTATAGAAAGCGTATTGCCTGACATAGATTGTTGATTAATATCCTCTGCATGATGTTTAATAGTAAGAATACTTTCAGCAATATGAGTAGAGGTAGCAGCTGTTTCTTGCATACAAGCAGAAAGTTGTTGGGTAGTTGCAGAATTATCTGAACAAATCAGGTTGACTTTTTGAACAACAGTATTAAGAAGTGTGAGATGTTCAGATACAGTTTTATAAGAGGTATGGATATTTTCAACCATAGTGCGAAGTTTATTACGCATATGATGAACAGATTTAGCCATATAACCTATTTCATCTTTACGTTGACGAAGAGTTAAGCTATTTTTGTTTGGAACAAAGTTAAAGTTAGAAGTATCTTGAATAATACGTGTAATTTCTGAAAGAGGTGAAATCACTCTATTACAAACAATCATACCAACAATTGAAGTAACAATAAGAGCAAGTAAACAAGCAAGAGCAATACGACCCATTAATAGTTTAGAATGTGAGAAAATTTCATCTGATGGTGCTGTAAGGACAAATTTCATATGATTGTCTAGTGTAACATAAGATAGATTTTTAGCTTGTCCATTATAAGTATAGTTACAATTATTAGAATTTGCATCGGTCAATAATTGAGCAATAGGTGCTAGTTCACTATCACCAGATAGAGAAGTTAATGGTTCTAAGCTAGGATGACAGAGGATTTGATTTTGATTTGTTATTAGAAAAGCATATCCTGTATCATAAATACTTGTTTGACGAGTAAGATTTTCAATGACTTTAAAGTCAATATCCATACCAACTATACCAAAAGCTTCACCATCTTTATAAAGTGGAACTACATAAGAAATCATATAAGTGTCTAGATTCGCATTGTAATAGGGCTCTAGCCAAGTAGCTTTTTTATTTTCGATAGGAATATAGTACCAACCTACATGTTCTAAATCATTAGAATCATATACACTAAAATCAGTTGGAGTTTGTTTGATAAAGGTATTTTTTTCTGAGTCAAAAGAATAGAATAAGCCGGATGTAGGTGAAGTAAAACTAGGATTATAACGAATATATACGCTATAAGCACCATTTGTATATTCTGTAAGAGAAACAGCAAGTTTTTCTAAGTCCTCTGTATAGCGCGTTACATATGTAGGATTTTTTTTGAATTCAGAAAAATTATTAAGTGAATGTTCAGCTGATAAAGCAATGGTGTCAACAGAGCGTTCAATGTCAGCAATAATGGTATTAATTTCATTGCTTTTATTTTTACAAAATAATTCCATAATCTTTTTAGAATCTGAATTCGAAACCTGGGTTGTGTGGTAAATAGTTAATGTACTTGTTAAAAGACAAGTAAAAATAAGGCATAGGTCTAACAATATAATGAGCTTTGATTTGAGTGATTTCACTATAATTCCTCCTTTAAATAGTAATTTGTAGCCTTATTAATATTCTATTTAGAATATTAATAAAATTTTAATACTATTTTGGGAAAATTACTATAAAAATTAAAAGAATAAGTAAAAATTTCATGCGAGGATTAAAAAAGAATATGTTATAATGATAAAATATTAATTGTATTGAAAATGGAGGACATCATGAATAAACCAAAAGTGTGCATTATTTTTACTGGAGGCACTATTTCTATGACCGTAGATGAAGAAGTAGGCGCAGCAATTCCAACTTTATCAGGAGAACAAATTTTATCTATGGTATCGAATATAGATAAAATAGCGGATATTGAGGTCAATAACTTTGGAGAAATACCAGGACCTCATATGACAATAGAGAAATTATTAGAACTTAAAAATTTAATTCAAACTAAATTAGAGGATGAAAGTATTACAGGTGTGATTGTCACACATGGTACAGATACACTAGAAGAAACAGCCTATTTCTTAGATTTAACTATAAAGCACAGCAAGCCAGTTGTAGTAGTAGGTGCAATGCGTAATAGTTCAGAGTTAGGCTATGATGGCTCAAGCAATTTAGCGGCAGCAGTGTGTACAGCTGTTTCACCTAAAGCACGTAATAAAGGCGTTCTTGTAGTACTTAATAATATGGTTAATGCGGCAGCAGAAGTTACAAAAACCAATACACTTGCTTTAGATACTTTTCAATCTCCGTATGGGCCATTAGGGACAATTGATACAAATGACTTTATTGTATATAGAGAAATTGCTTACCGCCAACATATAGAAACCAATCAAGTAGAAAGAAGAGTTGATCTGATTAAAACAGTTATGGATATGGATGATCGCTTAATTCGTTGTTCAGTAGATTCAGGTGCTATAGGCATTGTTATTGAAGCAATGGGACGAGGCAATGTATCACCAAAAGTAATGGAAGGCATTCGTTATGCCATGAGTAAAGGGGTAATCGTTGTTGTTGTTTCAAGATGTTACTCTGGACGTGTTTATGTAAGTTACGGCTATGCTGGTGGTGGTAAAGAATTATCTGATATGGGTGTTATTATGGGCGGCGATATGCGTGGGCCTAAGGCACGTCTCAAGCTCATGCTTGCACTAGGAAAAACACAAGATAGAGAAAAAATTAGAGCATTATTTGAAGACCATAACTATACCTTATAATAAGATTCAAGCCTAGAATCATTTATGAAAGATCAATAAGGAGAAGCTAAATGGGAAAAAAATTAGTTTTAGCAGAAAAACCAAGCGTGGGAAGAGATATTGCCCGCGTTTTAAAATGCCATAAACAAAATGGTAGTTATATTGAAGGAAATGACTATGTTGTAACATGGGCAATGGGGCATTTAGTAGGACTTGCAGACCCAGAAGCTTATGGTAATGAGTATAAAACTTGGTCAATGGAAACACTGCCAATGTTGCCAGAACGTATGAAGTTAACCGTTTTAAAGGGAACAGGTAAACAGTTTCAAGTGGTTAAAGGATTACTACTGCGTAAAGATATTACAGAGATTATTATTGCAACAGATGCAGGGAGAGAAGGGGAATTAGTTGCACGCTGGATACTAGATAAAGTAGGTGTGAAAAAACCGATTCAAAGACTTTGGATTTCATCTGTTACGGATAAAGCGATTTTAGAGGGATTTAAAAATTTAAAGCCAGGAAAACAATATGAAAATCTGTATCGCGCTGCAGTTTGTCGTGCAGAAAGTGACTGGTTAGTAGGATTAAACGTTACAAGAGCTTTAACTTGTAAATATAATGCCCAGCTTTCAGCAGGACGTGTACAATCCGCTACATTAGCCATGGTTGTCGCTAGAGAAGAGGCTATTAAAAGTTTCGTACCTAAACCATACTTTACCATTCAGGCAAAAACAAATCAGTTTTCTTTAGTTTATAAAACCCAGAAAATGTTAACAGATGAGCAAGCTGTAGATACAATTGTAGATGGGCTAGAAGGAAAAATGGCTGAAGTAGTAGAAGTTAAAGAAAGTCAAAAGAAACAATATGCACCTTTATTATATGATTTAACAGAACTACAAAGAGATGCTAATAAATTCTTTGGCTATAGTCCAAAACAGACCCTTTCTATCATGCAAAGGTTATATGAAAATTATAAGGTTTTAACTTATCCAAGAACAGATTCAAGATATTTATCAGAAGATATTGTGCCAACATTAAAAGAACGTTTAAAAGCAGTAGCAATTGGGCCTTATCGTACTTTTGCTAATGAAATTATTCATAAAGGTTTTAAAGTCAGCAAAAGCTTTGTAGACAATACAAAAGTTTCAGACCACCATGCTATTATTCCAACAGAAGAAAGTGCACAACTTCAAAAATTAAGTTTAGAAGAACGTAAAATTTATGATTTAGTTGTAAAACGCTTCTTAAGTGTTTTAATGCAACCGTGTGTTTATACTCAAATGCAAGTCATAGCCAAAGTAGAAGATAAAGAATTGACTGCAAAAGGTAAAAATATTATAGAAAAAGGTTGGAAGGCGCTTTATGACCAAGCTTTTGATGAGGATGAAGAAGTAGAAGATAAAGATCAAAATCTACCAGAGCTTAAAAAAGGTGATAAGCTAAAGCTTGTAAGCATCTTAAAAAATAAACATTATACAAAAGCACCTGCACGTTTTAATGAAGCCACTTTACTTTCTGCAATGGAAAAACCACAACAGTATGTCCATGTAGACCAAAAGGCAGCTAAAACATTAGGTCAGACAGGTGGAATTGGTACAGTTGCCACAAGAGCAGATATTATAGAAAAGCTTTATAATATGTATTACATTGAAAAAAATGGCAAAGATATTCTGCCAACTTCTAAAGGAAAACAACTGATTGAGCTTGTACCACAAGATTTAAAATCACCACTTTTAACAGCACAGTGGGAAAATGAATTAGAGCGCATTAGCCAAGGAAAACAAAATCCAAAAGTATTTATGGAGCGTATTAGAGCTTACAGTAATGATTTAGTACAAGATGTCAAAGGGGCATCTTCAAAATACGTACATGACAATATGACAGGTAAGCGCTGCCCACAATGTGGAAAGTTTTTATTAGAAGTAAAAGGAAAACATGGCAAACTGTATGTATGTCAAGACCGTGAATGTGGCCACAAAGAAACAGTAAGTAAATTTACCAATACACGCTGTCCAAACTGTCATAAAAAGTTAGAGCTAAGAGGTGAAGGTGAGGGACAAATTTATGTATGTACAACTTGTACTTTTAGAGAAAAACTTTCATCATTTAACAAAAAGTACAGAAACAATAGTGAAAAAGTAGATAAAAAATCCGTACAGCGTTATTTAAAACAACAACAAAAAGCAGAGGAAGGCAACTTTGCTTTTGCAGAAGCATTTGGTGATTTATTCAAATAAGCTTGTTGTTTAAATAAGCTTAAAGTGTGCTGATTGTCAGACTTATGGTAGCATGCTAGAATAGAAATACTGTAAAAAGAAAAGAGGAATGAATACAAATGATGCATATTGTTTTACATGAACCAGAAATTCCACAAAACACAGGGAATATTGCAAGAACCTGTGCAGCAACAGGGGCTACCCTTCATCTTATTGAACCATTAGGTTTCTCATTAGATGAAAAACATATTAAAAGAGCAGGGATGGACTATTGGAATTTAGTAACGGTCCATCGTTATGCAAATTATCAAGAATTCTTAGAGAAAAATAATTATCCTAAAGTTTATATGGCAACAACTAAGTCAAAACAAACCTATGCAGATGTAAACTATGAAGAAGAATGCTATATTATGTTTGGAAGAGAATCAGCAGGGATTCCAGAGGAAATTTTATTAGAGAATAAAGAAACTTGTATTCGTATTCCAATGGTAGGGGAAGCCCGCTCTCTTAATCTATCCAATTCAGTAGCCATCGTACTTTATGAAGCACTAAGACAACATGAATTTAATCATTTATTAAAACAAGGTGAATTACATCATTACCACTGGTAAGAAGAAATATACCTTATAGTTGTATAAAAAAAGTTAAATAAGTCCATACTAGCAAATGATTTATTTTAATTTAGAGCCTCATAAGGCTTATTGGAGGAAATCATGAAATATATTAAGAAAATGCTAGTTGGGCTTATTTTAGTGGGAACACTTGTCACACCACTATGTGCCGCTACACATACAGAAAGTATTTTTCCTAGTTATACAGGACTAAAAACGACTATAGAGAATCCATCTATTAATATACGCAGTTACCCAAGTGAATACAGTCATATTAAGACAAAATTAAATCAGTCAGATTTTTATATTTTAGGCATGAACCATAATTGGTATCGCGTTAAAGCAGGAGATCAAGAAGGCTGGGTTTCAAAAGAAGATGTCACTTTATCAGATGAACTATTTGTACCTTATAGCAAAGTGCTAGGTGAAGAAATAGTGGAATATGGCAAACTGTTTATTGGTACACCTTATGTGTGGGGTGGAAACGATTTAAAAACAGGTGTAGACTGTTCAGGACTCACTAAGAAAGTTTTTGAGGGATTTGATATTAATATTAGTCGTCTCTCTTATACTCAAGTCAATGATGGAAAAGTAGTAGATAAGTCGGAGCTTAGACCAGGAGATTTAGTCTTTTTTGATACAAATGGGATTAATACGGGACATATTTCTCATGTTGGTATTTATGCAGGAGATGGTTTGTTTTTGCATGCAGATTGTACAAAAGGAGTCACATTAAGTAGCTTATCCAATGCCTATTACCAAAGAAATTATGTAACGGGTAGTCGTATTTTAAGTGAAAATTAGATAAATTAATAAAAATAAGGTACAGGATAAAAGACTTGTACCTTATTTTTATTTCAGAAATGTATTGGGTGTTTCCAAAAAGAAAAAGTTATGTAATAATAGAAATAGCGTTAAATAATAAATATGAGGTTTTAAACAATGAATGACAAAACACTTTATAAGTTAGAATTTCATAAAGTTAAAGAATTAGTTAAAGCATATGCCATTACAGAAGATGGCAAGATGAAAATAAATCAGTTGATGCCTAAGACAACCTTACCAGAGGTGAAAATGTTACAGGGAGAAACTGGAGAAGCATTATTAATGAGCGTGAAAAAAGGTAGATTGCCATTAAGCAGCTTAAAACCAGTCGCACCTATTTTAAAGCGTGTAGAAATTGGAGCAGTGTTAAGTGGTGGAGAACTTTTAGTTGTACGTGATACATTAAGAATGACGCGTAAAGCAAAGAATTATTATCAAGATGCCATTGGTAATGGAGAAGTTTATACAGTGATAGGACCATACTTTGAAAGCTTATCACCACAAAATCAAGTAGAACGTGAGATTTCAAGATGTCTTGTTTCACCTGAGGAAGTAGCAGATGATGCAACACCAGAACTTTCACGTATACGTCGTCAAAAATTAAGTTTAGGTAATCGTATTAAAGAAAGCTTACAACAGATTATTCGTTCAAGTCACTATCAAGACATGATTCAAGATCCAGTTGTTACATTAAGACAAGACCGTTACTGTATTCCCGTAAAGGTAGAATATAAAAGTCAGTTTAAAGGGATTGTACATGATCAATCTGCAACAGGTGCAACGGTTTTTATTGAACCAATGACAGTTGTAGAAATTGGTAATGAGCTCAAAGGACTTGAGACAAAAGAGCAAGAAGAAATTGAAAAAATCCTAACAGAATTAACGAATATGGTAGTGCCTTATACAGAAGATATTACTAGAAGCTATAAGGAATTAGTAGAGTTAGATGTTATCTTTGCCCGTAGTGAGTTTTCATTACGTTATGATTGTCGTGAACCTAAGCTCAATGATAAAGGTTATATTGAATTAAAGCGTGCACGTCATCCACTTTTACCTAAAGAACAAGTGGTACCAATTGATGTAAGGCTTGGAAAAGACTTTACAACTTTATTAATTACAGGTCCTAATACAGGTGGTAAAACAGTTACACTAAAAACATTAGGACTCTTTTCACTTATGGCAGCAGTAGGACTTCAAATTCCAGCAGCAGAAGGTAGTGAAGTCGCTGTATTTGATGGTATTTATGCAGATTTAGGTGATGAACAAAGTATTGAGCAAAGCTTAAGTACTTTCTCTGCGCATATGACGAATATCGTTTCAATTTTAGAAGATATGAGTTTAAACTCTTTAATTCTTTTAGATGAATTAGGTTCTGGGACAGACCCTATTGAAGGGGCAGCATTAGCTATGTCGATTCTAGAACATTTAAGAAAACAACAAATTCGCACAGTTGCAACAACGCACTATAGTGAGTTAAAGCTTTATGCACTTTCTACTGAAGGCGTAGAAAATGCAAGTTGTGAGTTTGATGTAAAATCATTAAGACCAACTTATCGATTACTCATTGGTGTACCAGGAAAAAGTAATGCTTTTGCTATATCAATGAAGCTTGGTCTTCCAGAATATTTAATTGATGATGCTAAGGTTTATCTAGAAAAAGAAAATGTAAAAATGGAAGATATCCTAGTAGACTTAGAGCAAAGCAAACGTATGGCAGAAGTTGAAAGTGAACGTGCACAAGCATTTAGAGCAGAAGCAGAGCGTTTAAAAGAAGAAATTCAAAAAGAACGTAGCAAAATTGATAAAGCTAAGAAAAAGATTATGGAACGTGCTGAACTTAAAGCTAAAGAGCTCTTAAAGGAAGCAGAAGAAGAAGCCGATCGTGCTTTAAAAGAAGTACGTGCAGCAGCAAGAAAAGCTCAAGTAATCATTGATGAACATGGTTTACAGGCTGCTAAACAAGGGATGAATGATACCCTTACAAAACAACGTAAGCGTGCAAGTAAATTAGCAGGTAAATCACAAGTTAAAGTATTAGCTAGTGTTACAGTTGGCGAAGAAGTCATGGTAACAAGTTTAATGCAAAAAGGAATAGTAACAAAAGAAGCAGATAAAAATGGTATGGTAGAGGTACGCATGGGCATTATGCCAATGAAAGTAAAACTTGCAGATTTACAAAAAGTGCAAGAAGAGACCACACCAGCACCAAGTAAAACAAATAAAAACAAACAAAAAGGGCAAATTAGTTACAACATGAGAAAAACTCAAAATATTTCTACAGAAGTAGATGTAAGAGGATTAATGGTAGATGAAGCATGGCCAGTTGTAGATAAGTATTTAGATGATGCTTATTTATCAGGCTTAAAGCAGGTTACGATTATTCATGGAAAAGGAACTGGTGCCCTTCGAACTGCAATTATGCAGCGATTGAAAAGACATCCACATGTTGAAGCACAAAGACCAGGAACTTTTGGAGAAGGTGAAATGGGTGTCACAGTGGTAACGATAAAGTAAATAACAACAAGGTAGAGACAAGAAAGAGGCCAAGCCATGCTAAAGATATTAGTAGTAGATGATGACACAAATATTTCTGAATTAATTTCACTATATTTAAATAAAGAAGGATATGAAACAAGGGAAGTTGCAGATGGAAAACTAGCTATTCAGGTTTTTGAGGAATATAAACCAGACTTAGTTCTTTTAGATATTATGTTACCGGGCGCAGATGGTTATGATGTCTGTAAAGAGATAAGAAAACATAATCGTACACCAATTATTATGCTCACAGCTAAAGGTGAAATATTTGATAAGGTATTAGGCTTAGAACTTGGGGCGGATGATTATATGGTAAAGCCATTTGACCCTAAAGAATTAATGGCTAGAGTAAAGGCTGTTTTAAGACGTAATATTTTACCTATAGAAGAGGACAAAGCGAAGAATAGAATTATACTAGATAATTTAATTATCGATAAGGATAATTATTCTGTAACTTATGAAGGGAATCTAGTAGACTTACCTCCTAAGGAGTTAGAAGTACTTTATTTCTTAGCAAGTCATCCAAAACAAGTATTTACTAGAGAACAACTCCTAGATAAGATTTGGGGATATGATTTTGTAGGAGATACAAGAACTGTTGATGTGCATATTAAAAGATTAAGAGATAAGTTTGAAGGAGAACATTCGTGGAGCATCAAAACCGTATGGGGAGTAGGTTACAAATTCGAAAGATAACCAGTTATTTACGATTTCCATCTTTATTTAGTCGATTAGTTTGTATTTATATTAGTATTTTAGTTTTAATGCTCATTGTATTATTTGTGACATTTACAAATTCATTTCAGTCTTATTTTGTAAAATATACACAGGAGATTATGATTAATCAGGCAAAAAGTATTGCAACTGAATATTATGAAGTAGGAATCTCTAGTCAATCTAAAGAAGCTGCACTAGGTAAAATTTTACCTGATATACAAATGATGAGTGGCTATTTAGAAGCTACAACTTGGGTTGTAAATCAATATGGAGATGGATATATTGTTTCTAGAGATGCCATTAAGAGTATGAGTGATGATGTTGTAGTAGGTGATACATTAGATGAAGTATTTTCAGGGCAAGTGATAGGTGTTGAAAATGGCTTTAAAGAGAGTTTTTCAACGCCAGTATTGACTATTGGGTATCCAATTACCTTAAATGGTCAAGTGCAATACGCACTGTTTATTCATACACCAATGCCTTATATTTTACAAACAATCGATGAAGTACGTAATCTTATTTTAAATGTGGTAGGCTTTGTAGGCAGTATTGTATTTATATGGATTTATACTTTATCAAAACAAATGACTAAGCCACTAAAAGAAATGAACCAGGTTGCCAAAAATATAGCTAGTGGTGAATTTAGTAAACGTATTGAAGTAAAAGGAAATGATGAAATCGCACAGTTAGGCCTTTCTTTAAATCATATGGCAGAAGCATTAGATAAGATAGAGGAAGATAGGCGAGCTTTTATTCAAAATATTTCACATGATTTACGTTCTCCTCTAACATCTATTCAAGGATTTGTAACCGCTATTTTAGATGGAACAATTGATGCACAGCACCAAGAACGTTACTTGAAAATTGTATTAAGTGAATCTAAAAGACTGATTACAATGACTAACACAATTTTAGAGCTTAATCAAATGCAAGATGGTATTAAGAAGATTGAAAAAATACATCTTAATATTAATCAAGTGATTGACGAGGCAATTATTAGTTTGGAAAATAGACGTAGAGAAAAAAATGTTCATATTATGACTGAGCTAGATGAAGAGTATTGCTGGATTTTAGGTGATAAAGATGGGACAAGTCGCGTTATTCAAAACCTATTAGATAACGCACTTAAATTTGTAGATAAAGATGGACGTGTTATTGTTCGAAGTAAAAAGCAACAAGATAAGTTATGGATTAGTATATTAAATGATGGGCCACCTATTCCAAAAGAACAACAAAAATTAATTTGGGAAAGATTTTATAAAGGAGACCGTTCTAGAGGACAGGACAAAAAAGGTGTAGGCTTAGGGTTAGTTATTGTTAAAGAAATACTGAAGCAACATGATGAGACGATTACCGTTCAATCTGAAGAAGGTAAGATGGTAGAGTTTCGTTTTTCTATGACGCTAGTGAATCATTTATAAAAGATAGCTAAAAAATGATAGGAGTTACGCCTATCATTTTTTTTATCCATTTTTCAGGCATTTAAAACATGGTCTAAAGCATTGAAAAGACTAGATAGATTTGATAGTATAAACTATAGAGAAGAAGAGGAGAGAATAAAATGCCCTTAATTAATGAGTTAAAACCTCAAGAATCAATAAAAGGAATTTACTTATGTAAATTTAAACAACAATTAAAAAATAAAAATGGTAAAGACTATTACACTATACGTCTTCAGGATCGTACAGGGATGTTGGAGGGAAAGGTTTGGTCTATTCATAGTGGGATTGGTGCATTTGAAGTAGACGATATTATACAAGTAGAAGGAGAAACCCTTCTTTATCAAGAAAATTTACAGCTTAATATTACAAAGATACAAAAAGTAGAAGCAGGCTATGACTTAAAAGAGTTTTTACCACATACTAAAAAAGATGTAAATCAACTAGAAGAACGTCTTATGCAATTTATAGATCAAGTGCAAAATGGCTATCTAAAGAAATTATTAGAAACTATTTTTTATGATGAAGCTATTTTTGAAGCATTTTGTCAGCATAGCGGTGGAAAGACTGTACATCATGCCTATTTAAATGGACTTTTAGAGCATACAGTAACAGTAACAGAAATTGGAGTAGATTTAGCAAAACGCTATGAGCATGTAACGATGGATTATGTGATTGCAGGTTGTTTATTACACGATATTGGAAAACTTAAGGAACTTATTGCTTTTCCAAAAAATGATTATTCTGATGAAGGACAGCTATTAGGCCATTTAATCATAGGGACAGAAATGATTCATGATGTGGCAAGGGAAATAGAAGGTTTTCCAGAAGAAATAGAACGTATTTTAAAACATATTTTAATTGCACACCATGGAGAATATGAATATGGTTCACCTAAACGTCCAAAATGTATGGAAGCGATGATTGTACATTTAGCGGATTATTCAGACTCTAGATTAAAGATGATGGAAGAGATGCTAGATAATAGTCATGATGAACCTTATGCAGGATATCATAAAATTTTAACAAGGAATATTCGAAAAGTAAGCTTATGAGAAAGAAACCTATAAAAATTTCTGCCAATGAAATCAATCGTTTTAGCTATTGTCCCTATCAGTGGTATTATGGGCGTGTTTATGGACAGAAGGTGCTTAAAGAAAAATATTTAGCCTTAGAAAGGAAAGAAGCACCTTATGAAGGGAATTTTAAGAGGGGTTTAAAGTTTCATGAAAAGTATTATGAAAGCTATCGTTTAAGAAAGTCTATAGAATCAGTAGTGATTATTGTTTTTGTACTTTTAATGGTATGGGGTATCATCCAATGGAACAGATGATAAGTATCATTATAACGATAAGTATTTTAGTAAGTATGAGTTATATTTTTAGGCCTACCATGACCTGTAAAAATAGAAAACAAATTGGCGTTCCTAGAGCATCAGCTATTTATTTAGATGAAAAAGGTGCAAAAATGTTGATAGACCATACATTAGGGCTTCAAGGGAAGCCTGATATGATTTTTGAAACATGGATTTTAAAGCGCTATATACCGTTAGAAATAAAAAGTGGTAAATTAAAAGAAAATTGGCCACATCAAGGCGATTTATATCAGTTAGCTGCATATTTTATTTTAATAGAAAGTGTTTATGGAAAGAAGCCACCTTATGGTAAGCTTGTTTATGCCAACAAAACATTTAAAATACGTAATACAGCAAAATTACGAAAAGAAGTAAAAGCAACAATTGAACAAATGCGTGATATGCTAGATAAAAAGATTGATATTAAGGTGAAAGCAGACTATGTAAAATGTAGACACTGTGTTTGTAAAGATACAGTGTGTAAATGGACAAAGGGGGAGAGAAAGTGTTCTTCAAAAAAAGCAAAATAGATAGGCCTATTTCTGAGATGGAACTCACTTTAGAGAATAAAACAGATATAAGTAACAAATCATCCAGTGGAAGTTCGCCACTTCTTGAAAGATACTTACAAAAGAATATGACAGATCATATGAGAGAAATGGATGATGAAAGTTTAGCTAGAGCTATTAAAACATTATTATATGAGGAGTCAAATAAAAACTTGAATTAGGAGTAAAGGCATGAATGACGCGATTTATAAGGCACAACATTATGAAATAGAGATTATAGATATGGGAGAAGGCGGGGAAGGTATTGGAAAAATCCAAGACTTTACCGTTTTTGTGCCTAAGGTTTTATTAGGTGATCGAGTAGAAGTATGTTTAACAAAAGTAAAGAAAAATTATGGTTTCGGAAAAATGGTAAAAATGATTACCCCTTCGCCTTATCGCACAGTAGAGGGGTGTGAAAAAGAAACTGCATGTGGAGGCTGTCAATTCCAACACTTAGCCTATGAAAAGCAGTTAGAGTGGAAGCGACAAAAAGTTGAAAACTGTTTAAAACGTATTGGTAAATTAGAAGATGTAACTGTACAAAAAACACTTGGTATGGAAACACCTTATCATTATCGTAATAAAGCGCAATACCCTATTCGTATGGTAGAGGGTAAAATTGAAATAGGCTTCTTTGCTGCAAAAAGTAGACGTATTGTACCTGTTACCAAATGTTGCATTCAACATCCTATTAATACTCAAATTATTAAAGTAATTAAAGCATTTTTAAATGAATATCAAATTAGTATTTATGATGATGAATCACATAAAGGTTTAGTGAGACATTTAATGATTAAAACAGGTTATAAAGCACAAGATGTGATGGTATGTTTAGTTATTAATGGTAAGAAATTACCACACAGCGAAGCTTTAGTAGAAAGTTTAAAAGCAATCCCTGAAATTAAAAGCATTGTATTAAATCATCATATGGATAAAACACCTGTTATTTTAGGAAAAGAATGCTCTGTGCTTTATGGTAGTGAAAGTATCACAGAGCAAATTGGTGACTTAAAGTTTAAAGTTTCACCTCTTGCATTCTTCCAAGTCAATCCAATCCAAACCAAAGTGCTTTATCAAAAAGCACTAGAATATGCAGCATTAACAGGTGAAGAAATTGTTTGGGATGCTTACTGTGGCATTGGAACCATTTCACTTTTCTTAGCTCAAAAAGCAAAAAAAGTTTATGGTGTAGAAATTATTCCAGAAGCCATTGAAAATGCACGTGAAAATGCTAAACTCAATGGCTTACAGAATACAGAGTTCTACGCAGGTAAAGCAGAAGAGGTTATTCCAGACCTCTATAAAAAAGGTGTAATTGCAGATACAATCGTTGTAGATCCACCAAGAAAAGGGTGTGATGAAAAACTTTTAGAAACATTAAAAGCTATGGCACCTCAAAAAATTGTTTATGTATCATGTGACCCAGCTACATTAGCTAGAGATTTAGCATATTTAACAAGGGAAGCAGGGTATAAAGTAGAAGAAGTACAACCTGTCGATATGTTTCCACATACCACGCACGTAGAAAGTGTTGTAAAATTAAGAAAAGTATAGATTAATTTAAATGGACTTCACACAATTTCTGTAGGTCCATTTTTAAATTCTTAGTTAGCAGATGATTGACATATTCTATGATTGAACATAATATAGAAGTAATAATACAATGAAAGAGGTGATAGAATGGCTACAGTATCATTTAGTAA
>JAFOHG010000144.1 GCA_017421915.1 Cellulosilyticum sp. | reverse complement strand
ATTTTACTCCTGTTTTATCAATATTGATATCAGCTTCTTTTATAGCCTTAATACCATATCCTAAAGTAAAATCTACACTTATTTTATCTGCATAATCTGCAAAATTAAAAGATGCTTTTGATAATTTAGTAGATACCTCATTATCACTTATCATCTTAGTACCAGTTGCACCAAAATTCAAGCTACCCTCAGCACCAAAGTCTACTCCAAATTCTACAGTTAGATTATCATCTTTAGCCTTTGAGTCATAGCTATAATCATAATATAATTTTCCTACTGAATTACTATACTCACTCATAGAAATCTCTAGATGTTGTTTAAATAAATCTTCCTTATTCCCTAAATTTTGGTTAAGAGTACATTTCATTTCTAACTCTTCACCACTATCACCAAGACTTATTTCCATTCCATCTAATAAGTATTGTACACCCGTATATTGAATAGTAACATCTGCTGCCGCTTCTTCATTTTCTTCAATACCGAAATGAATTCCTCTAAAATAATTCTCATCTACAAAAATATCCATATCTATAGATACCGTATCATCTTCAACTAAAATTTCATCCATTTCAGCACGTAATTCATCGACAGTATAACCTGATTGTTTTGCTGCTATCTCAAAGTAATTTTTAGCAAAATCTAATTCCATAATCAGGTCAAGCTCTTCATTTAAAAACTCCATTACTTGCTTACCTGTTACTGTACCTGAATAGACATTCCAATCAACTTCACTACCATCTTGAAGGACCACTTTTTTCTTTCCATTTTCTTTAAGATTAGCATCTTTTAGAAAGTCTGCTTGTACAGCTTCTGTTTTGCTCATAAACTGTTTATTGCTAGCTAAATTCATAGCACCTGTTACATATTCACTACTAGCACTTAAAATTTCAGTAAGTTCATTAAAATCCTCTTCACTAATTTCTTGATTGCCTGTTAGTTTGAACAGCTCAGAGTTCTTATAATCCTCTATAAAAGAATCTAATTTAATAGCGTATGGTGCATCTAGAATTTTAGGAATACTAACGCCTAATTCCTCACCATCTTTGTATAATGACGCACTTAAGAGTTCAATTCCACTTTGATTAACACTTAATTTACCATTAAATTTATTATTATCTTTTGTTTTTTGGAATGTACCAGTTAAACCAGCATCTTTAATGTAAGCACTAATAAGATCTGCATCTTCCATTCCTGAAACACCTTGAAGTCCTAAATCAAAATTTAATTCACTTGCTCCACTTGCTTGAATTTTACTAAGCTGTGTTATTCCCATTTTATTTCTTACTTCATTTTGTTCTTCTAAGGTTTTAGCATTTGTATTTAATATAGCAGCATTAACAATCTCTTCTGGTGTTCCTTTAAGTTTTTTAAATACTGAACTATCTTGCATATTAAAGGCTAATATACCTACTCCTACTCCAAGTACAGCAACTCCTGCAATAATCCCACCCACAACTTTACCATTTGTCTTCTTATTTTCTTTAGGTGTTCCTTCATTTAATTCTTGCATAATTTATCCCCCTATTATATATTATTAAGCTCTCCCATTATACACTTATAATGTATATAATTCAAAATTTTTTATAAAAATTTAATTTTTAAACTATATTTTCAATTCCTTAGTATAGAATATCCTAAGCGTACAACAAATTCTGTATTCAAGCGAATTAAATCTTCTACTTCTTTATCTTGGTATTTTTTATTCTTTAAATATAATTTTTGACATAGTACTGCTGAATAAATAATAGCCTCTCTAATTCGATCTAAATCAGCCTTCTCTTGTACATATTTAATACTTTCTTCTTCTAATATATGATTCAATGTCTCTATTTCATTTACTAGCTCTTTGATACCATCTTCTAATCTATATGGTTTAATCTTACTTATTAGCCCTACTATAACTACGCCTAAAGTAACATATACAACACGGTAGAAAAAGAGTTGATTAATCCCTGCATTAACTGTAGAAATACACATTGAAATAATTGTCATGAATAACGAAATATGATAATAATCTTTATATCCATAGTATAAATAAAACGCTACAACTAATAACAAAACTATAATCCATCTCACTTGTATGACATCGATAATAACTGTGATAGCAAAAGCTGCTATTAAATTACTTTCAAGACGGTCTATTCTACGCTTGTTTGTATCTTCTACATAGGGTTGTGTAATAGACATAATCGGTATAATTGCCCATATGAATTTATAAAAACCTAAAACCTGTGCTATTAGTAGAGTCGCCGTTAAAACAACTGACATTCTTGTTGCAAAATTAAAGCTCATTCCTTTTGGGGCAAATTGTTGTCTAATCTTATGTTGCAGTTGTTTTAAATCTGTGTGTTTCCATTCATCATAAACATTATTTGTATGCTTAATAGAGAGATTATCTAACTCCTGAAAATTTTTTCTTAGAGCAAATATGGTACTTGTTATCTCTTTTGTTAATCTATCTTCGGGCTGATGCGTATCTAAATACTCTTCTAGCTTTTTAATCACATCCTGCCTTTTTATATCTCTATGAAAATACCTCTGTATTTCATTAAACAATTCTGCTATTTCGCCTATATGTTTTTCTTCAAAAATACCATTTTTATTTTGCTTATATATTTGCTCTAATAAAAAATTAAAGTAACTTACATTTAAATAAAAGTAAAAATGTATTTTCCCTATATAAGTAGTAAAATAGCGCCGAAAACTAGAGCCATAAATCGTACATGCTAACTCATTCATATGATAACTAATTTCATTGCTAATATCTGTATCAAAATTGCCTTCTTGCATTAATGTAAGCTGCCCATATAGTAATCGAAATGCCTTTTCTATTTGTGGTGGTAAAAGTGTTTTTATTTTATTTTGTTCTATATAAATCATAATAACTACAATTGTGACAGTAAAAATCACCATCGCGATGCGCTTAGGTATTTCTAACAAAGTTATCTCTGTATACTGGCAAAAAACATATAGCATCAAAAACGTCCTATATGTCATGGGTTCATATAAAGATACATTCAAATAAATAATTATAAAAATGGTTGCTAGATTGATAGGAATAGCTAACCACATATTAAGAGATGCAATATAGGCAATCCCTACAATTAATATATCTAACAAAATTAATCTGATTGTCTTATATAATGTTTTTATTTTTAAATCTTGACTAGCCAATATACTTGACCCTATTACCATTATAAATGCAATCATCATATTTTCTTTACCAAATAAAGCACCAGCTCCAAATGTAGTTAGGAGCGTTATCGTACCTTTATAAAAAATTTCTTTATAATCATTGTCCAATTTATGTTTTCTTTTCACTAGCTCATTAGCCCCTATCTTTTTTTATTATTGCTAGTGTATGTTATTTTTCTTCTTTATATCATTCTCGCATAGAAATCAGATAATTCCCAATCTGTAACCTATAAATATATGTCATTACATAATGCGCTGAAAGTCCTATAAAAATGCCTGTCACAATGCCCACTACTGATAAAAATGGCAAATATAATGCCACTCCTATATTTCTTACAATGCAAATAGACACAATGACTTGCCCTATATTATGAAAGACTGCCCCTGCTGCACTTACACCAATCATACTCACCTTATCTTTTAATACCTCTTTTATAAAAATCATGATTAGAAAGCTTAACAACGCCCCCATGGAACCATACATTAATCCTGATATGCTCCCACCAAAAATACTAGTTAAAAATAATCTGACTACAATCATCATTATAATATCTCTTTTTTTCGGTAATGAATATAGTGCTACGACCGTTACTAAATTAGCTAGACCTATTTTAGCTCCTGGAGTTAAAAAAGGAACTGGTATATTTCTTTCTATTAAACTTAATACTAACGCCATTGTAACTAATAAGGATATGTACACTAATCTTTTTGTTTTCGCCATTGAAATCTCCTTAATATGCTATGATATCTTGATTTTTAGACATTGTTTCATTACTCTTAATTTCTATATATAGTTGATGCGGTAGGCATACAATCACATCCCCTACTTCTCCTTTATAGCCAAAATCTTCACATATATGATCCTTGCAATCTGACGCTACTACTGCAATACTTTCATTCTTAATGACAATTGTATTTTTCCCATATTTTGTATCAATGCTAAATTCTTTACGACTAACTTGTCCTGTAAGTGGTATTTCATTATATAATTCACCTGCTACTGTGATATAAGCATAAACTTGCGCAGTCTTCTCCCCTATCAAACCTTTAAAAAATACATAAGGAATAAATGAAATGATTATAAGTATTACAATAATGATATAATCCCATTTCTTTAACTTTATGCTCATCTATTTTCCTCCTTACTTTCATCCCTATAATACATTTTCCCTCTTACTATAGAGAAACCAATTATAAGCTTGAGTTATTCATCCGTTTAATTTGGTTTCTCTTAATGATTTCACATTTATAAATTTTAGTTATTCATCATTTTTAGTAATACAAAATTTATTCATTCATTTAATAAGTGGGTTTATAATATTAAATATATTATGTTTCTCTATTTTTTAGCCATCATTTAGGAGGTATTTCAATGCGGCTCTATCACAAACATTTATCATTCTTAATCATCCTTTCTATTATTCTTGCCCTTATATTTATTATCTTTATATTTTTAACTAGCGCCTCTCACTCTACAATACAATCTTCTACCAAGACTCTTTCTAAGGAAAACTTTGTTTTAGGTACTATAGTTACTATTACGCTTTACGACCATCAATCTGAAGAGTTACTAGACTCCGCCTTTAATAAACTTACAGAACTTGAAAATATCTTAAGTATTAATAAAACCAATACACTCATTGATTCTATTAACTCTAATGCTGGTATTAGCCCAGTTGTAGTGGATGAATCAACTTATCATCTCATCGAAAAAGGCATTTATTATAGTAAGCTTACTTCTGGTGCTTTTGACTTAACCATTGGTCCTATTGTGAAATTATGGGATATCAGTTTTCCTTCTGCTCGCATTCCTTCTAATTCAGAAATTCAAGAAAAACTATCTCTTGTAGACTATCGTTTAATTACTTTAGATGAAGCTAATCATAGTGTTTATCTTAATAAAAGGGGTATGTGCCTTGACTTAGGTGGTATTGGAAAAGGTTATGCCGCTGATGAGGTTGCTCAGCTTTTAAAAAATGCTGGCGTACAGCGTGCCCTTATTAATCTTGGTGGAAATATTTATGCTTTAGGCGATAAACCTTCTAGAGAACCTTGGACTATAGGTATTCAAAACCCTTTTAGCTCTAGAGGTAATACAATAGGTACCATTCATATTACTAATCAGTCTGTCGTTACTTCTGGTATTTATGAACGTTATATCACTGATAAAGATGGGACTACATATCATCATATTTTAAATCCAGATACTGGATATCCGTTTACTAATGATATAGCAGGTGTAACCATTGTAAGCGATTTCTCTACAGATGGAGATGCTCTATCTACTGCTGCTTTTGCTTTAGGTGTGGAAAATGGTCTTTCTTTTATTGAAAAACTAAATGGTATTGATGCAATTTTTATTACAACCGATAAAAAGATTTATGTGACTTCTGGTATAAAGGGGAATTTTAGATTACAAGATCATGATTTTAAACTCTACAATTAGTCTACATAGAATATGGATATATAATAAAAAAAGCGGAAAACTCTTTTGAATAAGTTTTCCGCTTTTTACGTTCCCGACTGGAATCGAACCAGCGACCTACCGCTTAGGAGGCGGTCGCTCTATCCTACTGAGCTACGAGAACACTAAAACTAATAGCAATTATTATACTACCGTTTTAGTGTTCATTAGTCAAGTCCTAATTATCTTAATTATCCGTAATTATTGTACCTTGTAACCAACAAGTCCCCATAAATCTCATTCCTACTGAAGGATACCCAACAAGTTGCTTTTTATTAATCATAACTTCTAGTGGCATATCATTTACATCTAATGTAAAGAGATAGACTTCTTCCCCTGTCTTTTCATTTGTTCTTGTTGCCATCTCTTTAATTTCACCTAGTATTGCATAATTTGCATCTACTAATGTAGCTGGTACAAAATAACCACTCATAATAGAAAGAAAATCTTCTTGATACATACGTTCCTTAAGTTGGTCATCCATTTCTTTTTCTTCTTCTTCTAGCTGAGCTCTAGCTTCCTCGTCGCCTTCCCTTGCTTTTTGAATCATGACCTTAATCTTTTCTTTCTCTTCTTTTTCTACTTCTTCATCTTCTGCATCTTTCTCAATAGGAAGGACGATAGTCCCCTCCATAGCTAATGCAGCAATTTTTACTTGATTAAAAGTCTTCTTATGTTCTACTGCTTCCATGTATTGAACTACATTCTGTAACCAAAAAATAAACTGAACCCCTGTTTCTCTTTCTTCACAAATAACATAATAATTATACTCATCATCAATTGCTTCTGTAGTCAGTTCCTCAACATTAATTGTATATTTTGAAACTAAATACGGTTCACACTGCTCTACTTCTACTTTTGTCTCATTATTTTCAGAATGCATAACGATACGTACTAATATATACATATCCTTACCAAATTCTTTAGTATATTCTACTACTACATTTTTACTCTTCTCTCTACTAACTTGTTGCTTCGTAGGTTTATTTAAGATTTCTCCTACAATTTCTTCAATAGTATATTTCTTATCAATTTCTGAAAAACCTAATGCTGTAATTGGAGCTTCCATATCTGTCCCCCTCTCTCTGCCTTTTAGGTATATTATATAGCAATCTTATTTTAATAGCTATCTTTTTAAATTGAAAAAGCTATTTATTAAAATATATCCCAAAATTCTCTACTTATTCCTTTTAAATCTTTATACATTAATGTAGTCTATCATTATTTTTGTATATCAAAAAAAGGAAAGATACAATTCTTTTATTGAACTGTTCTTTCCTTCTTTTATTTTTATAACCAATCTCTAAATTTAGCTTAATCCATTAATAACATCACTAAAATCATCTGGATAGTTTGTAATAACTGCATCTACGCCTATTTCTTTCATTTCTTTCATGGCTGCTTTATCATCTACAACCCATGCAGTTACTTTTCTTCCAATACTGTGAACTACTTCTACAACTTCTTTAGTTAATTCTGTATAGTTGCATGCAAGTACATCTGCATATTGATAATTACGAATATCAAAATCCATTTGTTTAACAATTAATGAAGTTTGAATATCTTGATTATGTTTTTTAATACGTTTTAAAGTTTCCACATTGTATGAAGCTAAAACAACCTTATCTTCAACACCTACTAAATTCACTCTATCAAGTACTTCAGCTTCGATATCTTTATAATCAATTTCATTATCTTTAATTTCAATATAAAGTCTTACGTTATATTTCTTTACTAATTCTAATGCAGATTTAATGCAAAGAATTTTTTCACCTTTATATTTCTCATCATATTTGATACCTGCATCAAACTCAAGGAGTTCTTCTAGTGTATAATCTTTAATATAGCCTGTCCCAGTTGTTGTACGATCTAATTTAGTATCATGGATAATAACAATCTTATTATCTTTTGTCATGTGTACGTCTACTTCAATCCCATCACAGTAACCTTCTGTAAGTGCTTTAGCAAATGCAATATTGGTATTTTCTGGATATTTTCCACTAAAACCTCTATGTGCAATATTTAATATTCTATTCATATTAATTGCCCCTCTCCTCTTGTATTGTATATACTCTCATTGTTATTATATCTTATTTTCATTCATACTTCTAACTATTTGTATTAAATGTTGCTATTATTTATTACAAGCTTCCAATTTAATACTTTTTTGCAAATATAATAATGCACCTCGCTATATAAAAACAAAAACAATAAATAAAGAAGTAGTAACCCTAGTATCTATGATTACTACTTCTTTAGCTATTTTACTTTATTAAATTGAACAAGTGGTGTTTCTTCTGTAATCGGTTCTAGTATAAATCCTTTTTTTCTAAGCCCATCTACAATCTCTGGCAAAGCTGCTACTGTAGAAGTCTTAGCTGAAGCATCATGCATAAGAATAACTGCATGGTCCTGACCTTCCACACCATTCATGACCGAATTAACAATTGCATTTTTATCTTTACATACTGCTGTTGCATCTGAAGAATCTACATTCCAATCATAGTAAAGATATCCTGCATCACTTACTTTTTTAACAAGCTTATCCATTAAATCTGCGCCACCATATCTATGGCTTATTGTATTATTAGAGCCTCCTGGAAAACGCATAATGGTTGGTTTCACACCTGTTAATTTTTCTAATCTATTTGATAATGTTGCAATATCATTCATAAATGTTTCTTCATTTACGTAAATATCACTATACTCATGTGTATTTGAATGAATAGCTAATGTATGTCCTTCATCTACTATACGTTTGTAAACATCATCATATCCTTGGGTACCTATCACAAAAAAGGTAGCTTTTATATTATTTGCTTTTAAGAAATCTAAGATTTTAATTGTATTTTCACTTGGTCCATCATCAAATGTTAAGTACGCATATTTAGCAGGTTCTTCTTCATTCTCACCACTTGGTTCACTTATGTCCAATCCCTGCTCTTTCATCTGCTCTAAAGTTTCCCTTGCAGATTGAATTTCGGTATTTACTTGCTCCATTTCACTTTTAACTTGCTCTAGTTTTTTTACTTGTTGCTCTTTAGTATTTTCAAGTTCTGCTACTGATGCCTTAACCTCATGCATAGCGGATATTTTTTTAGGGAGATTTACAGCTAATGTTGTTCCTCCTACTGTAAAAATAACTGTTAATGTAAAAAATAATACTAGAGCTTGTCTCATAGTTAGTCCTCTTCTATGCATGTAATCTTCTCCCCTTACCTTCTAACATTACTTTATCTCTCTTTGCACTTCTTTAAATAAAGTCTATTGCATTGACTCTGGTATAACAATCTCTTGATATTTTGATAGTTGAGACTGTAACTGCTCTAACTGTTTTTGATATTCTTCTTGCTTGCTGGTTGTAGCATTCACTTCGTCTTCTAAACTTTCCAACTCTTTTGAAAGAGTTTCTACCGTATGTTGATTTTTATAGATATTGCTCCCTAAGTATATATGTCCTACCCCTAGTATAATCATTGTACACATAGCAATAAGTGTAATAACCATTAGGATTTCTAATATATGTTCTTGTCTTTTTCTGCGCCTTCTCCTAGTTGTCATTGCTCCTCCCTCCAAGATGATCTTTTCTTATTTCAGTATACTATCTTTCATATTTATTTAAAACCCGATTTTTTAAATAAATGCCATTTGGAATAAATTACTACTTTTATACTTTAATTTTCTCTTCTGTAATTGAATTACTTTTTATATCTTATGTTGTTTGCCTTTTATCTTTGCTTAGTGGTATTATTATTAAAAGAATTTTTAATAATTTTCCCATAAAGGAGCCCTACATATGTTAAAAGATTTAGTTCGTAAAAATCGTTCTTATCGTCGTTTTGATGAAAGTCATCAAATCTCTATGGAAGAGCTGATAGAAATTAGTAGTTTAGGACGCCTTGTTCCTTCTACTGCAAATTCACAAGCACTTAAATTTATGCTTATTAATACACCTGAAGAAAATAATGCAATTTTTAATACAATTGGTTGGGCAGCTAAGCTTAAAGATTGGAATGGTCCTAAAGAAGGTGAAAGACCTACTGCTTATATTATTTTACTTTGTGATTTAGCTATTGGCAGTAATCATCCTACAGATGATGGCATTATTGCTCAAACAATGCTACTAGGTGCTGTAGAATTAGGCTATGGTGGTTGCATGTTAGGGAACGTAAAAAGAGATGAACTAGCCCGTATACTCAAAATTGATACAGAAAAATATAAGATTGACTTAGTAATTGCTTTAGGTAAACCTAATGAAGAAATCATATTAGAAGATATTACTCCCAATAAAGATACTTCTTATTATCGTGATGATCAAGATATTCATCATGTTCCTAAACGTTCTCTTGAAGAACTTATTGTTTATAAAAGCCATTCATAGTTTTATATACTAATTTAGTAATTATGGGTAGGAGATGATTTTCCTATTTATAAAATGTCTAATAGGTATTATTTCATTATGTAGTTGGCTCTATCCATTCTCATCTAAAATAGAATGGCTTTATATTTATTTCACCTAACTTGTATATATTTCTAATTTAATGGAAATAATAGGATTGTAGTACTTGTTACTGCAATCCCCCATAATAAAAACGCATGGAGGATACTTCGCCTACCATGCGCTTTTACTTTCTATAAAAATCCTTCTAACTTATTTAAATTTCCCTACCTAATTAATGTTAGAGGGATTTTTTATTTGCTCTTCTACTCTCCTAAATATGCCTTCTTAATAGAGTCATCATTGATAATATCTTTAGCTTTACCTTCAAGTACAATATTTCCTGTTTCTAATACATAAGCACGATCAGCGATAGATAATGCTTTTTTTGCATTTTGTTCTACAAGAAGTACAGTTGTCCCTGAACTGCTAATTTCTTCAATAATCTTAAAAATTTCATTTACATACAATGGAGAAAGTCCCATAGAAGGTTCATCCATTAAAATAATTTTAGGATGAGACATAAGTGCTCTACCCATAGCAAGCATTTGCTGCTCACCACCACTTAATGTACCTGCAATCTGTTCCTTTCGCTCTTCTAGCCTTGGAAATTTACTATAAATCATCTTAAGTGTTTCATCTATTTCACTTTTACTACTTCTTGTATAGGCACCTAATTTTAAGTTTTCTAATACTGTAAGCTCTTGAAAAATTCTTCTTCCTTCTGGTACATGTGCCATCCCCATAGATACAATCTTATGTGCAGGTGTCTTTAAAAGATTTTTTCCTTGAAATTCAATATTTCCTGCCTTAGCACCTATTAATCCTGTTATTGTATGAAGAATAGTTGTTTTTCCTGCTCCATTCGCTCCAATAAGTGCAATAACTTCGCCCTCATTTACCTCAAAGGAAACCCCTTTTATTGCCTTTATCATTCCATAGTAAACTTCTAAATTTTCTACTTTTAGCATAGCCATAAACGGTTTCTCCTCTCTATTCTCCTAAGTACGCTTTGATAACTTCTGGATTATTAAGAACTTTGCTTGTTTCTCCATGAGCTAATTCCTTACCAAAGTTTAGTACTGTTACTTCTTCACAAATACCACCTACTAACTTCATATCATGTTCAATTAATAAAATGGTCATCCCAAACCTATCTCTTACAAAATGAATGGTTTCCATTAATTCTGCTGTTTCATTAGGGTTCATCCCTGCTGCTGGCTCATCTAATAAAAGAAGCTTTGGATTAGTTGCTAACGCCCTTGCAATTTCTAGCTTTCTTTGTTTTCCATAAGGTAGATTAGATGCTAAAAAATCCTTTTCTTGATCTAAATCAAAAACAGAAAGTAATGCTAAAGCTTTTTCATCCATTTCTTTTTCTTCTTTAAAATATCTTGGTAATCTAAAAAGTCCTTCTCCAACAGAATATTTCTTTTGATTGTTTAGTCCTACTTTGACATTATCTAGCACAGTCATGTTATGAAAAAGACGAATATTTTGGAAGGTACGTGCAATGCCCTTTCTATTAATCTCTATAGTGCTTTTTCCCGTTATGTCTTCACCATCTAATGTAATTTTGCCACTAGTAGGTTTATAGACACCTGTCAGCATATTAAATACAGTCGTTTTCCCTGCTCCATTAGGCCCAATTAATCCATAAAGTTGACCTTTTTCTATTTTTAAATTAAACCCATCTACAGCACGTAATCCACCAAATATAATTGTTAAGTTATTAACCTCTAATAGTGACATTGCCATCCCCCTTTCCTTTTGAACGTTTTCCCTTTAATTTAGATGCTATATTTTCTTTAAACTCTGCAAACTTTGGTGAAGTATTTAAAATCATCATAGCAATTAGTACAACTGCATAAATCAGCATACGATAATCTGATAAACCACGAAGTACTTCTGGTAAAAGTGTAATAATAGTAGCTGAAATAATAGAACCTAAAATATTTCCCATTCCACCTAATACAACAATAACTAAAATTTCAATAGACTTATTAAAATCAAATGTACTTGGTTTTAAAATACCTAAGTTATGTCCATAAAGTACACCAGCCACACCTGCAAAGAATGCCGCAATAACAAATGCTAATAATTTATGATAAACAATATTAATTCCTACAGATTCTGAAGCAATGATATTATCACGAATTGAACAAATTGCTCTACCATGTCTAGAATGAACTAAGTTAGAAATCATGACTATTGTAATCAGTGCTATAACAAATACAATCGTATAGTTACTTGTCTTCTCAATTCCTTTTAATCCACCTGCTCCTCCTGTAATTTCTAAGTTAGTTACTACTGAACGAATAATTTCTCCAAAAGCTAATGTAACAATAGCTAAGTAGTCTCCCTTTAGTCTGAGAGCTGGTACCCCAATAATAACCCCAAAAATAGCTGCTACTAATCCCCCTATCATTAAGGCTATTGGAAATTCTATGTACACTGGTAAGTTAGCATATACTGTAAATAAACATCCCGCATAAGCGCCAACTGACATAAAGCCTGCATGGCCTAATGTTAACTCACCTAAAAATCCTACTGTTAAGTTTAATGATACCGCCAAAATAATATTAACGCCTATTGGTACAAGCAAGCTTTGATAGTGTCTTGATAAAATACCTGATGATACTAAATAGGTAATAAGGATATAGATGAGTGCTGCACTAACAATGGATATTATATTTTTCTTATTCAACAACTTTTTCATATCTATTCCTCCTTTTATACCTTATCCATTCTAACTTTACCTAAAAGACCTGAAGGTTTTACCAAAAGTACAATAATTAATACCCCAAACACAATGGCATCTGCTAAGTTTGTAGAAATATAAGCCTTAGATAAACTTTCTATGATTCCTAAAAGAATGCCGCCTAACATTGCTCCAGGGATACTTCCAATTCCACCAAGTACTGCTGCTACAAAGGCTTTGATTCCTGGTAAAGCTCCTGTATAAGGACCTACAAATCCATATGAGCTTACAAATAATACACCGGCAATAGCTGCTAAAGCTGAACCAATAGCAAATGTAATAGAAATCGTTTGATTTACATTGATTCCCATGAGTTGTGCTGCACCCTTGTCTTCTGATACAGCGAGCATTGCTTTTCCTAATTTTGTTTTCTTAATAAATAATGTAAGACCAATCATGATGATCAGTGTTACCCCTAATGTCACCACAGATACACCTGTTAGTTCCAAAGAACCAATACTGATTCCTTGCATTGTAATAGCTGATTCTACCTTACGTTTATTAGAACCAAAAATTAATAATGCTACACTTTGTAGAAAATAACTTACGCCAATGGCTGTAATTAATACGGTAAGGGGTGAAGCATTTCTAAGTGGTTTATATGCAATCTTTTCAATAACGACACCTAATATAGAACATACAACTACCGAAGCTAAAATAGCAATAATTGGTGGCATACCTACATTTGTCATGACTAATGATAAAGTATATGCTCCAACCATGATAATGTCACCATGGGCAAAGTTAAGCATTTTTGCTATACCATAAACCATCGTATAACCTAATGCCATGAGCGCATAGATATTGCCTAATTCCAATCCATTTATGAGTTGTTGAATAAAGCCCATACTAGTCCCTCCTTTAAATCCTATTTACTATTTATAAACTTAAAGGCTGCCATTAATAGCTTCTCACTTTATACTCCTTAAGCTATTAAAGGGCAGCCTTTCCTTCTAGTTATCTATTTCCTATATATTTTTCATTAACCTATATCATCTAATTTATTTAGCTATATATTGACCATTTTCAACTACTGCTACTTTTGCTGATTTATTTGGTTCACCATCAGCTGTAAATGTCATATCACCAGTTAATCCTTTTACCTCTATCTCCGTCATAGCAGAAATTAGATTTTCATTTGTTACTTCATCTCCACATTTTTCAATAGCTGCTTTAATTGCATAGACACCATCATAACCATCAGCAGCAAATTGGTCTGGAGTAGCTGAATACGCAGCTTCATATTGTGTTACAAATGCTTTAATATTTTCTTCTTCAGAAGTTGCTACAAATGGTGTAAGGAATGTAGCGCCTTCAATATTAGTTGTATCACCATTTAATTGTTTGATAATACCATCCCAACCATCACATCCAAAGTATGGTAATGCTATACCAACTGTCGTTGCTTGCTCAGAAATAGCTGCAACCTCTGCATAATAAAGAGGTAAGAATAAACAATCAGCATTTGTATCTTTAATTTTTGTAAGTTGTGTTTTAAAATCTATATCTCCACTATTAAATGCCTCTTGTGCTGCAATAGTAAGGCCAACTTTAGACGCTTCTTCTACGAATGCATCTGTAATTCCTTTACTATAATCACTAGCAGCATCATAAATAATCGCTACATTTTTATAACCTTGTTCTGAAACATATTTTGCCATTGTTTGCCCTTGTAATGGATCAGTAAAGCAAATTCTAAATGCATTGTCATTTGCTGTACACTCTTTAGTAGAACCACTTGGAGTAATTTGAAGAATGCCATCATTTACTGATTCCCCAGCTACTGCAACACTACATCCTGATGTCGTTGCCCCTAAAATAGCCATAGCCCCTTCATCCATCACCTTGTTATATGCACTAATAGCTTTTTCTTCGTCACATTCATCATCTTCAAATATAAGTTCCAAATTATGACCATTCACGCCACCAGCTGCATTAATTTCATTAATAGCAATTTCT
>JAFOHG010000143.1 GCA_017421915.1 Cellulosilyticum sp. | reverse complement strand
ATTTTTTAAAAGAAAATGAGCATTTAGGTAAGCAAATTATTTTATTAGGTCTAGGTGGAAGTTATGCTTATGGAACGAATACACCAGAAAGTGATTTAGATATTAGAGGCATTGCACTTAATAGAAAATCAGATTTATTAGGTCTGACATCTTTTGAGCAGTATGTGGATACCAAGACAGATACATGTATTTATAGTTTTAATAAGATGATTGCACTACTTTTAAATTGTAATCCTAATATTATAGAGTTACTAGGACTTAAAGATGAACATTATTTATATTTAAATGAAACAGGAAGAGCCTTACTAGAGCATAAAAAGATTTTTTTATCCAAGCGTGTGATTCATTCTTTTGGAGGCTATGCAACAGCTCAGCTTAGGCGATTACAAAATGCCCTAGCTAGAGATAGCTATCCTCAAATTGAAAAGGAACAACATATTTATCATTCTGTGCAAAATGCACTTTATACGCTAAAAGAACAATATGAAAGTTTTGAAGAGGGGAGCTTAAAACTTTATATTGAAGACTCACCAAGAGAAGAGTTTGAGAAAGAAATCTTTATGGATGTATGTCTTAAGCATTATCCACTAAGAGACTATAAGAATCTATGGTCACAAATGCACAATGTTGTAAAGGATTACGATAAGTTAGGAAAGCGCAATAAGAAAAAGGATGATGCGCACTTAAATAAGCATGCGATGCACCTTATTAGACTTTTTATGGTTGCAATAGACCTTTTAGAAAAAGAGGAAATTATAACCTATCGTGAGGCGGAACATAGTCTTTTAATGGATATTAGAAATGGGAGATTTCAAAAGGCGGATGGGACTTATAGCCAGGATTTTTTTGAGTTAGTAGCAGATTATGAAAGAAGATTTAATGAGGCTAAGCAGAAAACACACTTGCCAGATGCGCCAGATATGAAAAAAGTAGAGGCATTTATGATGGAGGTCAATGAACAGGTTGTAGGTGGTAAATAGTACCACTTATGACCTTTTTGTTTTGTATCCTATATAAAATGAAAATCTTGTTAAAATAATGAAGTAGAATAAAATTAGTCTAAAAATAAAGTTGTTTTGGAAGGCAGAGGTAAAAGTAGTGAAAGATAAAATAAAAAATAAAACAAGGCATATATGGACTCAATTGACGCTAAAGTATGAGAGATGGAGAGAAAGAAATTTTATAAAATCAAGTAAGCTGATGTATTGGTTTTCACTAATAGTGGTAGCACTTGTTATTTCAGAGGAGACATCTAGAACTATTAAACCCGCATGGCTTGTGTATTTAGTTGTTACAAGTGCTTGTATGATTATTGGTATAGCACTAAAGTTAGTGGTGGTTTGGATTTTAAACCTTCTTTTAAAAAATGGAATAGATGAATTGATTTCAGCGATTCTCATTATATTAGTGGCTATTACGGGGATAAGTTATATTGCATTTCAAGTAGAACACTTATCAGTCATAGGTGTAGGTGTGGTTGTAGGGCTTTTAATGATTTTATTTTTAAAAAGTTTATGGTCACTTGTGGTAGGTAAACTAAGAACGGGCTTTAATCTAAGTGTTGTTATAATTGGAACCGTTATGATTATTGGAGGTATAAGCTTTTTAAATAGTAAAGGCTTTGAAGATACGTATATAAAGACTTATTTACAACTAGAAACAAAAAGTCCACAGTTAACAGCCAAGGAAAAAGAAGCTTTTGAGAAGACTGTGCAGGGAGGAAATTATGCAGTTTTATCAGCTACTTATGATACTAAAGATGCAGATATTATTTCTAAGACCATTAATTTAAAGAGCTATGCATCTAATAAAGGGGTTGCAGGTTATATAAAAGAAAAGTATCAAGGCTATGGGTTAAATGAAGTACCTATTAGAGGAAAGATATGGTATCCCAAAGAAGCCCAGAACTGTCCCGTTTTATTTATGATTCATGGTAATCATAATTATGTAGAGGAGTCTTATTTAGGATATGAGTATCTGGGACAATATTTAGCATCTTATGGTTATGTAATGGTTTCTGTGGACCAAAATGCCTGTAATATGCTAACCAATGAAAATGATGCAAGAGCTATTTTATTACTTGAAAATATGAAAGCAGTACAAGGGTATAATGGGATAAAAAATAATCCTATTTATAAAAAAATAGATTTTTCTAAGGTAGGCATTGCAGGGCATTCAAGAGGTGGAGAAGCAGTTAGTATTGCTTATTTGTTAAATGATGAAAAAGTTAATCCTAATAATGGAAAGATGAAATTAGATTATCATTTTGACATCCGTTCTATTATTGCCATTGCGCCAACTGTAGATCAATATAAACCAACAAGTAAGTCTGTTCAGTTAGAGGATGTTAATTATATGATTTTACAGGGTTCTAATGACCAAGATTTATATAATTTTAGTGGAATGAAACAATATAAAAATATAGATTTTACAGGTAAGGGAAATTATATTAAAACCTCTCTTTATTGTGCGGGATGCAATCATGGGCAATTTAATTCTAGATGGGGTCTTTATGATAGAGAAGGCGTTTATGCTAAAGCACTAAATGTAAAAAATTTCTTACCACAAGCAGAGCAAGAGGAGATTGCTAAAATCTTTATTAAGATTTTCTTAGATACAACATTAAGAGAAGATACAACCTATATGAATTTATTAGAAGACTATAGGCTTTATCAATCCTGTTTACCACAAACTTTATATGTACAAAGTTATCAAAAATCAGATTTTAAAGCCTTATGTAATTTTGAGGAGGATACTAATTTAGTAACAGGTACGATGAAGGGAGTTAGTATAGATGTAGATGGAGGAAGCATATGGACAGAAGGGCTTTATCCAACAGAAGCAGCAGGAAGTAATAGTGCTGTTTATTTGCAATGGGCAAATCAAAACCTACCTACCCTTAGAATTGCTATGCCAGCATGCAATATGCTCAATAGGACATTACAATTTGATATCATGAATTTAAGAGAAGATTTCAAAGAGAAAGAGGCAAGTTTATTAGAAGCTAAAATTACAATTGAAGATGCCACAGGTCAAAGCGCAACAGTTTTACTAAGTGATTATGCTACTATTTATCCAGCCTTTTTAGTAAGACTCAATAAGCTAGAATACCTTTTAGGAGAGATAGAATATAAGCATCAATTTCAAACAGTAAGTATTCCAATAACAAGTTTTACAAGTGTTAATCCTCAGCTTGATGTGAGTAGAATTATGAATTTAAAGATAAACTTTACAGATGAAATGGGTGTAGTTGCTGTAGATGAAATTGGGTATTAACATAAAATCACTTAATGAGCAATGGCTTGCTATAAAACGTTAGGCAGATTAAAATGGAGTAAGACAATTTTAGCGAAATCCATTAGTTAAGGAGATTTTATGAACCCAAGTGTTAAAATAAATTATTATGATACTTTCAAATGTACTGCGGACAAATGTTCTTTAACATGTTGTCAGGAATGGCGTATTGCAGTAGATGAAGATACAGAGAAAAAATGGGTAGGTCATCAAATAAAAGATGATGCCACTAATAAAGCCCTTTCCTTATGTGGGTGTTTAAAGAAAGAAGATACAGGCAGTATTATTGAATTAAATGAGGAGAAAAAATGTCCTTTCTTAAATCAAGACAAGCTGTGTAAATTGGTGATTGGATTAGGAGAAGATTTTTTATCTAAGACATGTCAAACCTTCCCAAGACAAGTAAAAGATTTTAAAGATAGACAAGAATGTTCCCTTACTTTATGTTGTCCTGTAGTTGTAGATTTAATAAGTGAGCAAGAACCAGAAATGTTACAAGAGACATTAGTATGGTCTAGTCAAGAAGAAGCTGTATTATATGAAGTGCGTGAAATGATGTTAAGGATTATGAAAAATGATGCTTATACTTTAACAGAACGTATGCTTATGATTTTTTATAGCCTATTAGAATTATTGGAAGTAGAAAGATTAACCATAGAAAAAGTAAAAGCAGTAGGTAGTGAGAAACAACTTAAACCACTTATTAAAGCGATTCGCCAAATGGATTTTTCAATAATAGATTCTATTTTAGAGAGTAATGAGCTTTTCTTAGATGTGGTGGAAAATTATCGCAAACAAGGTCTTTATATAGAGTATTTAGAGCCTATTGCACAAATTGCAGAAGGCATAGAAGAACACTATGAAGATAAGCAGCTTCTTGAAAAACAAGCGGAATTTATCAAGAACTTAGAAGCGCATGAAAAACTTTTAAAACATTATCTGATTGCAGAAATTCTGGGAAGTAGTTTATTACCTGAAAGTAGTTTAGAAGATATGGTAGTGGCTTTTGAATGGCTTGTATTAGAGTATAGCGTAATAAGACAAGTTCTATTTTTAAAATGGCTAGAGTTAGAAGGAAGCTTGCCTTATGAAGTCATAAGAGATTATCTTTCAGTACTTTCAAGGGTAACTGGCTATGATGCAGATGATGTTTATGAATTCTTAGAGATGAGCTTTGAAGATATCATTTGGGATTGGGGCTATATGGCAATGGTACTTGGAAATTTAAAAATATAGTCTTTTTACAATAAATGAAGCAGAAAATAGGATAAAGTTTAAAAATATGCTATAATACAGTAAAATAATTCATTAGTAGAGAGGAAATAAGATACATGTATTATGTACCAGATAAAACTCACAAATGTGGCTATTATGAATGCAGAGAATGTGGCACAAGATTTTTGTCTTTACATTTAGAAGAAGTGATTCCATGTGCTTATTGTGAAAGAGACTTCGATCCAGAGATTGGACCAGATGAGGAAATGGTTGCTTCAAACGCCGAGGCAATGTTAGTAAAAGTTATCGAAGGCGAAGAAGATGTGGAGAAATGGGACAAGCTTTTAAGTTTAGCAATTACTGGCGGAGATGAAGAATGGCTATAAAACGAGCAAAAAATTCGAGTAAGAATTTAAAGTAAGGTAAAAGACTGTATGCATGAAGAATGCAACAGTCTTTTTTTACAATTGCCTAATAAGAAATATACTTAAGAGAAACTGCTTTATATTGATGTATAAATCTAGTTTAAAGATGATTTCTCTATAGAATAATAGAAAAAATAGATTATAGAAAACTGTAGGAGAGTAAAAATGATTATACAACAAGCAAACAGCAATCAAATAGCGCTTATTTATGAGCTTTATATGGAGGCATTTCCAGAAGATGAGCGTAAGCCTTTTAAGCTCATAGAGGAAAAAGTACATGAAGGGAAAATGGAAATTTTAGCACTAGAAGAGGAAGAAAAATTTGTAGGACTAGCCATTACAATTTTGCATCAAGATATGGTTTTAATGGATTATTTTGCTATAGAAGCTTCGTGTAGAGGACAAGGTATAGGTGGAAGAGCAATAGAACTTTTAAAAGAACGTTATCAAGATAGAAGAATGTTTTTAGAAATAGAAGTGATTAATGAAAATGCAGCAAATAATGCAGAACGTATTAGACGTAAGGCCTTTTATAAAAGTCATGGCTTAACAGAAGCTAAGATTTATGTTTCTTTATTTGGAGTAGAAATGGAACTATTAACAGTAAATTGTGAGCTGACTTATGATGAGTATTATAGTGTGTATGCAGAGACATTTGGAGATTTTGTTGGCAAGAATGTGTATCAAATAATATAGGTCTTAAAAAATAAAAATGCCAAAAATGTTATATAACCATTCATAAAAATGAGTAGCATGAATTAAAAAGCTACTCATTTTTATTGTGATAAAATATAAAAGTATGAAAAATGATGACATAAATATGGAGTAAAATATTAAAATATATTTAAATAATAACGAAAAAGTTGTACAATATATAAAGATTAATTTCTAGATGAGGTTAATTAAATTATGGGGAAAAGGATGAAGAAAATGGATTTATTAAAAGAACAGTGTAGGGAGAAAAATAAGGTAGCTATACGAGT
>JAFOHG010000142.1 GCA_017421915.1 Cellulosilyticum sp. | reverse complement strand
TCTTACATTACGTTTTGCTGTAATGGCTGGATTGAGTTGTCTTACACTTCCACTACATAAGTTACGTGGGTTTTTGTATTTCTCTTCCCCTTCACCTAGGCTTTCGTTAATTTGATTAAAATCATCATAAGTAATGATGGCTTCCCCACGAAGGACTAATCGCTCTTTTGTATCAATTGTCAGCGGTAAATTCTTAAAGGTACGTGCGTTATTTGTAACCTCTTCTCCAACTTGTCCATTCCCTCTGGTTACAGCACTTACCAATTTACCTTCTTCATAAGTACATACAATGGTTAGGCCATCTAATTTCCACGAAAGCAGCCCTTCTTGATTCCCTAAAAAAGATTTTAAACGTTCTACTTCTTTTGTTTTATCTAAAGAAAGCATACGTTTTGGATGTGTTACCTTTGGAAGACTACTTGCAATTTCATACCCTACTTTTTGTGTCACACTACCTGCTAAAATGGTTCCTGTTGCTTCTTCTAATTGTTTTAGCTCATCATATAGCGCATCATATTCCAAGTTACTCATTATTTCACGGTCTTCTTGTTCATAAGCATAGGCTGCCTTACTTAAAAGCTCAACCAATTCTTTCATCCGTTCCATTTTGTTATTGTTCATTTTTTCACCTTAATCCACGCTGGCCTTTCCTTTATTTCAATTCTCTTTTTAGTATTCTCTGTTTAGCAGGGAACGATAACCCTTTTTCTTATTCTATAAAATACTTATTGAAAGTGCTTATTGATTTTAAGTCCTATTTATAGCATGATTCCTCTCTAAGGCTATCTACTATAGTTTTTTTAGCTTCGCAAATTTTGTACTAAGCTGCTTGATATCGCCATTTTCAAAAGCAATAGTTACAAAGCAATCACTGTTTTCATTTTTAATAGCTTGTACTGTTCCTTTACCAAACTTAATATGGCTGACCTTGTTACCTACTTCAAAGGTTTCAATCACACCAGGAATATTTTCAATCTTTTTTCCTACGCCATATAAAGAACTTGTCTTTCTAAAACTTGGAAGTCCAGGTTTCTCTGGTACTTTACTTGCAAAACTTCTTTTTGTAGTACTTTCATTAGTTGTACTTTGGAAGCTTCTCTTTTCTGTTCTCCCTAATGTGGAACCTTCAAAACTTCGCTTGCTACCAAATCCTGTACTCGTACCAAAACTATTTCTAGCGCCACCACCTACAAAACTTTGTCTTTCTACACGTTCTTCATCTAAACGCGCTAAGTTAGTAAGCTCTCTTGGTAATTCTCTTACAAATCGAGAAGGTGAGCTATATTGTGTACGCCCAAACATGGTACGTTGATCTGCGTATAAAATAAAGAGTTTTTCTCTTGCTCTTGTAATTCCTACATAGCATAAACGTCTTTCTTCTTCTACTTTGTCATCCCCTTCTGTCAGGCTCATATAGCTTGGGAATAAACCTTCTTCTAAACCTGGCATAAAGACTACTGGGAACTCAAGCCCTTTGGCACTATGCAGTGTCATTAGTACAACTGAATTACTATTTTCATCATAGTTATCTACATCTGCTACAAGTGCTACTTCTTCTAAGAATTCACCTAAACTAGGATTTTCTGCGGTTTCCATATAATGAATTGTTTTTGATACAAGTTCATCAATGTTTCCAAGTCTATCTTCTGCTGTTTCCCCTTCAGTTACGCGGATATGGTTTCTAAATTCTGTGCGCTCTAAAATCTCATCAAGTAAAAGTTTTACATCATTTTCTTCTGCAATTTGTTGTAAATCTTCAATAAGTGCTGTAAAAGCAAGTACTTTTTGACTTGGACCCGCACCTAAAATCCCCATTTCTTTACAAAGCTTGGCTGCTTCTAAAAAGTCCATATTATTTCTTTCTGCATAATCAGAAATACTTGCAATACTTGCTGCACCAATCCCACGTTTTGGTACATTAATAATACGTTTTATAGCAATATCATCTTTACTATTGCAAATCACTTTTAAGTAACTTACAAGGTCTTTAATTTCTTTACGTTCATAGAATCGTACCCCACCTAATAAACGGTATGGAATAGAAGCTGTAATTAATTTTTCTTCAAGTACACGAGACTGAGCATTTGTACGATATAAAATAGCAAAGTCTTTATAATCTCTTTCCCCTTTTTCAATAGAGTCTACAATACAACTTGAAATAATCTCTGCTTCTTTATATTCATTAATCGTTGGTACAATTGAAATACCTTCTCCTGCTTCACTTTCTGTCCAAAGTTTCTTTGCTTTTCTACTTCTATTATGGGCTACTACACTATTGGCTGCATCTAGGATGTTTTTTGTTGAACGATAATTTTGCTCTAACTTAATAACCGTTGCATTTCTAAAATCTTGTTCAAAACCTAAAATATTGCTAATATCAGCTCCACGCCATCCATAAATAGACTGGTCATCATCCCCTACTACACATAAGTTTTGATGCTTCTGTGCAAGCATTTCAACTAATTTATATTGAGCTCCATTGGTATCTTGATACTCATCTACAAGAATATATTGGAACTTATTTTGATAATAGTCTAAAGCATCTATATGGTCTTTAAAAAGTAAATAAGTATTAACTAATAAATCATCAAAATCCATAGAGTTATTTTCTTTTAATTTCTTTTGATAGGCTTCATAAATTTTTGCCATTTGTTTTAATCTATAATCTTCACCAGCATTCATCTTAGCTAAATTAGGTGTTTCTAATTTATTCTTATAACTACTAATAGCCCCCATTACTGCACCAATTGGGAAGTTTTTCTCACTAATATCTAAAGCTTTAAGTGTGTCTTTAATGAGCGCTTTTTGGTCAGCTGTATCATAGATTGTAAAGTATCTGCTATATCCAAGTCGCTCTGCATAACGTCTTAGGATACGTACACACATAGAGTGGAAAGTACTTACCCACATTTCGCTAACAGCATCAGGTGGAATAAGATTCCCAATTCTGTCTTTCATCTCTCTAGCTGCTTTATTTGTGAATGTAATAGCCAAGATAGCCCAAGGTTTTATCCCTTTATTTTCAACTAAGTGTGCAATACGATGTGTTAGCACTCTTGTTTTTCCTGAGCCAGCACCTGCTAATATTAAAAGCGGTCCCTCTGTATGGAGAACTGCTTCTTTTTGTTTATCATTTAATCCTTTAGTAAAATCCATGATTCTTTCTCCTTTTAAACATTAAAAAGAGTGCTATGTCAAGCACCCTTTAAATTTAGTACATTTTATTCCGCCCTATTTGTACCCACACGCTCTAATATTAATTTATAACCATCACTGCCATAACTTAAACATCTATTTACTCTACTAATAGTAGCTGTAGACGCATGAGTATATTGCTGAATCTCTTGGTATGTCTTCTTTTCTTGTAGCATTTTAGCCACTTCAAGACGTTGAGCTAGTGCTTTAATTTCATTAACTGTACAAATATCTTCAAAAAAAGCATAGCACTCGTCCACACTTTTCAAGGTTAAAATGGCTTCAAAAAGCTTATCATTTGTTTCATCTTTAATTTTAGAATTCATCCTTAATCCGCCCTTCTCCCAATACATTACTTTATCATTGTACAGTATTAAACTTTCTATTTCAATCTCTTTTGTTTAATGTGATGAAGAAGCTTATCTGGCATTGTATTAAGCACTAAATGCTCTGGAAAATCTATGCTCTCTAAGAGTTCTATAGCTTCTTTAAATTCACCAATTTCTTCATGATAATGTGCATCACTTCCTAAAACAATTGGTACTTCATGAGCTTTACAGTAACCTAACATTTCTATTAAACTTTCTCTCACACCTGGTCTAAAAGATCCTGGCTTTAAAGAAGCATTATTTACTTCTAAAAGCGTACCTGTTCTCTTTGATGCTAAGACAACTTTTTCAAAATCTAATGGGAATCGCTTGTCCCCTGGATGCCCAATCACATTAACATATGGATTCTCCATTACTTTAATAAGCCCTTCAGTTACTATTTGTTCTTCTGCAAAATCTATACATGGTGGATGAAAACTTGCAAGAACAATATCTAACTTTTCTAATGTTTCTTCTGGTAAATCAATTTCACCTTCATAACTTATAATATTAGTTTCAGCTCCCTTTAAAAGCCCTGTCCCAAACATTTCATTTGGAAGAATTCTTAAGTTATCAAAAAAGTAGCGTTGTGTACTTCCTGGTATTCCTGGTGTATGATCTGTCATTGCAACAAGTTGTATCCCTTTACGACTTGCTGCTTGCATATTTTCAGTTATTGTACTATAAGCATGTCCACTTGCAATAGTATGCGTATGCACATCTACTAATATTTTCATAATCTAGTCCCTTCTGTATGTGTTTTACATATTATATCACATTTTCTATACTCACTTATATAAAATCTATTGCACATTATACCTTTCTATTTTATATTATTAGTTAGTTAATTTTGTCCTATAGGAGAACATCATGAAAACTAAATCAATCAACCTAAACTGTATTATTAGCATCATTGTAGGAACATTACTTATTGCTATTGCAACTAATGGTATTTTGCTTCCTAATCATCTTTTAAGTGGTGGCGTAAATGGTATTTCTATGCTTATTCACTTTATCTTTGGTTTTAAAGTTAGTATTTTGGTAATTCTTATTAATATTCCTATTTTTATTCTAGGCTTAATATTTTTAAAGAAAACCTACCTTGCTTATAGCTTATTTGGTATGCTTGTACTTTCTTTTTGGCTAGAAGCAACAAGTCATATTGTTATCCCTACTGATAATACGCTTTCTATTTTAGTCGTTGCAGGTCTGCTTCACGGCTTAGGTACAGGTATTATCTTTAGAGCAAACGGCTCTACAGGTGGCACAGATATTGTAGCTAAAATTATTAATAAATACTTTTCTATTAATATGGCTACTATTACTTTATCATTAAATGCTGTTGTCATTGGTTTATCTATTTATTTCTTTGATATTAATATTGCAGTATTAACTATCAGTACAATGTTTGTAAGTAGCCAGGTAGTTAACTTTGTTGTAGATGGGATTAATCGAAAACGTACTATTTATATTATTACAGATGAGGTACATCATAATGCACTTTCTAAACTGATTCTTAAAGAGATTCATCGTGGTGTCACTGTCATTCCTGCAGTTGGTGCTTACACAGAATCATCTAGATATATCCTTTTTACAACAGTTAGTGTAAGAGAAGTGGCTAAAGTAAAACAACTTGTATTAACTTTAGATCCTAAAGCCTTTATGACTGTTACGGAAACTTCTCAAGTTATTGGAAATGGACGTGGATTTATTCATATAGATTCACCAACTTCTTCTGAATCTGATTGTATAAGTATATCTTCATAAGTTTAAATCTAAAACATATGGATACCTAAAAGACCTCACAAATAGTCTAATACTTCTATTTGTGAGGTCTTTTACTTTAAACTTTATATCACGTTTCTACTATCTAATAATAGGTGGGAAACCCACTTTCTTTTGCACCTTACGTAGTGTCTTAGTGGCAAGATAGTTTGCTGTCTCTGCATTCTTTTTAATAATACTATCAATATATGCTTTATCTGCACCTAATTCTTTAAATCTGGCTTGAAGTGGTCTAAGTTCTTCTACTACTGCTTCTCCAACTTTTATTTTAAAATCTCCATAACCTTTTCCTGCAAATTCATTTTGAATTTGTTCCATAGTTTGTCCTGTAATAGAACCATAAATAGTCATTAAATTACTAATACCTGGTTTATTTTCTACATCATAACGAATCTCTGCATCAGAATCTGTTACAGCACGTTTAAATTTACGAATGATTGTATCTGGGTCATCAATAATAGTTATCGAAGCATTTGCATCCGTATCAGATTTTGACATTTTTTTAGTTGGCTCTTGTAAACTCATAATCTTAGCTCCAACTTTAGGAATATAGGCTTCAGGAACTTTGAAAACCTCTCCATATTGATTATTAAAACGCATTGCTAAATCACGTGTTAATTCAAGATGTTGTTTTTGATCTACGCCTACAGGTACTAAATCTGTTTGATAAAGTAAAATGTCAGCTGCCATTAATGATGGATAAGTGAATAATCCAGCATTAATATTATCACTATGTTTTTGTGATTTATCTTTAAACTGTGTCATTCTATTTAGCTCACCCATATAAGTAAAACAATTTAAAATCCATGCAAGCTCAGCATGAGCAGACACATGTGATTGCATATAAATAATATTTTTTTCAGGATCAAGTCCTGCTGCAATATACATCATCATTAAATCTCTTGCATTTTTTCTAAGTACTGCTGGCTCTTGTCTAACGGTAATAGCGTGCATATCTACAATACAATATAAGCAATTGTATTCATCTTGTAAATTTGTCCAGTTTTTAAGGGCACCTAAATAATTTCCTAACGTAATTGTACCAGATGGCTGCATGCCACTAAAAATAACTTTTTTTTGATCGTTCATTTGTGCACCTCTTTACATTTTTCATATTACTTCTTATGTTATCAGACAATTTCTTGTAAATCAAGCCAAAATACAGTTTTCTATAAGCCTAGCTTAAAAATAGCTTTTGAGCTATAATACTTTTAATAAACACTTACTTATTGATTAAGAAAGGAATACTACAATGAAAAAAATTGCAAGTTTTACTGTTAATCATATTGACCTTCTTCCTGGTATTTATGTATCACGTATAGATAACATTGGTAATGAAGTACTTACGACTTATGATTTACGCTTCAAGCGTCCTAACTTAGAGCCGGTTATGAATACTGCTGAAATTCATACTATTGAACATATTGCAGCAACATTCTTACGTAATCATCCTATTTTTGCAGATGAAACCATTTATTTTGGTCCAATGGGTTGTCGTACAGGTTTTTACCTCATTTTAAAAGGTGAGCGAACTTCAAAAGAAATTTTGCCACTCATTACTGAGCTTTTCCAATTTGTAGCAAACTTTGAAGGTGAAGTACCTGGTGCTAGTGCTAGAGATTGTGGTAATTACCTTGATATGAACTTACCTATGGCTAAATACGAAGCTAAAAGATATGTAGAAAACATTTTACTTAATATTACCGATGCTCATCTTAATTATCCAAATTAATCATGACTTCTAGGTATAATTAATTTTCCAACCATAGTTGATTAAATATCTACAAATAAAGAGGACTTGTTTTTATTATTCCCTAAAATCCAAGTCCTTTTATCTTACCATCATTAATTAGGCTAGCATACTTTTCCCCATTATATGATTAAGCTGTGTAATAAGCGTATTATTAACACCTCTATAATATACTCTTAATTTTCCTTTACTCCAAACTCTCCCTGTTTGCCTCTCACTTTCCTGTTCTTGCTGTAATAATTCTATATTTTTCTGAGCTAAATGAGCATACTCATAAACCACTACTTTTTCATTATCTATTATAAAATGATTAACTTCTGCTTTAGTCCCTATAGCTGCGGCTGACTTTTCAACTGAAACCTCATATTTTTCTTTGAAGTATGTCTCTAAATATTTCATATCAAAAGTTTGATTAAATTGTTCTTTGGTTTGTAAGATATCTTTCTTAGCATCATAAATAAACTCTATATCTTTTCCTATATTTACTTTTATCAAGCTATCAAAATACCAATTCCATTCTATCTGATTTTTCTCTAAAGCCTCACTTATCTCTTGCTCACCAATCAGTTGTCCTATATTGCTAATAAGTTCAGTCTGGATTTTACTTTGATTATAGTAAACACCATCTTCTTTTATTTCATATGTATGTGTAGTTGGTAAAAGATAATAATAACATCGCTCAGAAGATGTGGCACTGCAAAGGGCATATTCCTTATTACCTGCAATACTTACAATTTTTAACCCCGCTTCATTTTGTCCAGCCCACTTTGCTAAAATAGATAAGCCATTTTTATCAATTTTATAGATTTTTTTACCTCCCTCTAAAACATTCTCCTCAAACCGCCCAAAAACTCTTATTTCATCTTCTTCTAATAAACTTAATAAATCAATTACCTTTTCACATGCTATTTGTACTCTTTCATCTTGAGATTTACTTTGACAAGTAGCAAGTTCTAGCATAATCTCTTCTTTATTCTGATTTTCATAATACTCAATAAGTCGATAAGCACTATAATAATTCATTAAGGGATTTTTATACCTAAGTCCTTGTAAAAACAACCTATAACCATATTGATTAACTACTGCATGATCTAAATCCTCATCTATATATGGAAAAATTTCATCCTCACTATCTCGTACTGGAAAATTCATTTTATAAAAAGCTTCAACATCTTCTCCCATAAGGCTATCATATGGATGTTTTTCTTCCCAATATGTACTTACTTTCTCTTTTTGTATAAACTCCTTTACTATTCTTTCAAAAGTTCGCTTTCCTTCATTTTCTAGCAAGGAAATGCCAAAATAGTTCTCTAAATCAGGTCTATATAATACGCTTCTATAGACTTGCCCATCTATTAAAATATTAATTTGTACCGCATCTATATTAGGATATAAGCTCATTAAGGTACTTGCATTAATAAGTGCTATCTGATTCCTCTTAATCTTAGATAATGCTTGTTCATATTGATTATAAATATAAGTTAATTTAAGGCAATAGGACTCCTGTATTAAATCCATACTTACCTTTTCCAAATAGCCTCCTCCAGGCAAATAAGCAGAAAGTAATGCGCTAAGCTGTGTTTCATCCAAAGGCTTATTAGACCACTGATAAATTTTATCTACATCTAATACCAAGTCTTGCTCTGATTCCATGCCCACTTGCCCTTCTACTTCTTCATTTGTTACCACTATTTTTTCATCTATATTCAATGATTGTAACTTGACAGATACAAAACATAAACTTATCAATCCTATAATAATATAAATCGTATTTTTGATTGTTTCTCTACGCCTACCATAATATCTCATACTCTCCCCCTCTCTTTTTCCTATTATAAATCATTTTTTTCTCTCTGTCTTATTTTCACTATTCATTTTATATTTTCACAATACCCAAGCCATCCTCATAACCTATATAGACATTACTTTTAGTAGCATGATTAGATAAGGAAGTGACATAATGTCTAAATTAATAAAACACTATTTTGCTTGTGGCAATACTTCAAAAGGTTTTCAAAATTACTTTTCTTCTAACCTAAAAAATCTCAATAAAATTTACATTCTTAAAGGTGGACCTGGTACTGGCAAATCTTCTTTGATGAAAAAGGTAGGTAAAGCAATGATTGATAAAGGGGTCCCTGTTGAGTATATTCACTGCTCTTCTGATCCAGATTCCCTTGACGGCATTATTATTAGGAGTTTATCTACTGCTATTGTTGATGGTACTTCACCCCATGTCATAGAACCCACAGCTCCTGGTGCTATAGAAGAATATATCAATCTTGGTGTAGCATGGGACGTAGATGCTCTTGCTAAAAATAAAAATGAGATTCTTTCCCTACAATCTGAAATTAGTAGCTGTTATCCAAAAGCCTATAATTGCTTTGCTCGTGCACTCAAAATTCACGATGAATGGGAGAAAATCTATATTGATCATATGGACTTTGAAAAAGCCAATCTTTTTACACAGCAAGTTATTGATACCCTATTAAAAGATGTACGCTTTAATAAACCTAGCGTTGTGATGCATCGCTTTTTTGGTGGCTCTAGTTCAAAAGGATTTGTAGATTATGTAGAAGAGTTAACTGGTAATCTTAAATATCGCTATTTTATTAAAGGTAGACCTGGTTCTGGTAAGTCTACTATGCTAAAAAAAATATTAGCATCTTCCCAAACTAGAGGTATTGATACCGAAGTTTATCATTGTAGCTTTGACCCTGATAGTCTAGATATGTTGATTATGCCTGAACTTGATTTATGTATTTTTGATAGTACGTCACCTCATGAATATTTCCCTAGCCGTAAAGGTGATATTATTTTAGATATGTATAAAGAACTTATCGATCCTCAAACTGATGAAAACTTTTCAGACCAACTTGCTGATATTATGAAACGCTATAAATCTTGTGTATCTGAAGGTACTTCTCATCTTGCTTATGCTAAATTCCTTCATGATGATTTAGAAAAATATTACATTGCTGCAACTGACTTTAAAATTGTTAATGACATTACTACTTCATTAATTCAAAAAATTGAACAATAGTTAAGTTAATTAAACTCTTTTATCCTATTTGTCGTTTTCTCTTGTTTTAAAGTAGATAAACTTTTAAAACTACCACTAAAATTTAACTTCCTCTTACCATAATAATATAAAAAGGCTACAGCATATTCTTCTCCCTTAATATGCTGTAGCCTTTTGTATATTATGAATTTGGCTTTTTAACTTTTTTTACTTCCTCTTCTGTAAGTATTTTTTTACTAGATATCACTCTTTTACATTCCTTACAAAAATATTGAGCAGCTCCGCATGCAGCCATAAGCTCAAGCTCTTTATAACATATTGGACAATACATCTTTTCTTCCATATATAGCCTCCTTTATGAAACTAAATCAACTAAAGTAATCGCTTGACTCGAAATCCCTTGTTCTGCTCCTGTAAATCCTAATTTTTCTTCTGTAGTTGCTTTAATGTTAACTTGATTGACTTCAATATTTAACACTTTTGCTATGTTTTCTCTCATTTGTATAATGTGAGGTGCCATTTTAGGTCTTTGGGCAATAATTGTTGCATCAATATTTTGTACTATAGCATGTTTTGCCTGTAGTAATTTGGCTACTGCTTCTAATAATACAAGGCTATCTGCACCCTTGTAATTCGGATCTGTATCAGGAAAATGTTTTCCTATATCTCCTTCACCAATAGCTCCTATTAAAGCATCCATAATAGCATGTAAAAGTACATCCGCATCTGAATGTCCTAAAAGTCCTTTTTCATGAGGAATTTCTACCCCCCCTATAATCAATTTTCTACCCTCTACTAATTGATGAACGTCATATCCCATTCCTATTCTTAACATCATTCTTCCTCCTTAGTATGACTTATTGGCATGTTCATATATAAAACGTGCTACACTTCCTTCATCATTTGTACCTATCACAGCTGTTGCAATTTTTTTAATTTCTTTAACTGCATTTCCCACTGCATAAGCTTCATCCGCTTCTTGAAACATATTAAGATCATTAAGCTGATCACCAAAGCTAATAACTTTTGTATAATTTCCCTCACCTTTAAGTTTTTTTATCCCATTTGCCTTTGTTGCTCTTGTACTATATACCTCTAATAAATAACTTTCCTTATCATAAATATCTTTATACATTATAAGCCCAATGCCTTCTATGTTACTAAGTATATCATGAATGATTTGTATATTTTCTTTGGAATCTATAAAAACAAAATAAATCACATGATTATAATCATCTAGCGGTTCATTTACAAACTTTTTATGTTCAAGATTTTTTCTCTCTTCATAAAAGTTAATTCTCCCCTTACCTATGAGCTCATTATAATGTACCGTTAGTTTATGATTATGAATAGTATAAATAAACCCTTGACTCATCCATCTTCCTAACTTTTTTATCATGTATTCTACAAGTTTAGGTTCAATATACTCTATCTGACTATATTTATGTGTTTTTAAGTCATATAAACTCACACCATTCATAACAATAATAGGTTCCTTTATGTTGACATCTTTTAAAATGTTCTCTACAGTAGCTGGTGTTCTAGCTGTTGCTATAGAAAAATGTATTTTCTCATTTTCTATGAGTTCATTTAATAACGCTACAGACTGGTCTGAAACTTGCTTTTTACTATTTAATAATGTTCCATCTAAATCAGAAATATAAATTGTCTTTTCCATCCTATGACCTTTCATATATTATATTTACTATTTTTTTATTGTAACATACCTATGTTTAAATAGCCTAATAAGATTTATTAGATATGCTAAAAAGCACCCTAACTAAGTTAGGATGCTTTTTTAGTAATAGCGGAAAAGGGATTTGAACCCATGACACCACGGGTATGAACCGTGTGCTCTAGCCAACTGAGCTATTCCGCCATATTATTAAATTAACAATGGTCGCTATAGGGCTCGAACCTATGACCCCCTGCTTGTAAGGCAGGTGCTCTCCCAGCTGAGCTAAGCGACCATATTTACCTAAGATTAAATTTTAATCTTAACGACCCAGAAGGGACTCGAACCCTCGACCTCCGCCGTGACAGGGCGGCGTGCTAACCAACTGTACCACTGGGCCTTAAATATTAAG